>JAFSYV010000101.1 GCA_017443585.1 Lentisphaeria bacterium | reverse complement strand
GTCGCCTTCGCCAAAGGCGGCAAATACCTCGCCGCCGTGGGGAACTTCTGGGAAAAGGCGGACGTGATCTTCTCGCTCAAGCTCAAGGACCTCCCCGCCGGGAAGACGTGGCAGGTGAAGGAGATCCCCTATGACCGGCAATTCACGAGGGCAAAGGGCAAACTCTACACTTCGGAAGAGCTGAAACGGGGCATCCCGCTCCACGCGGGGGCTCTGCGCTGGGTCTTCTTCGAACTCGCCCCCGCCGCCAAGCCCGTCCCCGGCCTGCCGGAGCTGACCCGCGGCGATCTGGAAAAGGAAAAGGCGCGTCTCGACCGGGTCAACCGGCCCGCCTTCGAGGCCGAAGAGGCCCGGGACAAGGCGCTCCGCAGTGAAAACGACACGGGGAAGTGGAACGAGATGAGTTCCGGAAAAGTGAAATGCACCGTCATCGACCCCGGCGAAAAGAACCTGCTCCGCATCACTTCCGGGAAAAACAGCGTCGTCGTGAATCCCCGCGGGCTGGTCATCGAGTCGTGGGAAGTCGCCGGGGAGGCGCAGGCGGACCGCAACTTCGGCATGAGCTGTTTCTGGAGTCCGGGGAAGCACGGCATGCAGCTCTTTTCCCCCTGCCGGGTGACGGAGCAGAAGTTCACCCCCGCCGGGGAGCTGGTCATCGTCGGGGAGCACACCACTTCGGTGCGGAATTTTCCCGATCTGCCCGACCTGCGGATCCGGCGGCAGCTGACCTTTTCCCCCGACCTCACGGCGGTCACCTTCGACGTCAAGCTCACCAACACCACGGAAAACGTCATGAACGACGTGGGCCACCGCTGGTTTTTCATGCCTTCGGCGTGGAACAACAAAAACGGCGGCTCCATGGTGCTGGGGGGGAAAAACTTCCCCCGGCCTCACGACTATACCTTCTATAAGAAAGACATCGACTCCGTTTCGGAAGGGATCATCCGCCGCATCTTTCTCGTGAAGAGCCCCACCGTGGCCGTCGACAGCGGCGCCTTGAGCTTCAAGGCGGCGGGGAAAAAGAGCATGGAGATCGCCTTTTCGCCTGCCGACGCCCTGGGCGGCGTGGCGGTGTGGGACACGCCTGAACTCTTTTCCCCCACCTGCGAACCCTGCCTCAAGCCGGTGCAGATTCCGCCCGGCGGCAGCATCGCTTTTTCCGTCAGTATCCGGATCCGCTGACGAGTCAGGTATTTCCGGGCAGGAGGAGTTTCAGCGATGAAGGAGATAAGGATTTTTCTGGCGTCGTCCTGCGAGCTGGAACCGGATCGGGCCAGGATCGGCGATCTGCTCCGGGAACTCAACGACACGGTCTATGAAACGCAAGGGATCCATCTCCATCTGGTCAAGTGGGAGGACCTGGACCTCTTTTACAATCAACAGGCCAAACAGATCGAGTACGATTCCCGGATCCCGGGTTGTGAGCTCTTCATCGGACTCTTCTGGCATGTCGCGGGCCGGTATACGGTACGTGAGGCAGAAGTCGCCCGGAAAAGCCTGCCGCCGGAAAATATCTTCATCTTCCGCAAGACCGCTGAGTTCACGCCGGATCACGAGGGCAGCGAAGACGAAAAACTCTTCCTCGAGCTGCATCCGGAAGCACGGCTGGGCGAGCTCGAGGCAGATCTCGAAACTTACCTGGAAGACAAGAACCCCATACCCTACGCGGCCTTCCCTGAACTGCGGGAGATTTTGGCCGCAAAAATTGCGAAATACTGCGCGGAAGTCACCGTTTCAGAAGATGAGCGGAAACGGACCTGCGCCGCCGACACTCTGCAGATCCATGTGGCCGCTTCGCCCGAGGCCGAGCCCGACCTCGCCCGGCTGGGTGACCTGGTGCGCTATCTGGACGAGAACAGCAAATACTACTGCCGCATCAAGCTGATCCGGGAGATCCCGGGGAGCGACATGTTCGTCTCGCTGTGCCACACCTCCGCGCCCGATCCCCTGCCGCAGGAGATCAAAAACGCCATCGACAGCAATTCCAAAGGTAGCGGCAAGCCGCGGCTCTACTTCTGCATGAAGTACGTTCCGGAGGATGCCAAGGAGGCGTCGCTGAAGGAGCTCGAAACCGAACTCGGCGAGCGTTTGAAGCATTACCCCGACCGTTACCACCAGTCGGCGGAAATGAAGCTGCACTTTCTGCTCCAGCTGGAACAGCTGAAACGTTCATTGGGCAGGGAGATGCTGGCGGTGAAAGACGGCATGATCTGCCAAGTTTCCGGCGAGGGAAAATACCCGTTGCTGTCCTGCGAAAACATGCCTTCATTGCAGAAGGATCCGGACTATCTGAAGCTCAAGGCGGAGCGTGAAAAACTCCTCGCGGAGATTGAAAAACTCCGGGAAGAGGACAAAAAAACGGAAAAGGACCTCTCGCAGGAAATCTATCGGCTGCATCAAAAACTGACGGAGGTCCAACAGCAGATCGACGACAAGCGGACGGGGCATCTCCGGCTGGCGCGGACGTTGGAAGAAATGGTCGGCAGGGAGCAGGACGAGACCATAAGCGAAGTCCGTGAACTGGTCGAAAAGGGAATGATCGACGAGGCGCTGAAGCTGCTGCCAAGGAATAGCGATGAACTCTTGCAGTCCGTAACGGAGGATCTCAAGGCCCACGCGGCAAAAATGCTGCGGCATTACGAAGTCTGCCGGCTTACGATCGAGTGTCTCGAGGCCGCCGGCAATCTGCGCAAGAACCGCGATAAGATCTTCGAGTTCTACGACTTGCTGGTCGACAAAATAACCCCTGCTCTGCAGGATCCCCAAAAGACCGCCGCCGCCTGCCTCTCTTACGGGGAGTTCCTGTATGATTCGGCCTGCTACGACAAAGCGCTGAAGTATCTTGAAAAAGCATTGGAGATCCGGCGGCAAGTCTTGGGCGAAAATCATCCCGATACTGCCACCTGTTACAACAACATCGGCAGTGCTTGGTGGTCCAAAGGCGACTGCGACAAAGCGCTGGAGTATTATGGAAAAGCTTTGAAGATTTTGCGGCAAGTCCTGGGCGAAAAACACCCCGATACTGCCACCTGTTACAACAACATCGGCAGTGCTTGGCACGGCAAAGGTGACTATGACAAAGCGCTGATTTATTATGGAAAAGCGTTGGAGATCCGGCGGCAAGTCTTGGGCGAAAAACATCCCAATACTGCCGGCAGTTACAACAATATCGGCGCGGCATGGCGCGGTAAAGGCGACTGCGACAAAGCGCTGAAGTATCTTGAAAAAGCATTGGAGATCCGGCGGCAAGTCCTGGGCGAAAATCATCCCGATACTGCCACCTGTTACAACAACATCGGCGAAACATGGCTCGGCAAAGGTGACTGCGACAAAGCGCTGAAGCACCATGAAAAAGCTCTGAAGATCCTGCTACAAGTCTTGGGCGAAAATCATCCCGATACCGCCTCCTGTTACAACAACATCGGCGGGGCATGGCACGGCAAAGGCGACTGCGACAAAGCGCTGGAGTATTTTGAAAAAGCATTGGAGATCCGGCGGCAAGTCTTGGGCGAAAATCATCCCGATATCGCCACCTGTTACGACAATATCGGCGTGGTATGGTACGGCAAAGGCGACTGCAACAAAGCGCTGGAGTATCACGAAAAAGCATTGGAGATCCGGCTGCAAGCCTTGGGCGAAAAACACCTTGATACCGCCAAAAGTTACAACAACATCGGCGAAACATGGCTCGGCAAAGGTGACTGCGACAAAGCGCTGAAGCACCATGAAAAAGCACTGAAGATCCTGCTGCAAGTCTTGGGCGAAAATCATCCCGATACCGCCACCTGTTACAACAACATCGGCAAGGTATGGTACGACAAAGGCGACTATGACAAAGCGCTGGGGTATTTTGAAAAAGCATTGGAGATCCGGAGACATATTTTCGGGGAAGACCATCCCAGTGTCGCAAAGACAAAGGAAGCGATCCAGGCCGTCCGGCGGAAGCTCGGCGAAAAGCCTGCGGAGAAGTGACGCGGGCGGGCGGGACGTTGCCGGCGGGGCAATGATTTTTCCTTCCGGGGCTTGACAAAACGGTCCCGGCGTGCTATATTAAGGGCATGTAAATCATGGAACTCCGATCCCGTGAGGGGGATCGCCGGGCGAGAAGGTCGTTTTCTCTCCCGTGTCCGGGGGTTCGGCACATCGGTTTCCCGATGGGATGCGGTTTCCGCCGACAGGCGCGGAAAGCAGGGGCATCCCGGAGGAAGGAAGCCGCGAAAGAGGGGCGAAGTCCCCGCGGCGTCCGGTGTGCGGTGTTCTTCCGGCAGGAGTTTTCCGTTAAACAATGGGGAGCCGTTATGGAAGAAGCAAAACACATCTGCGTCTATTCGGGAAGCGCCTATCCGCAGTTTTCCGAGCAGGTCGCCAACTACCTGCGCATCAACCTGGGCAAGGTCCACATCACCCATTTCCCCGACGGGGAGATCTTCGCGCAATTTGAAGAAAACGTCCGGCGCGCCGATGCCTTCCTCATCCAGCCCACCTGCAACCCGCCCAACGACAATCTGGTGGAACTGCTCATCATGATCGACGCCGCCCGGCGGGCCAGCGCCGCCCGGATCACCGCCGTGCTGCCCTACTTCGGCTACGCCCGGCAGGACCGCAAGGACAAACCCAGAGTCCCCATCACCGCCAAACTGGTGGCCAATCTGCTCACCTGCGCCGGAGCCGACCGGGTCCTGACCATGGACCTGCACGCCCAGCAGATCCAGGGCTTCTTCGACATCCCCGTGGATCACCTCTATGCCCGTCCCGTTCTGGTTCCCCAGCTCAAGGCGCTGGTGGGCGACAACGGCGTGGTGGTGGCGCCCGACTCGGGCAGCACCAAGATGGCCATGCAGTACGGCGACATGCTGGGCGCCGGCTTCGCCGTCGTCACCAAGCGGCGGATCAACGCCACCACCGTGGCCTCCAGCCACCTCGTGGGCGACGTCAAGGACCGGATCTGCGTCATCACCGACGATTTGACCAGCACCTGCGGCACCCTCTGCGCCGCCGCCCGGATCCTCAAGGCCCACGGCGCGGCCAAGGTCTACGCCGCCGTCAGCCACTGCCTGCTCAACGACAAGGGCAAGGAAACGCTTCTCGGCACGCCCGAAATCGAACAGCTGGTCACCACCGACGCCGTGCCCATCAAGGACACCCTCGGCGGCAAGATCAAAGTGGTCAGCGTGGCCCCGCTCTTCGGCGAAGCCATCCGCCGCATCCACGACGGCAAATCCATCTCCTCCCTTTTCTATGTCAAGTGAACCTTGAATCAACGATAAGAGTCCTGAAACCTAAAAGAAAGGAAACAAATGAGCAACGCAAAACACGTCATTGCCATCGAACCCCGCAGTGAGTTCGGCAACAACGCCTCCCGCCGCCTGCGCCGGGCCAGCCGCATTCCGGCTGTGGTCTACAGCAAGGGCAAGGAGGCCCGGCCCATCAGCGTCAGCGCCGACGAGTGGAAAACCATCGCCGGTCACGGCGTCAACATGATCTCCCTCGCCGAAAACGGCAAGGAGACCCCGGTCCTCATCAAGGAGGTCCAGATCAACTACCTGAAGGACTATGTGGTCCACATCGACTTCCAGGAAGTGGATCTCACCGCCGAGATCGAAGTCAACGTGCCGCTCCACGCCATCAACCTCGCCGACGCCCAGCTTCACGGCGGCGTCCTCGAACAGGCCGTCCACGATCTGGCCATCACCTGCCGTCCCGACTGCCTGCCCGAGATCATCAAGGTCGACGTGAGCAAGATCGAACAGGCCATCACCGCCGCCGATCTGGTCCTGCCCGAAGGCGTCAAGGCCGCGATCCCCCCGGAAACGGTGATCTTCACCGTGGTCTTCCCCGAGGAAGCGGAGCCCGAAGCCCCGGCTGAGGAAACCGAAGGTGCCGCCGAACCCGAAGCCATCAACGAAAAGAAGACCGAAGCCCGCGCCGCCGCCAAGGAAGCAGCCGCCGCAGCCGCCAAGAAGTGATCTTTCGAACCGCAGCACATGTCTGAAACCACCGAAAATTTCAGCCTCATCGTCGGGCTGGGCAATCCCGGAAGCGAATACGCCGGGACGCGGCACAATGCCGGCTTCATGGTGTTGGAAAAACTCCTCGGAACGCCGGTCTTCGGCCGTTTCGAACGGACCCACACCGCCGACAGCATGCTTTTTTCGGGCAGGTTCCGGGGACGGAGCCTCATGCTTCAGATGCCGCTCACCTATATGAACGAAAGCGGTCGGGCCGTGGGCACTCTGTGCCGGCGTTTCGACATCGCTCCGGAACAAATCCTGGTCGTTTCCGACGACCTGGATCTGCCCTTGGGGCAGCTCAGGATCCGCAGGGGCGGCTCCGACGGCGGCCACAACGGACTCAAGTCCGTCATCGCCGAACTGCAGAGCAGCGCCTTTGCCCGGCTCCGGGTGGGCATCGGGAGAGATGCGAAGGTCATCGACTACGTTCTTTCCCCCTTCTCCGCGGAAGAGCTCCCGCTCTGGAACGAGACCGTCGAAAAGGCGGCCAAGGCCGTTTCCGACATCCTGAAGTCGGGACTGGCCCGGGCCATGAACCTTTACAACGCCCGTCCCGCCAAGGAGACGCCGGCCGAAACTCCGGCAGAAGCGGTCAGGACAGACGGTGCTGTGTCAGAACTTACCAACAACAACTGAACAATCCATACAGCAAGCGAGTTTATTTTGAAAAAATACGAAGCAGTTTTCATTCTGGACATCCGCAAGGCGGATGATGAGGCCGAAGGATTCAGC
>JAFSYV010000100.1 GCA_017443585.1 Lentisphaeria bacterium | reverse complement strand
TTGTTTTTTGAAGACTCCCGGCGGCGGAACCTCCTCCGCCGGGGTCGGGAACTTTTGCCGTCAGAGGACGAACTCGTCCTCGATCTCGGTCAAGGTCACGGTTTTTCCCTCCGGGGAGATCCAAACCATGTCTTCGAGGCGGATCCCCCCCTTGTCGGGGTAGTAGAGCCCCGGCTCGTCGGTGACGACGATCCCCGGCCTGAGCGGCGTACTCGCCTTGGGACTCAGCCGGGGGAATTCGTGGATGTCCAGCCCCACGCCGTGGCCGAGGCCGTGGAAAAATCCGTGGTCGCCGTGCTCATCGTGGCCCGTGGGGAAACCGTGCTTTTCGAGAATATTGGCGGCGCATTTGTGGATCTCCGAGGGGATCGCTCCCGGTCGGATGCAGCTCTTGGCGAATTCCCTCGCTTCGAGCACGGCGTCGTAGGCCCGGCGCATGAAGTCGGAAGGGAGCCCCCTCACCACGGTCCGGGTCAGGTCGCCCCAGTAGCCCGTGGTCCGGGACTTGGGAAAAATGTCCAGCACCACGGGGAAGTCCGCCGGGATCACGCCGGAGCCCTGATTGTGGGGCTGGGCCGCCTGAAGGCCGCCTGCGCAGATGGTCCCGGTGGGGATCATGCCCAGCTTCAGCATGGTGCAGTCCACCTCGGCCCGGAGTATTTCCGAGGTGAGCGGCTGCCCCTGCCACACGAGGGTCCGGTCTTTGGCGATATCGCTTTCACGCAATATTTCGATGGCCCGGCGGCAGCCCGCTTCGGCGGCTCGGAGCGAGGCCGTGATCTTCACGATCTCCTCCGCCGTCTTGAACTCCCGTTCGGGGAAGAGCCGCTCCTCGGCGGGAACGACTTCCAGCCCGGCCCCCCGGAGTTTTTCCGCCAGTCCCAGGGGAAAAGCGCCGGGGACGGTCAGCGAAGCAAGTCCCAGTTCGGCGCAAAGCTCTTTCACCGCCTCCACGGCGGAAGCGGTGCTTCTCCGCACTTCCACGCCGGGGAGGACGCTGACGCGCGCCCGGTCGTATTCCAGGGGAGACACCAGACAGATCCGGCGGTTTTCGTGCATCAGGAAAAGAAAATCGTCCGGTGCGGCAAAGCCGCTGGCGTAACGCATGTCCGAAGCGTCGGTGCCGTTCCCTTTGAACAATATGGCCTTTTTATTCATCGAATCAAGCCTCTTTCATTTGCATTTTCACTTGTTTTCTGTTACATTAAGATAACGCCAAAAAAAATTTTTTCAAGAGGAAAAGGAAATGATCAACGCAATTATCGCCATAATCGCGGCTTACTTTATCGGCGCCATCCCGTCGGGACTCATCATCGGCAAGTGTCACGGCATCGACATCCGCAAGGAGGGCTCCTGCAACACGGGGGCCACCAACGTGACCCGGTGCGTGGGCAAGAAGGCGGGCGTTTTCTGCTTCTTCTGCGACTTTCTCAAGGGCGCGGTCCCGGTGCTCATCGCCCGGTACATCGCGCCGGGCGTCCCCTGGGCGGAGATCGCCTGTTTCGCCGCCGCCGTCCTCGGACACATGTTCCCCGTCTATCTGAAGTTCAAGGGGGGCAAGGGCATCGCCACCGCCGCGGGGGGCGCCTTCGCCATCGCGCCGCTGCCGCTCCTCATCGCCCTGGCCCTGTGGGTGATCGTCTTCGAGACCTCCCGTTACGTGTCGCTGGCCAGCATCGTCGCGGCTGCGGCGCTGCCCCTCAGTGCCTTGGCTATGCGTCTCGCCGTCGACCCCGTGCAGGCTCCCTGGTATCTGCGGGTCAGGACCGTCACCGTCATCGCCTTCGCCGTCATCGGGGCCCTGGCGATCTTCCGCCACCGTTCCAACATCAAACGGCTCCTCGACGGCACGGAAAGCCGCTTTGAAAAGAAGAAGTGACTCTGTGGATATGGCAAGCCGCAGGCGTCTGGCAAAGGAAAGATATTCATGATCGTGAGGGAAAGTGATCCTCCGGCGCGGAAGTGGAAGTTCTATTTTCTCGAACTCCTGCTGTCGCTTCTCGTTCACGCCGTCTGCCTCGGGATACCGATTCTGATTTTTATGAAGAGCGACCGGCAGATCCTCGGGGCTGTGTTGTTTTTCCTGATGTTCTATGTCGGAGAAAAAATCAACTGCGCCATTGAAAATCATATCGGCATCGGCCTGTCGAACTGGAATCCCAACCGCGCGTATCTCGTTCAATGGCCGCCCGAAGCGGTGCCGCCCCGGTTGAAGCCGAAGAATCCTCCGCCGCCCGATCCGGGCGCTTCTTCTCAACGTGGAAACGGGAAAAAACGGAAGAAAATCGCAAGGAGGCGTCTCAGATAGCTCTTTCCGCAAACGTCGGTTTGCGATAACAGGTGGGCCGCAGACTGGAACTGCCCCAAACGCCGAGAAGGCGCCGCGGGCGCTATGCAATGCCGCCGGGCCGGTTGCCAGTCTGCGGGCGAGTCGCTGAGTGTCGCACGCCGCGAGTATCGGCCAGTGGAGAAAGATCCCGTCGACGCGGTATTCATAGTATTCTTAGTATTCTTAGATCTTCAACGGCGCTTTTTATTTCCGGCGTTCGGCCCGGAGTTGTGCCGCGCGGCAGGCGGCGGCGAAGCTGGAAAGGTCCGCCTTTCCCTGCCAGGCGATGTCGAAAGCGGTCCCGTGGTCGGGACTGGTCCGGATCACGGGCAGTCCCAGCGTGGAGTTGACGCCGGTGTCGAAGGCCAGCATCTTGAAGGGAATGTGCCCCTGATCGTGGTACATGGAAATGATGCCGTCGAAGCGGCTCCGGACTCTTTCGGTGAAGATCACGTCCGGGGGCAGGGGACCTTCCACATTCACCCCCCGTGCGGCGAGTTCGGCCACGGCGGGCTTGACGGTGAGTTCGTCCTCCTTGCCCATGCAGCCGTTTTCCCCGGCGTGGGGGTTCAGCGCGGCGCAGCCGAGGAGGGGAGTTTCGATCCCTTCGAATCTGATCACGTCGCGGAGCATCTCGCCCACTTCGACGATCCGTTCCTTCGTTACATGGCGGGGAACATCTCCCAGGGCGATATGGGTGGTGACGAAGGCCACCCGGAAGGCCCCCGAGGACTGCATCATGGCGAAGCGCTCCGTGTGACACAGCTCCGCGATGCGCTCGGTGTGGCCCGAAAAGGGGATCCCGGTCAGGTTGACGGCGTACTTGTTCATGGGGGCGGTGACGATGGCATCGACTTTCCCCGCGAGGGCGTCCTGCACGGCGGCGGTCAACGCGTCATAGGCGGCCTTGCCGCAGCAGGCGGCGGCCTTGCCGTGCTCGAAAGGGCCGGGATCGCCCGTTTCCCGGACCTCGGGGCAGACGCCCCCCGAGAAGCGCCGGGCGGCCTCGGCGAGGACCCGGGCGCTGCCGTAGACGACGAAGCGGACCTTGTCGAATTCCGGAAGCAGGGGCGTCCTGACGCACAGTTCGGGACCGATCCCCGCCGGATCCCCCATGGTCAGGGCCAGAGTCACCATGACTGGCCCTTCTTCTCGAAGTAGGCGGCCACGTGGGGGATGTAGGGTTTGATGAGCTTCTTGATGGCGATGGCGTATTCCCGGATCTCCCACTGAGCGTGGTCGCTGTCCCGGAGTTCCAGAAAATGGAGCAGATTGGAAAGGTCCACCGTGCCCCAGAAGGTGACCATCATGTTCTGGGGGAGCACTCCGCGGGCCTGCTCCCGGCAGACGCCCGCGGCGAGGAGTTTTTCGTACAGCGCGAGCGACGCCTTATTGTGGGCGTCGATGGCGGCGATCAGTTCCGGCGCCTTGAAATCCGGGTCGGCCACGGAGGCCTGACGGTTGTTTTCGGCCTGCCGTCTCAGCTCCTGGGGCGTGTAGAACTCCATGTCGATCTCGGTATAGCGCCGGGAGATCTCGTTGTAGCTCCAGGTGCGGTGCCGGTGCCACTGCCCCCGGACGAAGAGGGGACAATGGACGCTGAAGGTGAAGACGATATGCTCCAACGGGCTGGTGTGGCGGTTGTCGATGAGGTATTCCAGCAGTTTCACGTCCCGTTCGTCCATCGCCTTCTTGAGCTTCCCGAAGGAGACTCTGGCGGCGTTGACGATCGTGCTTTCGGTGCCCAGGTGGTCGATGAGGCCGACCCAGCCCTGGCCGCCAAGGACTTTCACGTGCTCCTGCGGGGGGACATTCAGATGTTCCATAGGTTCGTTCCTTATTTTGGGTTGCTCTGTTCTTCGAGAAAGGTCCAGAAGATGTGGAAGGAGAGGCGGCAGCACCACTTCAACGCCTCGAAAAGGGCGAGAAGCGGGGCGGAAAAGGGGGCCTCGGCGTTCATGTCCAGAAAGATGGCCGCGCAGCGGTCGGGGAAACTCCGGTCGGCGCTGAAATCGTTGAGGAGTTCCCCGGCGGCGATGGGGATGTTCCCCGAGAGCATCCCCTCGGTGCTCAGATGGATGTCGGCCATGCCCTCGTAGAGCTGGGCGGCCGTTTCCGCCGCCTTGGCGAAGACGAAGGTGAAAAGCGAGGAGATCTGTTCCCCCGAAAGTCCCCCGTCGACGAAGTTCCCTTTGTGCCGGGGCAGTTCGGCGAACATCTTGACGAAAAGCTCCTTTTCGGCGGCGGCCGCCTCGGGGGCGATGAGGACCGGGCCGGTCACGAACCCCTCCTCGCGGGCAAAGGTCACCAGCGCCCGGGCGATCCGCTGGGCGTCGAGAGAGGTGGTGAAGTTTTCATCGCTCATTTTATGCGCTCCCTGATGTTCGAACAGTTTTTCCCGCGTAAAATATACCATGCATGAACGCAATAATCAAGAGGCAGAGGGATTTTTCCCGGAACTATTTCCTTTTTCTGAAGGCGGTGGGCGACAGTCCGCCGTTCATCCGCGAAAAGAAGCGGGAAAAACTGTAGATGTCCGGGAACCCCAGCTGTTCGGCGACCTCCGAAATGTTCCGTTCGGAGTAGTCCAGATAGCGGCGGGCCCGTTCGGCAAGTTCGTTGTCGATGTAGGTCTTGAGCGGGATCCCGAAACGGGCCTTCACGACCCGGTTCAGGTAGTCCCGCGAGTAGCCGCTGCGTTCCGCAAGCTCCCTGATCCGGACCCTTCCTCCGGCCCGGCCGATGAGGCTGTCGATGATGGAAACGATCTTCGGCGCGTTCCGGTCCTTCCTGGTGCCGTAGTGGAGCACGAAAAGGTTGCCCAGCAGCATGGCCACGATCCGCTCGAACTCCGGGGGCAGCTGGCGGAGCAGCCGGACGATCTCCGAGAGGAAGTAGCTTTCCGCCGGGCCCGGCGGCACGATGCCCACCTGAAGCCCGGAAAACCCGGACGCGGTCTTGAACTTCGCCGTGGCGAAGGCCCCGTTCGGGCTGGGATAGACAACGGTGTGCCGGATCCCCGGCGGCACGAAAACCGCCGTCCCCGGAGGGATCTCGCACTCCCTGTCGTCCAGGTGGAGCGTGAAAGCCCCGGAAACGGCGATCTCCAGCTGCCAGTAATCCGCATGGACGTGCGGGGTCACGGCGACGGCGTTCCTTTCCACGAAGGAGCCGTACAGATATTTGACCTGCGGAGAACTGAAGTCGCACTCCATGGTCAGCGCAATATGACCGGCAGCCCCGTGCGGCTGGATTCGTAGACCGCCTGGATGAACTCCACGGCGAGCCGGCCGTCCCGGCCGCTGAGCATGAGTTTTTCCCCGTTGCGGATGGCGCGGGCCAGATTGTCCACGTGGGCCCGGTGGCCGTGGCAGTCGAAGTCCATGGCCGCCCCCGCCCCGCCGGAATGGGCCGCTCCTTCGGCGCACTCCCGGCGGATCTGTTCATCCTCGGACCGCTCTTCCACGAAGGTCCAGCGGGCCAGTGTGTCGGCCTTGAGGATGGCGCTCCCCGCGGTCCCCGTGACCTCGATGGTCACCGGATAGCCCGGCTTGCAGGCGGTGGAAACTTCGAGGGTGCCGCTGGCCCCGCAGACGTAGTCGATCTGGGCGAAAGCGGAGTCCTCGACTTCGATCTTGTGGAGGATGTTCGACGTGTGGGCGCTGATCTTTTTGACCTCGCCCCCCAGATAGAGGAGCAGGTCCACCGTGTGGCTGCCCTGATTCATCAGGGCGCCGCCGCCGTCCACGGCCCAGGTGCCCCGCCACGAGGCGCTCTTGTAATAGGACTCGTCCCGGAACCAGAGCTGTTTGGCCGAGACCGACACCAGTTTCCCGAACCGGCCCTCGTCCAGCGCCTTGCGGATGGCCGCCACCGCCTTCTTGAAGCGGGACTGGAAGACCGCCGCCAGCAGCACCTTGTTCTCGTCGGCGACGCGGATCATGTCGTCGATCTTGTCGAGTGTGATGTCGAGGGGCTTTTCGCAGAGGATGTGCTTCCCCGCCTTCGCCGCGGCCACCACCGGGTCGTGGTGGAAGCCGCTGGGGGTGGCCACGGTCACCGCTTCGAGACCGGGCGTCTTCAGGAACGCGTCGAAGTCCGCCACGGCCACGGTGCCGTGTTTTTTTGCGAACTCCTGCGCCCGTTCGGGGACCACATCGTAGACCGCGGCCAGAAAGGCGTAGTCACTGCCGGTGATGGCCTGGGCATGGACCGCGGCCACCGCGCCGGTGCCGATGATCCCGAATCCGACTTTTTCGAAACTCATAATTCTCCTTCCTCCGCCGCAGGGGCGGGCAGTTCGATGTCGATGATACCGTCTCTGATGCCAAGACCCGGCTCGTCGAGGAAGTCGAGTCTGACCACCCCGTTCCGCCGCTCGTAGAGGCCGGGATAGACCTTTTCGTCGGGCAGGGAGGCGGCGGGGTAGAATTGGGGCGCGTTGCACTCCACGCCCCGGATCGTCCCCGCGTAGGCCGCCAGCTGGGTGTGGGCCAGCATGGACATCCGGGGATTGGTCAGGTCCTGGACCATCAGCTTCATGCCGTTGGCTTTGGCCCAGCAGAGCGTGAGGATGGCTCCGGCCAGAGTCTTGCAGCTTTTGAGCGCCACGGCGTCCCAGCCGAGGCTCTTCCCCAGCCGGACGAAGCGCCAGTCGTGGGCGCTTTCGTCCATGAAGAGGGGTTTCCTTTCCGAAACGCTGTGGACGTCGATCCGGTTGTTTTCCAGATCGTAGGGGAAAGGCTGTTCCACGTAGAGCAGAAGATCGTAGACCTGCGGCTCATTCCGCTTGAGTTTGTCCAGAATGGCGTTGACGTACTCGGGGTCCGTGACCATGCAGTTGAAGTCGACCGAAAGATCGGTGACCTTTTCCGCGAGGGCGATGCGGCCTACGGCGGCGATGCGGGCGTAATCCCACTCTGCGTCGTTGCCGCGTAGCTTGATCTTCAGGCACTTGAGCCCGTCCCGGCGGATCCAGTCCTCGAGGAGGACGGGGAAGCCGTCGCGGGGTTCGTTCCCGGTGAGTTCGTCGCGGCTGATGGGGTCCTTGCCCCCCACCAGATGCCACACGGGGAGCTGCTTTTGCGGCGAAACGAAGAAATCCTCCGGGTACTTCCCGGCGAATTGTTCCGCCGGTTCCAGAAATGCCGACAGGTCCTCGTTCATGTATTGCGCATTGCAGATGCGGAAGAAGGGCTTCCCCACAAGTCGGCCGAAGGCGTCGGCGAGGGCCGCGTCGAAGGCCGAAGCGCAGTTCAGCGCGGCCAGATGGGGCAGTTCCGGATCACGGCCCGCATCGGCTTCGGCGCGGAGCTTGTCGAGCACCTGCGCGTTGAAGCGGGCGCTGATCTCGATGGGGTGGCCCCAGACATCGAACTCCGCCCAGGCGCGGGCGAGTTTCACGCAGAACTCCTCCATCCGCGCTCCCCGGTCGGGTGAGGTGCCGGGCCAGGACCAGCCGGGACTCAAAACGCACTCGCTCCAGCCGGAACCGGCGCGGCCTTCGCGGGAAACGACGTGCATCTGCACCCGGGCGCAGGTGACGGTATCCATCACCTGACTGCCGAATTTGATCGGGACCCGCATGGGAATCCGGGGCAGGTAGAGCCGGACCCCGGTGACTTTGACATCCGTCGGTTTCATTGCGGGGACGGTCACTTCTTCATCTGGATGATGACGCCCACGGCCTCGTCGGGATGGTCGATCAGCAGATCGGCGGCATCGCCCACGTCCTTGATGCAGACCCGGTGGGTGGTCAGAGGATCGACCTTCACCCTCTTTTCGGCCAGCAGCTTGACGAATTCACGCAGATTCCGCTGGGTGGAGAACTGGATGAAGGCGTTGGGATAATCCCGGCCGTACTCCCAGTCGTGATCGTGATAGCCCGCGCCCGTGCGGCTGGAGGCGCGGAAATCCAAGTTTCCGGAGTAGGCGCCGCCGCCCACTTCGACCTTGCAGCCGCCGATGAGGATGATGTTGCCCATGGCATGGCCGTCGGAGGAGACTTTCATGCAGCTCATGGCCGACTGCAGCGCCGGGGTGGCGGGGCCGCCGAAGGCCAGCATGGCGAAGTCCGCGCCGTAGGGTGCGCAGAATTCTTTGGTGACCGCCACGGCGTCGGCCTTCTTGAAGTTCACCGCGTTGGCGATGCCGCACTTCTTGGCGATCCTGATCCGCTCGGGGTAGCCTTCCCAGCCGATGACCCGCGCGCCGGAGGCCTGGAAGAGCTGGCAGGCCAGATTGCCCACGATGCCCAGCCCCAGAACCATCCCGTAGGAACCGAGACTCACCTCCGCCCGGCGGACGCCCTGCATGGCGGTGACGCCCAGACAGGCGTAGGCGGCCTGTTCGAAGGTCACCTCATCGGGAATGGGCACCACCAGATTCACGGGAACGCAGGCGACGGAGCCGTGGATCGCCTTGCCGCCGCCCATGGCCGCCACGCGCATGCCGACCTTCAGATCCTTGACGTTGCCTTTGGTCTTGATGATGGTGCCCGCGTTGGCGTAGCCGAACATCATATCCTCGCCGCCGGGGTTCTGCCGCCGGGCACGGGGCGTGTTCATCTCGGTCCCGGGGCTGATGAGGGATACTTCCACATCGATGAGGACTTCGTTTTCCAGCAGTTCGGGGACATCCTGCCTGCGGGGGACGACCTTACCCTCGGGGGTGATCACGGCAACGGTACGTTTCATTTTCTTCTCCTTGACGAATATGTCATGTTTTTAGGGGTCTTGACTTACTATATCACATGATTCCGAAATTTCAAATTGCAAAAGACGTTATTTTTTTGTCGAAATGCGACTTTTTTCGAAACGCCGGGGATTCTTATTTGGCAAAAGGGGTCCGACGTAGGCAAATCGCCCTTCCCCAAAAAATGCCCGTCGGCCCCATGAGAGGGGCCTCCCCCGCTTCGCGTATCGTGCAGAGGTGAAAAATCCCGCCGACACAGTATTCATAGTACTCATAGTATTCATAGGTCCGCGGGGGCTCATTTTTCTCACTTGCTGTCACGGGCCCGCACGGCCCCGCAAAAAAAACGCCGCAGACTTTTCGGAGTCGTGCGGCGGTTCGTTTCAGCGCGGGATGCGGCTTATTTCAGCAGGTCCTGGAGCTTCATGATGCTGCGGGCGATGAGCCAGCGGTAGGCGTCGAAGGTGTCGGCGCCCCAGAGGTTCTCGTCCCGGTAGCGGATCTGGATGAAGATGTTCTTCCGGACCAGCTCAAGATCGGCCTTCGCCTCGGCGGCGGCCTGCTTCAGCCCGGCGGCCTCGGCCCGGTCGATGAGGACTTCGAGGGTGTGGATGTACTTCCCGTCATCAATGCCCTCCCGGAAAGCTTCCCAGATGGGGGTGGGGATGGGGCGGCCGTCAGGCGCGGTCCGGACGCCGAAGTCGGCGCTGGAGCCGTCCAGGTTGTTCCAGGGATCCTGATTGGTGGAGCTGTAGATCCAGGGGATCAGCACCCTGTAGCCCGACTGCCAGAGGCCGAAGCCGTAGGTCATGCGGCTGCCGACGGTCAGCGTGTGGTCGTTTTCGCCGGAGTTGTGATTGGGATAGGCCCAGTATTCCAGCCCGGGATATTTCTTCATGTTGGCTTCGGCTTCCGCCTTGGGCACCACGAAGCGCTGCATGCACCAGACATCCACATAGGGGGCCATCTCTTCGAAGCCCGTCGTGGTGGGGGCCGCGGTGACGTAGGTCCGGACGCCCGGAACGCGCTTGATGGCCTTCATCAGCTCGGCCATGAAGTGGCCGGCGACGCCGGTGGGAACAGGCTCGTCGATGGGATAGTAGAGCAGTTCGGGCCAGCCCCGGCGCTTGGCTTCGGCCTGGATCAGCCGGGTGACTTCGGTGATGTCGTCGAAGAAGGCCTTGGGGGGCATCTTCAGCTGGCTCAGGTGGCTGCCCATGACCTGATTCTTGAAGTAGAAGGAGTAGAGGCCGCCCGTGCTCATGCCGCAGACGAGGGGCATCGTCCCCATGTTGTACTTGCGCATCAGGTCGATCTGCCGCTGCAGATTGTCGAAGAAGATGGTGAATTTCCCCGTCTTGCGGTCCTTGGTGAAGGTGATGTTCGAGGTGATGCCTTCCATGCCGGAGTCGCGCATGTGGGCGTGTTCATATTCGGCCCGGTCGGTCCACCACCGCCGCGAAAAATCGTCCGTCGCCCGGCCGGCGCTGGTGTAGGGATGATGGTAGTACTGGGCGAAATACACCTTGTCGTTCTTCAGCAGCCGGATGGGCAGCACCCGGAGCGTCAGGGGAACGCTCACCTTCTTCCCGTCGAGGGTCAGGAGCGCCGTCGACCGGTACATGCCGGGCTTGACGGTGGGCTGGGTCTGGACGGAAAGCCAGATGCGCAGAGGCTCTTTGGCCTTGAGGGAGCGGGTGGTCCAGGGCATCAGGACCTCGGGCGCCCGGTAGTAGAAGCCGGTCATGCTGTAGTTGGGCCGCACCCAGGAGTATTTCACGTACCGGGGCGTCACTGCGTCCGGACCGAGGGTGTTGCCCGCTCCGTCGACGAAGGGGGCCACCGAAAGGGTGACTTCCTTGAAGTTCTTCAGCGGATAGATGGAAAAGGTCAGGGGTTCCCCTTCGCCGATGGTGCAGAAAGCGCGCACGGGGGCGTCGATCTCCGACCGCCGGGGGAACTGCTCCGGCCACACGGGTTCGGTCCAGTTCCGGCTGAAGAGGGCGAAGCCCGCCTTTTTCTGGGCGTCGGTCCACTTGGGTTCCGGGATGTCGGACTTGTAGGGGAGTTTTTTCCACTTTGCCAGGATCTCCGGAGGCAGCGTGGAGACTTCGAACATTTCGCGATCGATGGTTTTCGCCTTCGCCGCGGCGTATTCCCCGGCCGGAATGACGGCGATGGCGTTGACCAGCCACTTGGAGCGGGTGGTGAAGTCGAGTTTCAGCTTGCCGCCCTTGACCGTCGTCGCCAGTTCGAGGGCTTCGATGGCGGCCGGACCCGGATAGGTCGTGGAAACGCTTTTGCCGTTGGCCGTGACGGTGATGTCCCACACCTGGGCGGCCAGACCGCCGGCCCGGCCGGAAAGGATCCACACCACGCAGGGGCCGTCGGGGGCGGGCAGCGTGAGCGTCGCGGGCCCGGTGCCGACGATGCCGTCGCAGGTAAGTTCATTGAAGTAGACGGGCGGCATCGCCCGGCCGGAGCTCTTGTTCACGCCGGCTTTGCGGACGATCTTGTTGACGTTCGCCGCAAGTTTCTTCCCCTGCCACGAACCGTTTTTCAGCGTCAGGGGCTTGAAATTCTTCCGCACCGGGGAGTCGGGAGCCCCCAGATCGTAGAAGGTCGCGCCGTAAGCGCACACGCCCGCGGCCGCAAGAAGGGAAACGAGAAGATTTTTCATGACATCACAATCCTTGATAAGGTGAAACGAGCGTACGGAAACTCCGGGTCGCGGAAGCGACGCACTCCTCCTTGACGAGGAGCCGGAGTTCGAGGGTGTAACGGCCCTCTTCCATGAAGGACCAGAAAATGCGCAGCAGCGCCTCGGGGCCGCCGGGAGAGGTGATGCCTTCGGCCATGGTCCGGCCCTTTTCGTCCGCCACGCGCCAGGCGAGCCGGGCGTCGGGCCGGGTCGCGGGGGAAACGTTCACCGCTTGGCGGAATTCGATGGGTTTGCCCTGTTCGATGATGTGGGCGGCGTTCCGGGCGTCGGCGAGCAATTCGGGAAGGGGATTCCTGTACACGCTCTTGCGCAGGACCTTGCCGTTGCAGGTGACCACGAGTTCCAGCTGACACTCCTTCGCGGTGAAGGGGATCTGCCACGCGGCCTCGAGGGAGTCGAGGGCTCCGGGGGCGACCTTCTTTCCGGCTTCGGCCAGCGTCTTGCCAGAGACCAGGTCCTTGAGGAAGAGCCGGGCGTCGGCGGGGGCCTTGCTCCAGTTCCGTACCGTGACTTTGGCGGAGTTCTTGCCGCAGAGCCACTTCGGGAGCGCGATCTCTTCGACCGTGAGGATCAGACCGGGGATCGTGATGCCCGAAAGCCGGGGGACCAGATCGATGTCGTGGAACGAGGAGGCCCCCTCCAGACAGGAGTAGTGCTCTCCCATGCCGATCCGGTTCCGGACGATGTTGACCTTCCAGTCCCCCTTCGGGGCGGTCACGGGCAGATTGGTGTAGGGGATGGCGATCTCGGCCGTCCAGAAATCCTTCCCCTTGAAGACGGCGCACACGGCGTCGGAGTTCCAGTCCAGATTGGTCTTCGACACGCCGTCATGGGTGTGGATGAGGTCGAAGATCACGCCGTTGGTGTTGAAGACGACCTGCACATAGGTCTTCTGTTCGACGGAGGGCAGGAAGAAGAGTTCGATGGAGTCATCCTTCCACGCGGGCTCGTCGTTCTTTCTGGCCGCGGCCTTGATTTTGGACATGAAGGGCTCCTCGCAGCGGACCCCCACGTAGACGCACTTCGCGTCGAAGGCGAGCCAGACCCTGGTCGGGGGCTGGACGCGGCCCTGCCGCAGGGGACGGTAGGGGGAGAACTTCGTCACGTCGGGGGCGCGCTGCCACACCTTTTCGGAAAGCTGCCCGTCGATCTTGATCGGGGCGGGAAGCGCCTGAACGGGGATCACCCGCTCAGCCGCACCGATCCCGGCCGCCGCCAGACACAGCGAGAGGAAGAGGACCCGCTTCATTTCTTCACCTGATAGGGGGAGGGGAGCACCTTGAAAACGGCGCTTTTGCTCTTTTCCCTGTTTCCGGGGAAGACGGTCAAGGTGTAGTCGCCGGGTTCGACGGCGAGCTCATGAAGCGCGACCTCAAGTTCCCGCTCGCCCCGGATCACGGGGAGCGTTTCCCGGCGGATGACTTTGCCGGATTTGACGTTCTTCAGTTCGAAGGGCACACCCCTTGCCACGTCGCCCGCGGGCCCCGCCACCAGCAGTTTCAGCTTCAGGGAGGGGCCGTCAGCCACGACGGCGGGGGTGAGGAGTTCCATTTTTTTCACCGTGCACTCCGAGGAGCGGACGAGGCGGAAATTCCCCGCCCACACGGTGAGCTTCGCCCCGTGCTTGTAGTTGGATTCCGAGATGCTGAACCCGAACCGGACCACCTTCGAAGGATCTTTCAGCTTCGAAATGGGGAGGCTGAAGGTGTGGATCTTGCCGTCGTTGAGGTTTTTCAAGGGCATCGAGAAGGCGGGGGGCGCCGTGGTGAGATGGAGCGACATGGGGGCGCCCTTTTTGGCGTCGTCGCCTTCCAGCTTGACCCGGATCTCGAACTCGAAATTGTCCCACAGGCTCCAGTCGCTGGGGACCTCGGGCTGTTTCTTGAAGCTGGTGAAATAGGTCCGGGGCCAGCCGACGAGGTACTTCGTTTCACCCTTGAAATGGTCCACGGGGGCTTCCCACTTCAAGACCGGATGGCCGCCGAACTTCTCGGAAGCCAGGGACACCGTGCTTTCCGCCGGAGTCCACCGTTTGGGAACCGTGAGTGTGTCCAGCTGCAGCGTCTGGGTCCTTTCCGCGAAAGCGGAAAGGGGCAGCAGCGCCGCCGCCAGGAGCATGTAACGAAATGTCTTTTGCATGAGACCTCCTTTTTTTGCTGAAAGGGTTGGAATCTGATTTCAGACCAGGCGGTTCAGGGAGCCGCCGGCGAGGAACGAACGCAGGTTTTCCCGAGCCGCCGTGAACAGCCGCATCCGGGCTTCGCGGGTGGCCCAGGCGATGTGCGGGGTTATCCGGCACTTGGGGTGATGAAGCAGGGGATGGTCCGGGGGCGGGGGCTCCGTGCTCAGCACGTCCAGCCCGGCCCCGGCGATCCGGCCCGAATCCAATGCCTCGAGGAGCGCCTGTTCGTCGATGAGGCCGCCCCGCGAAGTGTTGATGAGGAAGGCGCCGGGCTTCATCCGGGCGATGGTCCGGGCGTCGATCATCCGGGCCGTTTCCTTGAAAAGGGGACAATGGAGCGTGACCGCATCGCTGATCTCGAGCATTTCCTCCAGGGTCGCACAGACCCGGATCCCCGGTCTGGCGGCTTTGGCGGGGGTACGGGTCCAGACGGCGACCTTCATGCCGAAGGCGGCGGCCACTTCGGCCACCCGGCTGCCGATGGCGCCGAAGCCCGCGATGCCCAGCGTCTTGCCCCACAGGTCGATCTGGGGCGTCAGGACCTGGGTGAAGTCCGGCGAGGTGCTCCAGTCGTACCGGGCGTGGAATTCCGCCTGCCGGACCAGATTCAGCAGGTGGGCGAAGACCAGCTGGACCACGCTTTCGGTGCTGTAGGCCGGGACATTGGTCACGGCGACGCCCCTCCCGCGGCAGCTGTCCAGGTCCACCACGTTGTAGCCCGTGGCGAGGACCCCGATGTATTTCAGCTTGGGCAGCCGGGAAAGCAGCGGCTCCGAAATGACCGTCTTGTTGATGAGGAGGATTTCGGCTTCCTTCGCACGGGGAACGACCTCATCGGGCGCCGTGCGGGGATAGGCGGTGAAAGTGCCGCACTCCGCCCAGAAGGAGCCGTCCACCAGGTGATCGAAGTTGGATACGTGATCCTCGAGCTGAACGATGACCGACATCGCTTACGCGTCCACGAGGGCGAACATGACGGTGCTTCTGAAGACCTCGCGGCCTTCCACCAGCATCTTGCAGCTGCCCCGGCCGAAGCGGGATTTGAAGGGGGGCAGGTCGCAGACGATGACCAGCTGATCTCCGGGCACCACGGGCTCCAGGGATTCGGCGTTTTCGATGGACATGAAAAGCCCCAGCTTCCCCTTGTTTTCCGGGCGGGAAAGGACGCAGGCCCCGCCGGACTGGGCGCCGATCTCGCACAGGAGACTTTCCGGCATCACCGGGACGGCCATGTTGCCGAAGACGGGTTCGTCGGCGGAAATGTTCTTCACCGCCACGATGGCGCTTCCTTCTTCCTTGACCACGTAGTCGATGAGCAGGAAGGGATAACGGTGGGGCATGAGAGCCTTGGTCTGTTCCTCGTTCCACTTCACGCTTTCCTGCCGATCGTTTTCGGTGAAGAGGACGGGCAGCGGCTTGGGACCGGGCAGGGGCCTCACCGCCAGGGTGAAAGTGCTGTCGCAGGTGGGGCCGCCGGAGTTGAAAATGCCCGATTTGAAGGTGAGTTCCCGGCCTTCGGCGCCGACGATCTCGGTCTCGATCCTGATCCGGTCGCCGGGCACGTTGGGCCGGCGGAACCGGGCCTTGGTCACGCTTTTGATGTAGATCTGTTCATCCGCGCGGGGCGAGAGCTTGTCTTCCGCCAGAAGTTCGCTGAGCTGCCGCATGGCTTCGAGCTGGAGCACTCCGGGCATGATGGGGTGGTTGGGGAAGTGTCCGTTGAAGAACTCCTCGTTGTTGGTCAGATTCTTGACTGCGACGGCGCGGGCGTCGTCAAGAATTTCCGCCCGGTCCAGCATGGGCCGCCAGCACCGTTGGGACAGGGCTTTCCTGAGTGCGGCCGCATCGTAGATTTTTCCCATGATGATTCTCCTCCTTGATATTTATGCCTTTTTCTGGGCCATTTCGGTCAATTTCGCCGCCAGCTCCACGTTCTTGGGATGTCCCGGACGGATGGCGATGATCCGGCCCGTCAGGCGCATCCCGGTGAGCTTCAGATCTCCGAACATATCCAGTATCTTGTGGCGGACGATCTCGTTTTTGAAACGGAGTCTGTCCTTGCAGATGATGGCTCCGTCGTGGATCACCGCCGCCGTGTCCAGGCTGCCGCCCCGGGCGAGGCCCATGCTCATGAGCATGCTCAGGTCGGAATAGTTCACGAAGGTCCTTCCGGGGGCGATCTCGACGGGATACGTTTCGGTGTCGAGCTCATATTCGAAGAACTGGGGGTCGATGGGACACCCCTTGAACGACGTGACGCACGATACGGTCAGCCGGTCCGGGTCGGGGAACATGGCGATCCGGGTGTGTCCTTCCTCGATCCAGACTGGCGTGGGCGGGGTGAAATACCTCGCCTCCTTCTCCTGTTCCACCGTGCCGCCCGCATCGCGGACCATGTTGTAGTAGGGGAGCGAACTGCCGTCGGCGACGGGGGGTTCGGGGCCGTCGATCTCGATGATGCAGTTGTCGATCTCCCACGCGTGGAGCGCGGAAAGGATGTGTTCCACCGTGTAGACGATGGCGCTTCTGGAAACGGCGATGGAGGTCCCCCGCTGGACGTCGACCACGCATTTGGCGATGGCCGGGATCACGGGGTTTTCCGGCAGATCGATCCGGCGGAAGAGGATCCCCGTGTCCGGAGGCGCGGGCATCAGATGGAGCGTGGACCGTGCTCCCGTGTGGAGCGCCACTCCCGAAAGCCGGGCTTCCCCGGCCGAAGTTTTCTGTTTTTTCATATATGACGGTCTTTTCGATTTGACTTTGTCCGCTTCTTGTGTCATAATATAATACCGTACATGGGGAAATTGCAAATGGAAAGTTGATATTATGCCGGAAAAAGTCACAATAATCGCCGTCACGGGGCCCACCGCCACGGGAAAGACGGCTCTGGCCGTGAAACTTGCACGGCGTTTCGGGGGCGAGATCGTCAGTGTGGACTCCCGGCAGGTCTACCGTCACATGGATCTGGGGACGGGAAAGGACTTGGAGGAATACGGAGAGGTCCCTTTTCACCTGATCGACGTGGCCGATCCCGCGACGCAGGTCTGGAACCTGAGCGACTTCTGCCGCGGCGCCTTCGCGGCCGTCGCCGGGATTCGGGAGCGGGGGCGTCTGCCCATCCTCTGCGGCGGGACCGCCCTCTATCTGGACGCGCTCCTCGAAGGCTACCGCCTGCCGGGGGGCGCGCTCCCGCCCCGTGAAAAGGGGGCGCCCCGGAGTTCCGCCGACCGGGAGGGCGCTCCCTCTTTCACGCCGCCCTTCGAACTCGACGCGCTGGTCATCGGAGTCCTTTTCGACCGCGCCGTCGTCCGGGACCGTATCGAAAAACGTCTCGACGCCCGGTTCCGGGCGGGCATGACGGAGGAGGTGAAGCGCCTCCACGACGAGTTCGGCGTCAGCTGGGAAAAGATGGAGTTTTTCGGCCTCGAATACCGGGAGATCGCAGCTTTCCTGCAGGGAAAGTGTTCCTTCGAAGAGATGCGGCAGACCCTTCTGGACCGGATCCGCCAGTTCGCCAAGCGCCAGGACATCTTCTTCCGCAAGATCGAGCGCTCGGGGGTGGCGATCCACTGGTGCCGGGAGGGGAGGGACCCCGACCCGGCGGAGCTCGCCGCGCGCTTCCTTGCCGGGGAGACGCTGCCGCCACCCGCCGTCCGGCTGGCGGAGATTGATTACGGGAAGCGGAAGTGACGCTCCTCACTCGGGCCAGCGCCACTCCCCGCGGAAGAACGCTTCCGTCTTGCTGAAAGGCGCACTGCCGAAGAACCCTCTCGATGCCGACAGGGGCGAGGGGTGGACCGAAGCGAGGATCAGGTGTTTCGTCTCATCGATGAGGGGCGTTTTCTTTATGGCGTAAGCCCCCCAGAGGATGAAGACCGCGTGTTCTTTCCGGGCACTCACCGCCCGGATGACCGAGTCGGTGAAGTTTTCCCATCCCTTTTTTGCATGACTGCCGGGGGCGTGGGCGTCGACGGTGAGCACCGCGTTGAGGAGCAGCACCCCGTGTTCCGCCCAACTTTCCAGTGAGCCCGCCTCCCGGCCCAGGTCATTCCTGAACTCCTTGCGGATGTTCCGCAGGGAAGGGGGCTCCTTCACCCCTTCGGGGACGGCGAAGGCCAGCCCGTAGGCCTGCCCGTCGTCGTGATAGGGGTCCTGCCCGAGGATTACCACCCGGACCGAGGAAGGGGGCGTCAGTTCCAGCGCCCGGAAGACCGCCCCTTCCGGCGGGAACACGACTCCCTCCCGGCGGCGTTCCGCCGTGCGCCGGAGCGTTTCTTCGAGGGCGGCGAAGTCGGTGAAGCCCTCGAGGAACGCTTGCCACTGTTCCGGAAGGGGGGTCACTGGTTCAGTGTCCCTCCGGCGAGGATGGTGTTCCGGTCGGCTTCGGAAAGGAGCGCTTCGAAGGAAAGCGTCTTTTCCGTGCCGTCCGCCTTGCGCAGTTCCGCCGTGATCCGGTTCCCCTTTTCGAGCTGTTTCCGGATCCCGGAGAAGAAGAGAGAATCGTTCTCATCGATGAGATCGTAGTCCGCCGGGTTTGCGAAGACCAGGGGCAGGATGCCGAAATTCACCAGATTGGCCCGGTGGATCCTTTCGATGGCCAGCGCGATCACCGCCTTGATGCCCAGATACATGGGGCAGATGGCGGCGTGTTCCCGGCTGGAACCCTGACCGTAGCTGTCGCGGGCGACGATGACGCCCGCCCGTCCGGCGTCCCGGAGCGCCGCGGCCCGTTCGGCGAAGGTGGGGGCTCCCGGCTTGTTGAAGCTTTCGAAGACCACTTTGGAGTACGCGGGGATGTTGCTCCGCAGTTTCAGGTGGACCCCCGCGGGCATGATGTGGTCGGTGGTGATCTTGTCGCCCACCTTGATGACGGCGACGCCGTCCAGATCCTCCGGGAGCGGCGTGTTAGCCGGCGGCGCGCCGATGGTGGGCTTGCGGATGATCTCGCCGCCGGGAACGGGCCGCTTGAAGAAGCCGTCGTCGATGAAGTACTCCTCGGGCTCCGCGAAGGCGACCTCGGGCAGTCCCGCGGCAGTGGGATCGGTGAAGACCCCCGCAAGAGCCGTGGCCGCCGCCGTCTCGGGACTGACCAGATAGGACTGGTCTCCTTTGGTGCCGGAGCGCCCGGCGAAGTTCCGGTTGAAGGTCCGCACGGTGACGGTGCCGTCGGCGGGGCTCTGTCCCTGGCCGATGCAGGGGCCGCAGCCCACCTCGAGGATCCGGGCCCCCGCCGCCACCAGATCGGCCAGCATGCCGTTGCGGGCCAGCATTTCCAGCGTCTGACGGCTCCCCGGAGCGATGCCCAATGTCACGTGGTCGCTGATGTGCTTCCCCTTGAGGAGCCCCGCCACCACGGCCAGATCTCTGAATCCCCCGTTGGTGCAGCTGCCGATGAGCACCTGATCCACCTTCATCCCGGCGAGTTCCGCAACAGGTTTGACGTTGTCCGGCGAAGAGGGGCAGGCGGCCATGGGGACGATGGACCCGAGATCGATCTCGATGACCCGGTCGTATTCGGCGTCGGGGTCGGCGGCGAGGGGCTTGAAATCCTTTTCGCGCTTCTGGCGTTTCAGGAACTCCTTCGTCGCTTCGTCCGAAGGGAAGATGCTGGTGGTGACCCCCAGCTCCGCCCCCATGTTGGTGACGGTGGCCCGCTGGGGCACCGAAAGGGTGGCGACGCCGGGACCGAAGTACTCCACGATGGTGCCCACGTTGCCCTTGGTGGTCAGGATGGAAAGGAGTTTCAAAATCACGTCTTTCGCGGCGCAGAAGGGCCGGAGTTTCCCGGTGAGCTTCACCCCCGTCACCTTGGGATAGGGGATCCGGAAGGGCTTCCCCGCCATGGCCAGCGCCACGTCGAGGCCGCCGGCGCCGATGGCCAGCATGCCGATGCCGCCCCCCGTGGGGGTGTGGGAGTCGGAGCCGATGAGGGTCTTGCCGGGGATGCCGAAGCGCTCCAGGTGGAGCTGGTGGCAGATGCCGTTGCCGGGGGGCGAGAAGACGACGCCCTTGCCGGCCCCCACGCTCTGGAGATAGAGGTGGTCGTTGCGGTTTTCGGGGCCGTTCTGCATCATGTTGTGGTCCACGTAGGAAACGGAAAGCTCCGTCTTCACCCGGGGGATCTTCATGGCTTCCAGTTCCAGGTAGGCCATGGTCCCGGTGGCGTCCTGGGTCAATGTCTGGTCTATTCTGATCGCCGCGGGTTCGCCGGGGGTCCGGGACCCGGAAACGAAATGGGCGTCGATGATCTTCTGCGTCAGTGTGCCGCGTGCCATAGTTTGATTCCTCCGAAGTTGGTGAACATGCCCATAATATAGCCCGCGCCGGGCGCGTTTTCAATAGAAAAAGCGGTTATTTGCCGGATTCGAGGCGGATCCGGGGATCGGCGGCGGTGTAGAGCAGGTCCGAAAGCAGGATCCCCGCCAGCGTCAGGGCGCCGCTTATGGCGAAGAGGGCCATCTGCAGCGGATAGTCCCGGCTGGAAAGGGAGTTGAGGGAAAGAGTCCCCATGCCGGGGATGGTGAAGATGTATTCCACGATGACGCTCCCCGAGATCAGGGCCGGCAGCAGACCGCCGAAAAGGGTGATGAGAGTGATGAGAGCGTTCCGGAAGGCGTGACGCCACAGGACCGCGTTTTCGCTCGCCCCCTTGGCGCGGGCCGTGCGGACGTAGTCGCCCCGGAGCGCTTCGATCATGCCGCTTCTGGCGTAGCGCGACAGGGCCGCCAGGCCGCCGTAAGAGAGGCACAGGATCGGCAGCGCGTAGCATTTGATGAGTTCCCAGTGGAGCTCCCAGATGCTCAGGCGCGCGGCGTTGGGGGGCGTGAGACCCTTCAACGGGAAGATCTCCCAGACGCCCCCGGAACAGAAGAGGGCCTGCAGCAGCAGTCCCACCCACATGACGGGCAGGGAGTAGAGGACGAAAAGGAAGAACCCCGTCAGCTGGTCCAGCCGGGAATTGGCGTATTTCGCCGAATAGACCCCGATGGGAATGGCGATGAGATAGGTGAGGATCACGGCCCAGATGTTCAGCGTCAGGGTGACGGGGAGCCGTTCGGCGATGAGGTCCAGCACCGGGCGGCCCGGATCCACCGAGGCGGATTCCCCGAAGTCGCCCCGGAGCACGTTCCTGAGCCAGAGGCAGAAGCCCGTCGCCACGGGTTTGTCCAGATGGAGTTTTTCCCGCATGGCGGTGTTGGTCCGCAGTTCCCCTTTTTCCGCCGAAAGGGCGGCGCCGGCCTCGGCCCCTCCCAGCATGGAGCTTTTGGTGGGGTCTCCGGGGGCCAGACGCAGCAGCACGTAGCTGGTGAAAAGGATCGCCAGCAGCGTGACCGAGCCCAGCAGGAGCCGTTTGACGATGTATTCAAGCGCCACGGGAGAGCTCCTTCCCGGAAAAGTCCACTCGGGTCAGCAGAAATCCCCCCAGCGCGAAGGGGACCGCCAGCATGGCGATGCCCGTGGTCGCCTTCCCCGTGGCCGCCGCGGCGATGCCGACCAGCACGGGACCCACGATGGTGGTGAATTTTCCGAAGAGATTGTAGAAGCCGAAGAACTTGGAGGCCTGCCGGGGCGGCACGATGCGGCTGAAAAGGGAACGGCTCAGCGACTGGATCCCCCCCTGCGACGTTCCGATGAGGACGGCCAGCAGAATGAAGATGCCCGGCCGGTGGGGAGCGAAGGCGCTGAAGCTCATCAGCAGCGCCAGAAGCGAGATGAGAATGTAGACGCCGATGGCCCCCAGCACCAGTGTCCGGGGGTGAAAGACGCGGGAAAGACGGCCGTAGAAAAGAGTGCAGGGGAAGGCGAGGAACTGCAGTCCCAGGATGACCCCCAGCAGCAGAGGTGTGGAAATGCCGATGTCCACCGCGATGGGCGCGGCCATGGTGTAGATGGTCCCCACGCCGTCGATGTAGAGGAAGTAGGCTCCGAGAAAGAGGAGCACGTTGCGGTTCTTCGCCAGCTCCCGGCAGTTGTCGATGAATGAGGCGGGGGGCTCCGCCCCGGCGGCTGCGCGGCGCTCCCGGACCACGACGAAAAGAGGCAGGGAAAGGATCAGCCACCAGAGCGCGGCGATGATGAAAGCTCCCCGCATGGCCGCGATCTTGTCGGTCATGAGGGCCGAAAGGACCAGACAGAGGATGAAGGGGATCACGCCTCCCACGTAGCCGAGGGCGTAGGCCAGGGTGGAGAGACGGTCCCGGAGCGACTTGGAACAGACGGAAAGGAGAAGCGAATCGTAAAAGGAGTTGGCGCTCATGTAGCATCCCAGACTGATGAAGCTCAAGGCGAGCACATATCCCACCATGCCCTTCTGCAGCAGTGCGAAGGCCGCCGTGCTCAGGACTCCCGCCGCGACGAAGATCCCCAGCAGCAGTTTCCGGCAGTTCCGGGCGTCGGCCAGAGCCCCGAGGAGGATGGAAACGGCCCCCGCGGCGATCCCCGCGATGCTGCACACATAGCCCCAGCGGGCGGTGGTCACGGCGGGATCCCAGACGCCGTCGGCGCAGTATTTGAAGAGCAGCGCGGCGAAGACGGTCCGGACGATCAGGGCATAGGAGGCGTTGCCCATGTCGTAGAGGACCCAGGCCCGCTGGGCGGCGTTGAGTTTCATGCCTGTTTCTCCGCGAAGACGATCCCGGCGTAGCCCACCACGTGGCCGTAATCTCCCGAAACGGCGCCTGAGTCGGTGACTTCGGTGACGCGTCCGGCGATCCCGCGCCCCGTGTGTTCCAGCATCCGCAGATAGAGGGCCGCCGGAGCGATCCCGCAGATGGTGGCGCGGGTCCGGGCGAGGAATTTCGCAAGCCCGGAGAGATCTCCGGCGGCGATCAGTTCCGCCGCTTCCCGGTCCTGCGCATTGAGTTTTTCACGGGGGCAGGGCAGCCCGAAGGGGGTGTAGCCGAAGGAATTTCCGTAGTGGGTGAAGTCTCCGCTGATGACCCACAGCGTCTCCGGCCCGTCCAGTTCCGCCAGGCGTTCCCCGATGCTCCCGGCGCTTTGGAAGTCCAGAGAACCGACCAGCACGGGCACGATGGGGAGCTCCCCGAAAAGGAAGTGCAGCAGGGGCAGTTCCACCTCGATGGCGTGTTCCTGAACGTGGGGAGAATCGTTTGCGGCGATTCCCTGCGGGGCTTCCCGTGTGAGGCGTTCGAAGCCCTCGCGGTCCAGCGGCATGGGGCCGAAGGGGGTTTCCCAGGCGTCGTACGAGGCGGCGGCGATCCCTTCGAACCAGGCCCGGTGCGAAGGAGCTATGATGACCGTCCGAGTGACGGCGGCTCCTTTGGCCCGTGCCAGGGTGCGCAGGGCCGTGGGCATGGAAAACACGTAGCCCGCGTGAGGGATCATGCAGCCGTGAACGTCCGGTTCGGGCGGGGGCAGGGGCAGCTGTTCGAGCTGTTTTCTGAGCAGCACGGCGTCTTTGCCGTAGAAACTTCCCGCGACGGCGGCGGCCCGGAACTTTTCACCCATGATGATCCCCCTCTGTATATTCGTGACTTCCTATAATATACAGCGAAGGAGGCGCAAATGCAAGGGGTCAGGGCAGGCGTATCCGCAAGATGTTTTCGGTGAAGAATCCCGCGAGGAGCAGGAACAGCGCCGCCAGTGCGAGGGCGGGGCCGAACTCCCGGTACTCCACATACCGGGGCTGTTCGATGTTGGTCTTTTCGAGAGCGTTGATCTCTTTCATGACCTTTTTCATCCCCGCGCCGTCGGCGGCGTGGAAATAGGTGCCGCCGGTGACTTTGGCGATGGAATCGAGCAGCTTGCCGTCGAAACTGTCCTGGATCTTCTGGAAGCCGTAGCCCCCCGCGAGGATATAGGCGTTGTCGCTGCCGATGCCCACCGTGTGGACCACGCAGTCGAATTCTTTGGCCAGCGCGGCGCTCTGTTCCGGCGTCAGACGGTTGTCCGCCGTGTTGGCGCCGTCGGTGAACAGCACCAGCACCCGCCGGGGGGCGGCGGAGTTCTTCAGCCGCCGGACGCCCGCGCTCACCGCCGAAGCGATGCCCGTGGCGTCGCCCAGCTGGCCCGGTTCCAGCGTTCTGAGCCGTTCCAGCAGCCAGGCATGGTCCAAAGTGGGCGGGGCGAAGCTGTAGGCGAGGTCCGCGAACCCGATGAGGCCGATCCGGTCGTTGGGCCGGGCGAGGATGAATTTGCGTATCTCCTCCTTGGCCGTATCCAGGCGGTTGCGCACGGCCCCGGAATTCATGGCGCGGGCGAGGGCGTCGGCGCTGGTGATGCTGCGGGGCACGTCGATGGCCCGCATGCTGCCCGACATGTCGAGGGCGAGGACGATGTCGATGCCCCTGGAGCGCACGATGACCTTTTCGTCCCCCGTCCGGGGCCGGGCGATGGCGATGACGAGGAGCGCGGCCGCCGCCAGATAGAACCAGTCGGCGAGGAATGTGCTGCGTTTGCGGCGCACGGCCTTGAAGACCCGGACTCCCGGCGTGACCACCGTGGGGTTCCGGCGCACTCTCGACACGTAGTACCAGAGGAAGGGCAGGGCCGCAAGGGCGATGAGGATGAGGGGATGGGCGAACTCAAACATCTTTTTCCTCCTCGGCCGGAGCCGTGTTCCGCACCAGAAGTTCCGCGTTGTCGATGGCGGTGTTCACCGCCGGGCCGTCGCAGGGGGCCTTGGCGAATTTGACCAGATCGGCGGCGTTGAGAAAGTTTCTCAGGAAAGGCCGGTCCTTCGGGGGCAGGAGCTCATGATCTTCCACCTCGTCGAGGAACTCCGGCGTGGTCTTGCCCGGAGCCCGGAGCGAGTAGCGCTCTTCGAGATAATTCCGCACCAGATCGGAGAGGGAGGTCATGCCCTGTTCCGCCGTGAGGGTCCGGGCGATGATGTCGCCCCGGAGCGCGGCGAGGGACCCCAGGATCCGCTGACGCAGGCTCAGAGGCGGCGCGGCCGGGCCGGAACGGCGGAAGTGCCGCCACAGGAAAACGGCCGGGAGAAGCAGCAGCAGCCACAGCCAGTGCAGACGGCGGTCGAGCTGCTTCGCCGTCTCGGAGGCCGGGGCCAGCACCGGGGCCGGGGAGGTCACGGCGGGCAGCGCCTTGATGTCCAGCGAGGGGATCGCCAGATCGAAGGCGCTCTTCGTCCTTTCGGCGAGGGGCGTCAATTCCAGCGCCAGGACGCCCGACTTGGATCTTCCGGGCGTCATGCAGGCGAGCTTGCCCGCCACGCGCCACTCGTTCCAGCGCCACGACCGACCGATGACTTCCGCCTTGGGGCGTTCGGTGACGACGGTCCCCTCTCCGGGGGTGATGAGGCATTTTTCCACTTTCCGGAACCGGGGGAGCAGGAACTTCGTTTCCACCGTCACGACGGTCCCCAGGAAGGGGGCGTCCCCGCCTTTCACCTCGGCCAAGTCCTTGCCGGAAAACTCCGGCTCGGTCTTCACATGCATGGAAAGAAAATATCCCGACGCGCTCCACGCCGCCGCGCCCAGAAGGAGCACCGCAAGCGTGATGAGCAGGATCGCAAAAAACTTTTTCATGGTCACACCTTTTTCCGTCGGACCTTTCAGCGGTGAAGCCTGCACCGGCGCAGGGCGAAAAATTCGATGAGGGGTTTCAGGACCTCCGTCCCGCTTTCGATCTCCACCAGATCCACCTGGGCGGAGCGGCACAGTGCGGCGGCCCCGTCGTTGTTCCGGTCCAGCTCCTGCTGGAGCTTTTCGGCGTCACGGGAGTCGAAGAAGACCGTTTCGCCGGTTTCCGCATCCTCCACGGCGACGGAGTCGCTGCCCGGCCAGGTGCGTTCCACCGGGTCCCAGATGCGCACGGCGATCAGGTCGTGGCGGCGGTTGAGCTGCTTGAGAGGAAGCGAAAAATCCTTGTCGTCCATGAGGTCGCTGATGAGGAAGACCACGCTGCGCTTCTTGAGGAGCGTGGCGCTTTCCTTGAGGGCAAGTCCGATGTCCGTGCCCCGGCTTCCGGGTTCGAAGGCCAGCATTTCCCGGATGAGCCGCAGAATGTGGGAACGTCCGGAGCGGGGCGGCACGTAAAGTTCGATCCTGTCGCTGAACATCAGCAGCGAGACCTTGTCGTTGTTCCGGGCGGCGCTGAAAGCGATGAGGGCCGCCAGCTCCGCCGCGCTGCGCCGTTTGGTCTTGGCCGCGGAGCCGAAGGCGCCCGAGGCGGAAACGTCCACGAGGAGCATGATGTTGAGTTCCCGCTCCTCGACGAACTTCTTGACGTAGGGGACGCCCATGCGGGCGGAAACGTTCCAGTCGATGGTGCGGACGTCGTCCTCGGCGGTGTACTCCCGGACCTCGTCGAACTCGATGCCGGAGCCCTTGAAGACGCTGCGGTAGGCTCCGCCCGAGATCTCGTCGGCCATGCGCGAGGTGCGGATCTCGAGCAGCCGGATCTGTCTGGCCAGTTCTTCGGGGATCATGACAGCAAATCCTTCCCCGCCGCGACTAAGGCGTCCTGAGTTCGGCCAGCAGCGCGGAAATGACCGCGTCCGCGTCGGTGTTCTCGGCTTCGGCTTCGTAGGAAAGGATGAGCCGGTGGCGCAGCACGTCGGGGGCCAGATCCTTCACGTCCTGAGGCAGGACGTAGGCTCGGCCGTTGAGCAGCGCGTGTCCGCGGGCGGCCAGGGCCAGGGCCAGCCCCGCGCGGGGGCTCGCGCCGAAGGTGAGCATGGCGCCGATGAAGTCCAGCTTCGCCCCGCTCTGCCGGGCCGAAAGCTGATCCCTGCAGCCGGGACGGGTGGCGATGACGATGTCGAGGATATATTCGATGATCTTTTCGTCGATGTAGACCCGGTCCAGCAGCTCCCTCGCGGTCATGATGTCCTTGACCGAGGCTACGGCCACGGCGGGGTCGGGGACCCTCGGATGGGCCATGCGTTCGATGATGGTGTGTTCCTCGGAGCGTTCCGGGTAGCCCACCTTGATCTTGAACATGAAGCGGTCCAGCTGGGCTTCGGGGAGCGGGTAGGTACCCTCCTGCTCGATGGGGTTCTGGGTGGCCATGACGAGGAAGGGCTGGGGAAGAGTGAAGCGTTCGCCGCCGATGGTGAGCTGTTTTTCCTGCATGGCTTCGAGGAGCGCGCTCTGGACCTTCGCGGGGGCCCGGTTGATCTCGTCGGCCAGGACCACGTTGGCGGCCACGGGGCCGACCTTCACCGAAAACTCCCTTGTTTCGGCGTTGTAGATGCGGGTGCCGATCACGTCGGCGGGGAGCAGGTCGGGAGTGAACTGGAGCCGCGAGAAGGAGCAGTCCAGCGTCTGGGCCAGCGTCTTGACCGCCAGGGTCTTGGCCAGGCCGGGGACGCCTTCGAGGAGCACATGTCCGTCGGAGATCATGGCGAGGAGCATCCGGTCGATGAGCTTTTCCTGCCCGGCGATGATCCTGCCCACTTCGGAACGGATGAGCTGCAGCGGAGCGCAGCTGTTCCTGACCTCATCCTGAAGCTGCTGAATGTCTTTCTGTTCCATAGTCACTTCCTCCCTGATATTGAAAAAAACATGCGGGA
>JAFSYV010000099.1 GCA_017443585.1 Lentisphaeria bacterium | reverse complement strand
GGGGCGTGAGTTGAAACGACGTGCTGAAAATGGCCTATTTCGCCGTGGATGTCGCCCCCTTCGCGGGGGCGTGAGTTGAAACCGGCTCTGCCTCGTGGAAGCAGGGCTCCCCGCTTGTCGCCCCCCTCGCGGGGGCGTGAGTTGAAACATGGCGAACTGCACTTCGCCGTAGTTCTTCATGTCGCCCCCTTCGCGGGGGCGTGAGTTGAAACTACGCGGATGCTCTGGGCTTTACGATTTCCGGCAAGTCGCCCCCTTCGCGGGGGCGTGAGTTGAAACTGCCGGTGGATGACGACGCTCTCGGCGCAGGCCGTCGCCCCCCTCGCGGGGGCGTGAGTTGAAACACCGACCGGGACCGGATCCTCGCCATCGCCATCAAGTCGCCCCCTTCGCGGGGGCGTGAGTTGAAACAGCACCCAAGAGCCGCTGGATTTCGTGTAGATGTGTCGCCCCCCTCGCGGGGGCGTGAATTGAAACCTCGTCGCCTGCAAATCCAGCACTGCCGTCAAGGTGACGTTCAATGACTGTCTGAGGTGAAAACACAGTGACCTCCCCGCTCCCCGAGATCGTCCGGGAGAGCGGGTGGGAGTTTTTTCCGCTACCGGATGAACAACTCCTCCCCCTTTTTCTATGAAAGGCGATTGAAAAACATCATCGGGGCGTGTATATTATCGGCTGGGAGGTGAGACGATGAAAGACACGACCACCAGCGTTTACAACTTTGAGAAACTTCGCAGAGAAGGGTATCTCTACGTCGACAAGACCGAATATATCTGGCAGTTGATCAACCCTGCCGGGGAGTCCTATTTTCTCTCCCGCCCCCGCAGGTTCGGCAAGTCGCTGACCATTTCCACGCTCAAGGCTGTATTCGAGGGCAAGAAGGAGCTTTTCAGGGGCCTCGCGATTTACGACAAGCCTTACGACTGGAAGCCCTATCCCGTGATCCATCTGAGCTTCGGGGACTACAATGTGGTTTCCGATGCGGAGCGCGAGCTTCCCCAGTACCTGATGGAAAAGCTCCGACAATTGGCGCAGGAACACTCGGTGACTTTGCCGGACAGCACTCCCGGGACCTGTTTCGGGGCACTGATCGACAAGCTCGCCGAGCGGGGCGGTCAAGTGGTGATTTTGGTCGATGAGTACGACAAGCCGACCCTCGACAACATCACAAATCCGCGCATCCAGGAGATCCAGCGGTGTTTGAAGGGATTTTACAGCGTTCTCAAGGACCGCAACAGTCAGGAGCGTTTCCTCTTCGTCACGGGCGTAAGTAAATTCTGCCACGTGTCGCTGTTTTCCGACCTGAACAACCTGACCGACATCACCATGAACGCGAAGTACGCCACCATGCTTGGCTATACGCAGTCGGAGTTCGAATTTTATTTCGCGGACCGCATCGAGCAGACGGCAAAGCTGCTGAATATGCCCAAAGAGCAGCTGCTTCCGGAAATCAAGGCCTGGTACGACGGATACCGTTTCGAGGAAACTGCGGAAACCGTCTACAATCCCGTCTCTCTGGCGAGCTTTTTCGGTAATGGCGGCAAGTTCAACAATTACTGGTTTTCCACCGGGACGCCCTCTTTTCTGCTGGAGCTGGTCAAGAAGACCCGGTTCGATTTCGACAACGCGCTTACCAAGCCCGTCTCGGCGATGGCGTTCAACGCGTTCGAAATCGACAAGATCGACCCCCTGACCCTTTTGTTGCAGACCGGCTACCTGACGATCAAGTCCATGGTGAAGAAGTACAATATGCCGTGGTACTGGCTCGACTTCCCGAACCGCGAGGTGAGTTTTTCCTTCAACACCAGTCTGGTGAACGCCTACACCAGGAAGTCCGACAACTCCGTCGTCAACTTCTGCGAACAGCTGGCGGATGCGATGGACAGCGGCGACGTGAAACAGCTCCGCAAGACCATGGAAGTCTTCTTTGCCGGGATCCCGTATGACGTCCACCACAAGAACGAGAGCAACTTCCAGAACATCTTTTTCGCGTTGTTCCGGCTCCTGGGGTACTACATCAAGGCGGAATCGCAGACCAACGACGGACGCATCGACGCCGTGGCCGAAACGGAAAAGTTCGTCTTCCTTTTCGAGTTCAAGCTGGATAAGGACGACACGGCGCTCAGTCAGATCAAGGACAAGAAGTACTTCAAGCAGTACGAGCTTTCGCAGAAGAAGATTTTCCTGAACGGAGTCGCCTTCGACACGGAGTCCGGCCAGATCGCCGACTGGCAGACCGAAGAGGTCCGGTAAACTTCCCAAGACTCCCCAAAACGATTTTCCCCTCAGGCAAATATAATTTGCACGGGAGAAAGTTTTTTTGCTCTTCCGCAGGGCTCCCGCCCCGCAATGATTCTTGGAGGAACGGTTGCCCTCGCTTCGCTTCAGGCACACCTTCGGCGTCGAATCCTTGCAGGACTACCATTTTTTTGCCTCTGGGCAAAAAACACGAAGCCGCAAGGCTTCACTTCACTGAGCCGTCAGGCTCAACTTCACATCTTCACGCGGCGTTCAGCCGCTCTTCTCTGAAATACCGAAGCCGCCTTGCTTGTGAAGCCGCTCCCTTCGGTCGCTTGTGAAGACGTTCCGCCTGAGCTTCACTTGTGAAGTTTTCTCGCTTCGCGAGTATGGTTGGTGTAAAGTTTCCGGCGCGGCGAGTCCACGGATACTTCAGGCACACCTTCGGCGTCGAATCCTTGCAGGACTACCATTTTTTTGCCCTGATGGGCAAAAAACACGAAGCCGCAAGGCTTCACTTCACTGAGCCGTCAGGCTCAACTTCACATCTTCACGCGGCGTTCAGCCGCTCTTCACTGAAATACCGGTCTATCCGTGCGATTACGGGGGAGAAGCCATCAGCCTGTAGAGTTCCTCTCAAAAAGTCAAGAAAAAGCCGATGCGACGCGGCGAAAACTCTTGAAACGAAACAGGAGCAGTGCTATATTCGGTTTGGACCGTCCCCCCGCAAAAAAACATAAGGAGCTTGAAATGGAATACGGCAAAATGACCAGGCTCGATATCCACGTCCACTGCAACAGCACCGCTCCGGCGGATCTGGATCTTCTGGCGGACCAGTGCCGCCACATGGGGACCATGATCTGCCTTTCCGGCGGGTTGCGCTACGGCTCCCACGACTACACGCCCAACGAAGAGGTCATCGCCGTCTGCAAAAGGTATCCGGACTGCTTCATCCCTTTCGCAAAACTGGATCTGTGGCAGACCGCCGACCCCGGCGAACCGGCCCGCTGGGCGGAAATGGGGGCGAAGGGATTCAAGTGCATCTACCCCTGGTACGAATATGACCACGACGTCTACATGCCGGTCTACGAAGCCGCCGAAAAGTGCGGGTTGCCCATCCTCTTCCACACGGGGAACTACCGGCCCTGCGAGGCGGATATCCTCTACCGCCGCCCCATGCTCCGGAATATGCATCCCATCACGCTGGATCGGATCGCCCGTTCGTTCCAAAAGCTGAAGATCGTCATGGCCCACATGGGGACGATGACCTTCCAGCCCGAATCCGTCGGGATCCTGCAGCTGCACAGGAACCTTTACGCAGACCTGGCAGGCAGCGGCTCCTGGGGCAGGTTCCAGCCCGCGGAACTCTATCAGATGTTCAAGCCCGCCGGACGCGAAGTGAATCCGACTATGGAACAGTTCCGGAACATCGTGCTGGGCTCCGACGCCTACGTGAAAAGCCCGCAGATCATGGTCTTGGGCTCGGAACATTACGAAAGACTCTTCCGCCGCATCGGCGTGCCGGAAGAGCTCCTCAAGGACATCATGGGCCGGACGGCCGCCTCATGGATGAACATCCGCCTGGAAGACGAATAGCCGGAGGTCCTCACCCGAGGCTCCCGAAAGTTCGTCGGACCGGGGCAAATCCATTCCCCGTGTGTCGCAGCGGGAAATCCTTCGGCGTTTCAGTACCAGTCGGATTTGATGGAGCTGGGAACCGATTCGGGATCCTCCGGGTCGTAGACGAAGCCATGGTGGTCGTCGTGGCCGACGAGAGGTTTTTCGGGGAGCCGCCAGGGCTTCTCGTTGGTGAAGTCGTGCCGGAAGATGTTTTTGATCCGGCGGCGTTTTTCCAGGTGGTTCATGCAGCTGATGATGCACCCCCGTGCGCCGCAGATGGCGATGGGATAGGCCGAAAACGCCTTCCATGTGGGCACGGCGTTGAAGAGCGCGTGGCCGAAGTTCCAGCCCTCCACCCAGGTGTTGCCCTGCTCCTCCATGGGCAGATAGATGCCGGGAAAGGTCTTGACGAAGTGGGGCGACGTGGCCCGGTTGAGTCCGAAATGGGTCAGCTTGCATTTGCCGACCTTGAGGTCGTTGCACTCCCAGCTCACCCCCGCCCCCGGCGCCGTGATGGTGTTGCCCTTCTTGGGATCGATGGCGTTTCCGGGACAGTCCCGGACGCAGATCTTGCAGCGGTCGCAGATGCGGCCGATGCGGACGGGATCCGGCTCCAGCTCGGCGTCGGTCAGGATCAGCCCCAGCCGCTGCCGGGGACCGAACTGAGGCGTGAGGAGGACCTTGCTCCAGCCCATCTCGCCCAATCCCGCCAGAACGGCGGCGATGCGCAGACTGACGTTGACGTCCCGCGGATACTTTCCTCCCGGCGGGACGGGACCGCGGGGGCCGGCCTCCTTCAGGGTCGCGGCGGGAGGGCACGGCACGGAAAGAAACCCGTGATCCTCGATGAAGCGTCCGATTCGGTAGTTGGCCTGATGGACCAGCTTGGTCAGCCCGGAGTAGGCGAAGACCTGATAGCTGGGCCAGTGGGTCCCCCGCTCGATGCCCCGGTAGCAGCCGCGGATGATCCTCCGGGCGAAGACGATGACCGACTTCACGCCGGGGAAAACCGTGCGCGGGCTCATGTATTCGGGAGCCCCTTCGAAACGCGAAATGGGAGCGATGCCGATGGCGTCCACCCCGACCACGTTTTTGGCGAAATCCTTCAGTTCCTGGGAAGTCATTTTTTCCCCTCGAGGTGGCGGCAGCAGGCCCGGCCGCAGGCGGCGCCGGTCCGGTTGGGTTCAAGGCCGAGGGAGTAGGGCCGGGGCCAGGTCCCCGTGGGGCATATCCGGCAGCTTTCGACCCGCAGCCGCCAGTGTTTCATGGTCCCCGCGGGATAGGCGGCTTCGACGAGGTTGTTCCGGTCGAGGGCGCAGGCGGGACAGGCCTCGGCGCAGGCTCCGCAGTGGTCGCAGAGGCCGCCGGGAAAGACCGGGTCGGGCTCCAGTTCGAGGTCGGTCAGCACGGCGGAAAAGACCTGCCGGGGGCCGAACTGCGGCGTGAGAAAGAGCTTGCCGTCGCCCAGTTCGCCCAGTCCGGCGGCGAGGGCGGCGTATTCCATGTCGATGATGACGTCGGGCGCGGGGCGGTCGGGGGAAACGGGGACGCCCTTGTCCCGCAGGTCGTAGGAGCAGCGGACGAGGGGGACGGTCTCGAAGCCCTCGTTTTCCAGCCTCCGGCAGACGTTGTAGGTCACCTCCGGCAGGTAGTTGGAAAATCCGGTGGGATCCGCGCCGGAGTAGGTCCCCCAGTTGGTCCCGTTTTCGATCCCCTGCAGCGCGCCCCGCAGGATCCGGAATCCCATCACGACGATGGACTTGGTGTCCGGTTTGATCTCCGTGGGATTTTCGTTGCCGGGGACCTCGGCGAAGCGTTCGACGGGGGCGATCCCGACCAGATCGGCTCCGCAGTCGAGAGCGATTTTCTTCACAGATTGTGCATCGAGCATTTTTTCATCCGCCTTCCAATTTGACCGTATCCGCTTTTCGCGGGGGATAATATACACGTCCCGGCGCGCTTTTTCAATCGCCGCGGGGCAAAAAGGGGAAGTTTTTCCGCCGGGTCCAGCCGTTTTGCCGGAGCATCATCGGGGGCAGGCTTGAAAAGTTGGCGAAAAGATGCTATAGTAAAGTGTCGTGCGATCATTCACGGGGATTTTGAACCGGGAGGCTTCGAATGGGTGAGACAGAGGAAAAAACTTCGCCGCCGCGGCGGGGCGGACGGCGCCTTGCGCTGAAACTGCTCCTCGCCGTCCCTCTGCTTCTCTGCATCGTGTACGGCTGCCGCTGTCTCTTCCTCGGGGCTCCGAAGCCCCTGCCCGTCCGCGAGCAGGAAAAGGCCCCGCCGAAGCCGCTGACGGCGGAGGAGCAGGCCGCGCTGCGCTGGCTGGACCACGTATCGAAGCCCCTGCCCGAAGCCGAGGAGCGGAAATGGTGGCCGGGAGGGAAACTCCAGTTCGGGCTTTCCGCGACGCGGTATCACATCGCCTTCGCGGGCTACGCGGCCGCGGCCCTGGGGATCCGGGGCAATGCGGAAGAGCGGGCGGTCGTGGGGCGGATCCTCGAAAACTGCATCAACCGGTATCTCAAACGGGAGGTCTGGGCCTATTCGCAGGCGAAAAACTACTGGGGGCAGAAGCCCTGGGCCCCCGATCCGTGTTACCGGGAAAACGTGATGTATACGGGGCATCTGCTGCAGCTCCTCGCCTTGTACGAGTGTTTCACAACCGACACGAAATACTGGACGAAAGGGTTCGATTTCGTGTGGAACAGGAAAAAAGCTGTCCACTACGACGTGAAAAAGCTCATCGACGTCACCGTGGAACAGATGCGGGCCGGGAACGGCGGCGTCACCTGCGAACCGGGGCTTCTCTTCTTCCCCTGCAACAACCACCCGCACTTCGCGCTGAAGCTTTTCGCGAAGCTGGGCCACGGAGACTGGAGAGCTGAGGCGCGGCGCTGGGAAAAGTGGGCTCTCGCCAACTATCCCCATCCCCTCATGGGCGGCGGGGCGCTGAATCTCGTCTGTCACACCGAAACCGGGATCTTCTATCCCCGGGGCTACTGCGGGCTCGACGCCTGGTCGCTCCTCTGGTATGAGCCGTGGGCGGAAGACCGGGGGACAGCCCTCGCCCTCTGGGAGGAGGCAAAAAAATCCCTGGACTGGAAAAAATTCGCGGCCCCTGCGGACACCGTCACGAAAGCCGTGGACTGCATGAACCCGCAGCAGGCGCCCGACACAGTCCTCGCGGCCTTCCTCGCCGCCGCCGCGCGGGCCTGCGGCGATCCCGTCACCGCCGAGCGGCTGGAAAAGCCCCTCGATGCGAAATACCTGCGGCAAAACGACGGCTTCTACTGGCTCGAAGTCACGCGCGAATGGCGC
>JAFSYV010000098.1 GCA_017443585.1 Lentisphaeria bacterium | reverse complement strand
GCTGGATGTTGCAGGCCATGCGGCGGATATCCTCTTCACGGGATTTCCCCTCGGCCACGGTCTGGATGGTGCATTTGATCCCGGCGCTGCGCAGGGCCTTACGGAACCGGGCGGCGCATTCGGGATCGGAACAGCACTCGTCGTACTGCATGAATTCGATGCGCTTGCTCAGCGCCCGCTGGCCGATGTTCCGGGCCTTGAGCTCCTCCCACTTGGTGACGATGTTGTGATTCCAGCATGAGGACGGGAGAAAACCGAAGTGGTCCATGCAGAAAAGGTCGCGGTGCAGTTCGAGCCCGTGCTCCAGCTGGGCCGGGGTGGGTTTCAGCAGATCCAGCGCACTCTGCCACGCCTTCTGGTGATTTTCGCTGATGAATTCCATGATGTTCAGAACGAAGCTCCTTTGCCTTTTGCGGGAGAACCTTCCTTCAGCCGGAGATCCCCCTTCTCGTAATCCACGAAGAGCGGGTCGGCGGCGATGCTGTGTCGATCCATGCCGCTGAGCTGACGCCACTCTTCGAGGGTCTTGCTTTGCTTGAGTACCTTGGCCGCCGGGTCCCGGATCGTCCCCCCCACGGGGTGGGTGGGAACTGGCGACCAGTACACGTTGTTGTCCGAACGGATCGGCCCCCGGACATCGGTGAACAGCAGTGCCGTGTTGACCTTGTCATGGATGCAGGGCCGGTAGAAGATGTTGCCTTCGACCACCACGTTCGAAACGCTCCAGAAGTTGGTGGAACGCATGGTCGCGTCGGCGACGGTGTTCCGGAGGACCCGGATATTTTTCCCCGAGGCCGATATGGGGTAATCCCCGCCCTGGATCACGTTGTTCTCGACCAGCAGTCCCTCGACATTGCCGCTGACGAAGGGGCCCGCCAGCCACGAAAAGCGGGCACGGCAGTTGCGGACGGTGATGTTTTTGCACCGTTCGAGCCGGATCAGTCCCTTGCGGGCGGTGAGTTCAGGGTTCGTGAAGGTCACGCCGTCGATGATGACGTTGTCCTTGTTCTGAAGCAGGATCGCGGGGGCGTGGAAGCCCATGGCGTCGATGACGGCGCCCCGGCCCTGCACCAGAACGGGCTTCTCGGGCGTACCGCCCCGGAGCAGCGCGAAACTCCCCTTGTGGACGCCGGGAAGCAGTTTCACCGTATCCCCCGGCAAGGCGGCGCAGGCGGCCTCTTCGAGGCTCATCTTGCCCGGCCCGACTTCGAGGATCCGGGGGGCGGAGCTCTTTTCGGGGGTCGTGAAGGTCCGCCAGGGGGAAAGGGTCGTCCCGCCCCGGCGGCTGACGAACCGGGCCCTGTACAAGTAGACCTTGCCGGGCCGGAGCCCGTTCAAGCCCACCGCGTGGCGGACGCCTTGGGTCCCGGACTGGACGACGATATTCTTCTTCGCCGTCTTTTCCCGGAAGATCACGGAGCCCCAGCCGTCGCACTCGGGCGTCCGCCAGAGGATCACGGCGCTGTCGCAACCGAGATAGTCCGCCCGGAGATCATCGAAGCGGACAGAGGGGAATTTCGCCTCAGGGGGCTTGTACGCGATCTTTTCCGCCTCCGCAAGCTCCGGAGAAACGGGTTTGAACTCCTCCTTCCTGAGGCAGTTGCCGTAAAATTTCATGGGAGACCCGGCGAACTTCTTTTCATCGACGTTGTAGCCGAATCCCATCCAGCCGATGGGGCCCAGAAAGAGATTGTTGGTGACGACCACGGGCAGCGGCGGACTTTCCGCCCACAGGACCCCGTGAAGGATGTTGTCCCGCAAGATGCTCCCCGCGGCGGCGGTCTTCCAGCGGTAGGATTTCCCCGACGCCATAACGTTGCCGACGATGTGGTTCCGGAGCGCGCCGGAGCCGTAGTTGTTGATGGCGAAGTTGATCCCCCCTTCGGGCAGATTGCGGAGCGTCTGCGCCGAGTCGCCGCACCAGTTCCCCGTGATGAGGTTGTCATGGCTCCGGGGCATGGTGAGGATGGAGCCCCGCCGGGTGTTCCGGTAGAACTGATTGTTCTTGACCAGACTCCAGGAGGTGCCGTCCAGCACCACGCCGTTCTTGTAGTTGTTGAAGAATCCGCACTTCGTTATGGTGATGTGCGAGGCGGTGTTCTTGTCGTAAGGCCGGTTCATCCGGGCGTAGATGCCCTCGTAGTAGTTGGAAAAGTTCAGATTTTCCAGGTGGATCCAACTGCCGTGGATGCGGATCCCGATCCGCCGGAGCGCAACGACCACGCCTTTCTGCTCCAAGGCGGCGAAGTGGACCACGAGACGCTTTTTCTTCACGTCCAGGAAGTAGGTCCCGGGGAGCTCCCGGACCAAGCTTTCCTCCGGCACCCGCTGGAGTTCGATCCCCGAAGGCTCCTCCTGCACCGTGTTGTAATTGGGCTCTTTCGCATAGACATATTCGCGGATCTGCCCCGCGCCCTTGCCTTCCGTGAGGAGCACACCGCCGCGGAAGAGGACCTTTTCACCCTTCATCCCCATGATCCGGATGGGGGCCCCCCGCTTGCCGCACTGTTCCGAGAAGCCGACTGATTCCTCTTTCACGTTGACGGGGATCTCCGGCTCGCAGTAGACGCCCCCCGCGATGAGGAGCGTGTCTCCCGCCCGCAGGACCGAGATCCCTTTGGTCACGGTCCGGAAGGCGGTCTTGAGGGTGCGGCCGTCGTTTTGGTCGTTCCCCGAGATGGAAACGTAAAAGGTCCGGGCGGGATCTTTCATTTCGCCCGCGCCGTAGGCGGCCGGATCGACCCGGTCGGCGGCGGGGGCCGCTCCTCCGCAAAGGGCTGCCGACAAGAGCAGGAACAGGGTGACAAAACGCTTCATCATTGGAAGGCTCCGCAAAGGTTACAGGTACAGGAACACTTATTGCCTATAATGTAACTGCGGAACGCCTTTTTTGCAAGCCGCCCCGCGGGGAAAAACCGTAAAAAACGGCGTCTCCCCGGCTTCGCGGCTGTTTTTCGCCTTGACAAGTCCCCTTTCCCGTGTTATATTCAGCACCGCAAAAAATGAGGGAAGAGCAAACCATGGAAAAATACACCGTCTATCTGCTCATCAACGTGACGCTGCAGGAAGTCTTTTTCGGCATGACGGGGGACGTGAACGAAAGCGCGGATTCGCTCCCCCCGGAGATCGCCCACTGGGACCTGCTGAACCATCACATTTCCAACCCGGTGATGATCGAAGAGGCTCTCGCGTTCGAAGAGGCGGTCTCGACGATCCGCTCCCTTGAGGAAAAAGCCCTGAAAAATCCCCAGGGCAAGACGATCCTGCACAACCGTTCCGTGTGAGGGGGCGCGTCGTTCCCCCCGTGCGGCGGGAAAACTCAGGTCAGAAGTTTTCGACCATGTTGGTCCGGCCCGCCGTTTCGGCGAGGCTTTTGCTTCCGACGTGGCCGTCGTAGAAGAGGAAGCTTGCCACGTTGTTGTGGCGGAACTCCACCGCGCCGCCGCCGGGATCAGCCGTCTGCTTGTAGGGCGAGGTGTCGGCGCTGATGGAAACGTAGGCCGAGGGATAAGGCTGGCCCTTGCGCGTTGTCAAGGTGTGCGGAGCGTGGGGAGCAAACCGCTGAATGCGGTTTGCCCCCCACGCCCCCGCAGACTGGGAATACTATGAACACTATGAATGCTGTAAGGCCCGGTGCGTTATTTCAGCGCCGCCTTGAGGGAGGCCACGAAGGGGCCCAGCGACTCGAGGGGGAGCTTCACGGCGGCGGAGCCCACCACCGCCGCGTCGGCGTGACGGCAGACCGCCGCCGCGTCCGCAGAGCCTGCGATGCCGAAGCCCGCCGCCACGGGCACGGGGGAGAGCTTCTTGAGCGTTTCGAGCCTTCCGGCGAGTTCCGGCGGCAGGGTCGCCCGCTCCCCGGTGACGCCCCGGGCGTTGATGCAGTAGACGAAGCCTTCCGCCTTTTCGACCAGCATTTTCGCCCGCTCCGGGGTCGTGGAGGGGCCGATGAGGGTGATTTGCGGCACGTGATATTTTTCGATCAACGGCCGCAACTCCTCCCGTTCCTCGAAAGGCAGGTCCACGATCAGGATCCCGTCGATGCCGATCTCCGCCATGCGGGCGAAAAGAGCGTCGAGCCCGTACTGCAGAAAGACGTTGAAGTAGCCGAAGAAAATCAGTCCCGTTTCGGGGTGCTTCGCCCGCAAGTCAGCCGCCAGCGCGAGGATCTTTTCCAGATTCGCCCCGTTGGCGAGGGCCTGCTGCGAGGCCCGCTGGATCACCGGGCCGTCGGCCACGGGGTCGGAAAAGGGGATGCCCAGTTCCACGATGTCGGCCCCGTTGGCCACGACGGCTTCGAGACGCTTCGCCGACGTTTCCATATCGGGAGCGCCGCAGACGTCGAAGATGACGAGTTTCTTTTCGCCCTGCGCGAATATTTTTTCAAGCCGGGTCATTTGTGTTCCTCCAGATATTTGCGGACGCTGGCCATATCCTTGTCGCCCCGTCCGGAAAGATTGACGATGATGATGTTTTCCCTTCCGTATTCCGGCGCGGATTTGAGGGCCTGAGCCACGGCATGGCTGGACTCCAGCGCGGGGATGATCCCCTCCAAACGGGAAAGGAGCCCGAAGGCTTCGATCGCTTCCGCGTCGTTGATGACCGTGTAGCGGGCCCGGCCCGTCTGGGCCAGGTAACAGTGCTCCGGCCCCACGCCGGGGTAGTCCAGCCCGGCGGAAACGGAGTGGGTCTCCGTGATCTGCCCCTCCCTGCTCTGGAGCAGATAGGTCTTGGCGCCGTGGAGCACCCCGATGGCGCCGCCGTTGATGCTGGCGGCGTGACGGCCCGTTTCGATGCCCTCGCCCCCTGCTTCCACCCCCGTCAGGCGGACCGACTTATCGTCGACGAATCCGGCGAAAAGCCCCATGGCGTTGCTGCCGCCGCCCACGCAGGCGATGACCTCGTCGGGAAGACGGCCCGTCTTTTCCAGACACTGGCGGCGGGCCTCCGTGCCGATGACCGACTGGAAGTCCCGGACGATGGCGGGATAGGGATAGGGTCCCGCCACGGTGCCGATGCAGTAGAATGTTTCGTTGCTGGTGGCGGCCCACTCGCGCAGAGCCTCGTTCATGGCGTCCTTCAAGGTGGCGCTGCCCGAATCCACCGGGATCACCCGTGCGCCGAGGACCTGCATCCGCTCCACGTTGGGAGCCTGCCGGGCCACGTCGAGCGCCCCCATGTAGACGTCGCAGGCCATGCCCAGAAGAGCGGCGGCGGTGGCCGTGGCCACGCCGTGCATCCCCGCTCCCGTTTCGGCGATGAGCCGTTTCTTGCCCATGCGGGCGGCGAGGAGCGCCTGTCCGAGGGTGTTGTTGATCTTGTGGGCCCCCGTGTGGTTGAGGTCTTCCCTTTTGAGGAAGATGCGGGCGCCGCCGCAGTGTTCCGTCAGACGCCGGGCGAAGTAGAGGGGGGACTCCCGGCCCACGTAGTCGGAGAGGAGTTCCCTGAGTTCCCGCTGGAAGGCGGGGTCCTTTTTCGCTTCCTCATAGGTCTGTTCCAGTTCGAACAGCGCGGGCATGAGGGTTTCGGGGATGTACTGCCCCCCGAAGGGGCCGTAATGGGTCTTCACAATTCGGATCCTTTCAAATTATGGAAAAGTTGTCTGATTTTGAGGGGGTCTTTGATGCCCGGAGCGCTCTCCACGCCCCCCGCGAGGTCGATGCCCGCGGGGCGGACGAGCTTCGCCAGTTCCGCCGCGTTTTCGGGGGTGATGCCCCCCGCCAGCATGATGGGTCGGAGCTTCGCCAGTTCCGCCGCCTTCCGGTGGTCGCCGAAGAGCCCGGAACCGCCGCGGGGGCCGTCGCACACGAGTCTCGCCGCCGGAAAACCTGCGTCGTAGGAAGCCTTCCAGACCTCGGCGAAGTCGATGCTCCGGGCGAACTCCGGCGTCTCGTTCCCGTGGAGCTGGACGACGTCCAGACGGCCCGTTTCGACCATTTCGCGGATGAAATCGAGCTCAGCGTCGGCGAAGACGCCCACCTTCTTCACCGGGAGCTCGGCCATCCCGGCCAGCGCTTCGGGAGCGATGAAGCGTTTGGAACTCCGCACGAGGACGAAGCCCAGATAGTCGGCCCCCGCCTCGACGGCGCATTCGGCGTCGCAGAGCCGGGTGATGCCGCAGATCTTGACCTCGAGCTTCATGCCAGAAGTTCCCGGAGTTTCGCGCCGGGGGAAGCAGCGCGCATGAGGGTTTCCCCGATGAGGAAGCCGCAGGCCCCCGCCGCCCGGAGACGCCGCATATCAGCGCCTGAAGTGATGGCGCTTTCGGCCACGGGACACCGCTCCTGCGGGATCGTTCCGATGAGGCGTTCCACGAGGCTCAAGTCCGTGGCGAAGGTCCGCAGATTCCGGGCGTTGACGCCGATAAGCGTCGCGGGGCTGTCCAGCAGCCGGGCGATCTCCTCGGCGTTGTGGGCCTCGCCCAGCACGTCGAGCCCGAGTTTCCGGGCGTACTCTCCGAGGCGGACCAGCTCCTTCTGCTCGAGGAGCGCCGCGATGAGCAGCACCGCCGAAGCCCCGGCATACCGGGCTTCGAGGATCTGGTAAGGGTCGAAGATGAACTCCTTGCGCAGCAGAGGGATCTTGACCTGCTTCCGTACCGACTTCAAATAGTCGAGGCTCCCCTGAAAGTAATTGGGTTCGGTAAGGACCGACAACGCCGCCGCGCCCGCTTCTTCCAGCTCCACGGCCAGCTCCGCGGGGCGGAAATCCGGCCGGATGAGCCCCTTGGAGGGGGAAGCCTTCTTGAGTTCGGCGATGACACCGGGGAAGTTGGCCCGGAAGCCCGGAACGACGGGAAAGTCCTTCTCATCGAGAGGGACGCTCCTCTTCCGCTCTTCCACCAGAGGCCGCAAATCCCGGACGATTTTCTGGAGTATGTCGCTCATCGGCAGCTCTCTCGGATAAGGGCGTCGAGTTTGCCCAATGCGGCCCCGGAGTCGATGGACTCGGCGGCGATGGCCATACCCTCGCGCAGGTCCTCCGCCAGCCCCGCCACGCGGATGGCGGCCCCGGCGTTCAGCAGCACGATGGCCCGCGCGGCCCCCTGATCCTTCCCCCGGAGCACGGCCAGGAGCCGGGCCGCGTTGGCCTCGGCGTCGCCGCCCGCGATCTCACTTGGACTGAAGGTCTCGCCCAGCAGGAGTTCGGGGAAGAGCTCGTAACAGCGGATGACGCCCGAATCCAGCTCGGCCACACGGGTGGAAACGGAACAGCTGATCTCGTCCAGCCCGTCGTGGCCCGCCACCACCATGGCCCGGCGGACGCCCAGCTCCCGGAGCGTTTCGGCGAAAAGTTCGCACAGGGCCGGGTCGTAGACCCCGAGGACGATCCCCGAGGCCCCCGCGGGGTTGCACAACGGGCCCAGCATGTTGAAGATGGTCCGGAACCCCAGCTCCCGCCGCAGAGCGGCCACCTTGCCCAGCATGGGGTGCATGACGGGGGCGAAGAGGAAGCCGATGCCGTGGGTCTGGATGGAGTACTCCATGCGCTCCGGAGCGACCAGCAGATTGAAGCCCAGCTCCGAAAGCACGTCCGCCGCGCCGCATTTGCCGGAAACCGCCCGGTTGCCGTGCTTGGCCACCACGGCCCCCGCTCCGGCGGCCACGAAGGCGCTCGTGGTGGAGACGTTGAAGGAGATCCCGCCGTCGCCGCCGGTGCCCACGATGTCGATGCACTCCCGTGCGCCGCAGTGGATGCAGGCGGCGTGACGCCGCAGCAGCCGGGCCATGCCCAGGAGTTCGCTCATGCTTTCGCCCTTCATCCGCAGTGCGGTGAGGACGGCCCCCGCCTGCGTGGGGGGAACGGCGCCCGAAGCCAGAAGTTCGAGGAGCGTTTCCGCCTCCCTTACGGTCAGGTCTTGCCCGGCGAGGAGTTTTTCCAGAAGGTTTTTCATTATTTGTGCCTCACCATGTCCATGAAGTTCCCCAGCTGGCGCCGCCCGGTGGCGGTGAGGATCGATTCGGGATGGTACTGGATCCCCTCGATGAGCTGGTGTTTGTGGCGGATCCCCATGACCTCGCCGTCGGCGGTGCGGCAGGTGACTTCGAAGGTGTCGGGGATGGAATCTTCCGCCAGCGCAAGGGAGTGGTAGCGCACGGCGTTGAAGGGGCCTTCGAGACCGGCGAAGAGCCCCTTGCCGTCGTGGGTGACTTCGGAAATGCGGCCGTGCATGATCTCCTTGGCGGGGACGACCTTCGCCCCGAAAGCCTCGCCGATGCCCTGATGGCCCAGACAGACGCCCAGCATGGGAACGCGCTTTGCGGCGGCCTTGCGGATCAGTTCGGGCATGATCCCGGCGCCGGCGGGACGGCCGGGGCCGGGGGAAAGGATGATGGCTTCGGGGTACATGGCGAGGACCTCGTCGGCAGTGACTTCCCGGTTGCGCTTGACGACGATGTCGGGTTCCAGCGCGTAGAGCAGATGCACGAGATTATAGGTGAACGAGTCGTAGTTGTCGAGAACGAAAATCATTTTACTTATCCTCCAGTTCGAAATTCGCCGCGGCAAGTCTGACCGCCGTGAAGACGGCCGCCGCTTTGTTCATGGTTTCCTCGTATTCCTTCTCGGGGACGGAATCGGCCACGATCCCCGCCCCGGTCTGGACGGTGATCTGCCCCTCGGCGATCTCCAGGGTCCGGATGGTGATGGCCAGATCCATGTTCCCGGTACCGCTGAAGTAGCCCACCGCGCCGCCGTAGACGCCGCGGGATTCCGGCTCCAGTTCGTTGATGAGCTCCATGGCCCGGATCTTGGGAGCTCCCGACAAGGTCCCCGCCGGGAAGGTGGCCTTGAGCAGGTCGAAGGCGTCCTTGCCCTCGGCCAGAACCGCTTCCACGTCGCTCACGAGGTGCATGACGTGGCTGTACCGCTCCACGTTCATGAACTTCTTGACCTGGACGCTCCCCGGCCGGGCCACCCGGCCCAGGTCGTTCCGGCCCAGATCCACCAGCATCAGGTGTTCGGCCCGTTCCTTGGGATCGTTGAGCAGTTCGTCGGCGAGACGCCGATCCTCGGCGGCGGTCTTTCCCCGCCGGCGGGTCCCGGCGATGGGCCGGAGCGAAGCGACGCCGTTTTCCAGCTTGACCATGGTCTCGGGACTGGAGCCGATGAGGATGTGTTCCCCGTGCTTCAAGAAGAAGGTGTAGGGCGAAGGATTCACCAGCCGCAGCGCCCGGTAGAGCTGCAGGGGCGACGCCCCCTGCGGCGCGGAAAACTTCTGGGAAAGGACCACCTGGATCACTTCACCCGCCCGGATGGCTTCGCGCGCCCGGTCCACCATGGTGCAGAAGGCCGCCTTGTCCATGTTGCCGGAAAAGCGCTTCTGTTCCACGACCTCGCCCCGGACGTCGGCGGGGGTCTTCAGCCGCTCTTCGATTTTTCCGATGCGGCTCAGTGCGTCGTCGTAGGCCGCCCGGGGCGTGGGAAAGGCGTCCACGTGGGCGCAGACGGTGATCTTGACCGTGTGCCGCACGTTGTCGAAGATGATCATTTCGTCCGCGAGGAGCATGACGACTTCAGGCGCATGCAGGGGCGTCTTGGGCTCGGGGAGCTCCTCGAAGCTGTTGACGGTCTCGTAGCTCAGGAACCCCACCGCGCCGCTGAAAAGGGGCGGCAGGCCGGGAACGGCCACGGCCTTCTGATCCTTGAGGACCTGACGCAGGGCGGCGACGCCTTCGCCCACGGGATGTTTCCCGGTGCCGTCGGTGATGAAGGCTTTGCCCTGTTCCACGGTGAAGACCCGCGACGAGCCGGGGCCGATGAAGGAGTAGCGGCCGAAGCGCTCGCCGCCCTCGACGGACTCCAGCAGAAAGACGTTTTCGTCGCCTGCGAATCGGCTCAGCACGGAAACGGGTGTTTCCAGATCGGCCAGTTTTTCCCGGAAGACCGGGACTAGATTGCCTTGGGCGGCGTACTCCTCGAATGTCTTGTAATCCATCTTCTTTCCTCTCTTTCTTTGGAATGGACCTTAAAAAAAAACGCACTCCGGGAACTTTCTCCGGAGTGCTGTCGACTGCATAAAAAATGGCGGATCAGACTTGATGTCTCACCCGCCGGAAGCTCACAAAAACCGCAGACTTAAACTCGACCCCGGCGGAATCACCGCCAGCGCCAGCTCTGAGTCAAATAGATTTTGCGTTCCTCGTTTCTCATGATGGTCCTAATATACCTTCCGGAAACGAAAAAGTCAAGCCCCGTTTCGAAAAAAAACCAAAAAAATTTCCCCTGCCTCAAAAAAAATGAGTTTTTTTCTGAAATGCGGTTGGCATTGTATGGTACAAAGTCATATATTACCTCAAAAGCAGGGAAAAAGTGGATATAACGACCAAAAAGGAGCGGCTTTACGCCGAACTGAAGGAGGGGATCCGGGAAGGGCGCTTCCGGGAAAAATTCCCGCCGGAGCCCCTTTTCGCCCGGCAGCTCGGGGTCAGCCGCAACACGCTGCGGGCGGTCTACCGTCTCCTCGAAGCCGACGGACTGCTCCGCCGCCACTCCGGCAGCGGCACCACCCCCGTGACCGAGGAGGAAGTCCGGGAAAACAACATCCTCTTCGCCTACTCGGTCTTTTCCAGGGGACCTTCCCGGGACTTCATCATCCCCGCCATCAGCCGGGGCATCGAAAGAGCCCTCCCCCCCGGCTGGAACCTCGAAAGCTGCCCCTACCCCCGGCTGAACGAACTGCCCGTCGAAAAGGCTTTGCAGATACTCAAGGCCCGGAACATCCGGGGCGTCGTCCTGAACACCTCCAACTTTTTCGGCAATGAAAGCGTGCTGGAGCTTTTGCGCCTCTCCCGTCTGCCCGCCGTCCTCTGCTACTGCAAGGCGCAGGATCACGCGGTCACGGGTCTGCCCTCGGTGGCGCAGGTGACGGCGCAGGCGTGGGAAGCCGGACTCAGACACCTCTTCGCCAACGGGCACCGCCATGTGGCGACCATCGACGCGGGCGAAAATCCGGAACAGGTGCGGCGGGCCTTCTCACGCGAAGAATACGCCGCGCTGCTCCTCAAGATCGGCCTCGATCCGGATCCTGAACTGGTGCTCCATCTGCCCGTTGAAGACGAGGCCGTCTTTCAGGCCCTGAGCGCCCTGCCCCGAAAATTCACCGCCATCATGTGCTATTCGGACCTTTACGCCCAGAGCGTTTACCGGGCGCTGAAAAGGATGCGTCTTGCGGTGCCGGAAGACGTTTCCGTCATGGGCTACAGCGGCACCGGCGGCGGCGTCTATTTCAATCCGCCCCTCTCCACGGTGGAGATCGATTACGCCGGAGTGGGCAGTCAGGCCGTGGAACTGCTGAAAAACGCCGGAAGCAGGGCGGGGAAATCCCCCGCCGAAGTTCCCCTTCTTTACGCACGGTTCACTCTCCGGAACAGGGAGAGCCTCAAAAATATACTTATCTGAAAGGAACATGTCATGAAACGCAACTCTTTCTTCACTTTGATCGAGCTCCTGGTGGTCATCGCCATCATCGCCATTCTCGCCGCCATGCTGCTGCCCGCCCTGCAGCAGGCCCGGGAGCGGGCCAAGACCATCTCGTGCGCCAATATCCTCAACAGCATCGGCAAGGCCTTCATGCTCTACGCGGACGACTACAACGACTTCCTGCCCGAGTGCCACGGGGGCTCCACCGGGCCGTGGAAAACCGACAAGACAGGGACCCTCGCGCCCTATCTGGGCGCCGTGGGCGAGCGCGTGACCATCAATCAGGTGTGGAGTTCCGGACGCTCCCGCTTCGCCTGCCCCGCGCAGGGCCCCCACACGTGGGTCTACACCTACACCAACAATCAGGTCTTCAAGGGGGATACCTACCCGGCCTCCGAAATGATCTACCGGAAAAAGACCCGCTTCATCAAGCCCAGCCGGACCATGCTGACCCTCGAAGGCAGCACAAACAATCTCAACTATAACGAAGCCCAGTACATGCGGTTCCGGCACAACAACTCCGCCAACATCCTCTTCTGCGACGGCCACGTGACCTTGCTGGCCCAGCCGCGGGTGGCCCACAACAAGGCCGACGCCATAGGCTACCACAACGATGCCTGGCGCTCCTACTTCTGGACGCCTTTCCGCGGGGCGGGAGCCGTGACCATCGACCTGAACCTCTATTGAAGGAACTTCCCGATGAAAAGACTTCTCGCCGGCGCGGCGCTCGCGGCCTGCGCTCTCTGCGGAGCGTGGCAGATCGACTCGTCGTACAGGATCGTCATCCCCGCAAAAGCCCTCGACGGCACCATCGACCGCGCCCTCTCCGAAGCGGCGGAAGTGCTCCGGACGGCCCTCGCCAACGGCGGGATCGAGGTGAAGGTCGAAAAGGCCGCAAAACCGGTTCCGGGGAAGAAAAGCATCTTTCTGGGCTTCCCCGACGGGAAGAAGTACGCTTCCTTCGATGGCTCCATACGCATCGACAAAAGGGATATCTTCATCACGGGGAACGACGCCCCCGGCCGGTGCAAGCCCGGCCCCCGGAACTCTCTCCGCATCTATTTCTCAGGCACCTATACGGCGCTCGCTTTCTTCATGCAGGAGTATCTGGACTGCCGGTTCGTGCTCCCCTGCAAGGAGGCGCTATGTCCCCTCAATATGCCGCAGCTCCCCGAAACACTGGAAAAGTCCGTCAAAGCGCCGCTTGAGTTCGCCTCATCCCGGCCGACGCCGCTGCTCCTTTTCGACTACGCCACCGCCAACATGGGCCGGGGCAGCGTCCACGTCTACGGCGGCCACTCCCACGACAAGGCGGTCCCCCAGGCGAAGTACGGGAAAAGCCACCCCGAATATTATTCTCTTACCAAAGGGAAACGGACCAACGCGCTCCACTATCACGGCCACTGCCTTTCCAACCCCGAGGTGGAAGAGCTGATCTATAAAAACGTCCTCGAACGGCTGGATGCGGGAGCCTCCATGGCGGAACTGGGCCAGTCGGACGGGAATCTCCCCTGCGAGTGCGAAAAGTGCCTCGCCCTGCCGGGGGGCAAGGACCCCGGAGAGCGGCTCTGGCAGTTCCATCTGAAGCTCGCCGGACGCCTCGCCAAGGACCGCCCCGGAAAGAAACTCCTCGTCATCTGCTACTGGCCCAATCTCGCCCCGCCCAAACTGACGAAAAAACTCCCCCCGAACGTGACGGTGGAACTGACCCGCTACGATCAGGCCCATTTCGACAAGTGGAAAGGGATACAGGTCCCCGGCGGCTTCTACGTCTACATCTACAACTGGGGGAACTACCAGCCCGAGGGCTTCACGCCCAAGAACTGCGACCCTTCCTTCCTGACCGACCAGGTGCGCCGCTTCAGAAAAATGGGCATCAGGGGGCTCTACCGCTGCGGGTACTGGGATCTGCCCGGTCTGGAAGGCCCCGCCTACTACGTCTACGGTCAGTCGTGGCACCGCCCGCAGGCCGAAGGGGAACAGCTCTTCGATGAGTACTGTACGCGGGTCTTCGGTCCGGCGGCCCCGGAAATGAAGAAATTCTACCGGCTCCTCTACAGCCGCCAGAAGTTCAGCGTTCTGCCAAAGGGTGAGACCCGCTGGAGCCATCTGCTGTCGGCCCGGCGCAAGCTGGGGGAACTGGCCCCCAATCAGGCCCTTTTCGCCAAACGCTATCCGCCCGAGATCCTCGCCGAACTGCGCACCCTTCTCGCCAGGGCGTACCCCAAGATGACGATGCCCGGCGCGAAGTGGATCAAGCCCTATATCGAAAGGGAGTTCCGCTATCTGGAGACCACCGCCGGGATCGCCAACTGCATGGCCCGGCTCCTCAAGGAAAATGACACCCGGACCGGGGCCGAACTCCTCCGGCTCATCGCCGAGCGCACCAAAGCGGTGGAGGCCCTGGCCGCAACGCCTCATCTCCGCCATCAGCGCGACACCATGCAGCAGGGGGGATACATGTACGCGATCCTGGGCTTCCCCTATCAGATCGATGCGGATTTCTGGCTCCGGAACAAGACGCCCCTCTGCGGCCGGGTGCTCGAAGTCGGGGGGAAGCCTCAGCTTCTCGTCCGGGAAACGGGCCATGCCCACAGCGTGAAAGTTTCCGCTCTCGCCGATGAGAAAAATCTGAAGGTGATCTTCACTTACCCCGAATACAGGAAGTCGGAGCTGGGGGAAGACAAGCTCAATTTCTACATTGAGGACGCTTCCGGGAAGATATGCCGTTTTCAGGCGTGGCTGGTCCCGACCAGAGTCTTCAGCACCCATGTGGTGAAGGATTCCACCGCCAACGGCGGCCAGATGGAGGTGCTCAAAACCTTCCCCTGCCCCGGCGCGAAATTCACCCTGCGGGACAATGCCGAAGGGAAAGCCGAAGCGGAGTTCACCATCCCCTTCGCGCTCCTGGGCGGCAAGCCCGCCCCCGGCACGAAACGGAAATTCAACGCCTCGTGCCTGCGCTACAGGCCCGGCGACAACAAGAAACAGGAAGGCTCCGGCATCTGGGAGCATAATTTCGGCAAACTGAACTGGAAACAGGCGATGGACCGGAAGGGCACGCTCGAATTTCAAGGAGGAACAAAATGAAAAGATGTCTGTTCACGGCGGTGCTGGTGCTGGGCGTGTCGCTTTCGGCCTGGCAGATCGACTCCGGCTATAAGATCGTCATTCCCAGGGACTGTTACAACGGTTCCGTCCAGCGTTTTCTCCGGGAAGGCGCCAAATATCTGCAGAACATCCTGGCCCGGCGGGGGAAGAAGGTGACCGTCGTCACCGCCGAAAAACCAGTTCCCGGAAAGAAGAGCATCTTTCTCGGGTTCCCCGACGGGAAAAAGTATGAGAACTTCGAGGGCTCGATCCGCTTCGACAAAGGAGACGTCTACATCACGGGAAACGACGTCCACACCAGAGGCCAGAAGGGCCGGAACAACAACTTCAGAGCCTACTTTCTGGGCAGCATCAAATCCCTGACAAGGTTCATGGAGCTCTATCTGAACGTCCGCTTCGTCATGCCCGACGAGAACGGGGCCGTCATTCTGCCGGGGCCGCTTCCGGACCTGCCGGACCGGGGCGAAGTCCCGGTCCGGCCGGCCCTGCTCTTCGCCACCGGGTGCTGGACGGACATGCTCTACGAGTACGCCAACAACTGTTTCGGGCGGGGCTCCATCCACTCCTACGGCGGCCACTCCTGGTACAAGGCCGTCCCGCAGGCGGCCTACGGCAAGAGCCACCCGGAATACTTCGCCGTTTTCGACGGCCGGCGGTCGCCCGACGTGAAGTACTACAGCCTCTGCATTTCCAATCCCGAAGTACGGGAGCTGATCTACAGGGAGGTGCTCAAGCAGCTGGACGCGGGGGCTGAAACGGTGGAACTGGCCCAGACCGACGGCTACCGGGCCTGCGAGTGCCCGAAATGCAAGGCGCTCTACAATGTCTCCGACCCGGCGGAAAAGCTGTGGATATTGCACACCGGCATGGCCAGAAGACTGCTGAAGGACCGTCCCGGCAAAAAGGTCATGATCATCGCCTACAGCCCCACCTTCGCTCCGCCGCAGACCTTTTCGGAGTTCCCGGAAAACGTGGTCATCGAACTCACCCGCTACGACGAGGCGGATTTTCAGGCGTGGCAGAAGGTGAAGGTCCCCGGAGGGTTCATCACCTACATCTATAACTGGGGGACCTATCAGGCCAACGGCATCACGCCCAAGTTTTCCTCCAACATGGCGGCGGAGCAGGTGCGCAGGTTCCTGAAATACGGTGTCCGCGGGGTCTACCGCTGCGGCTTCGGCACCCTCTACGGTCTTGAGGGCCCGGTCTATTACCTCTACGGAAAACTCTTCGACGATCCGGGGCTCGACGTCCAAAAGACCCTCGCCGAATACAATCTGGCGGCCTTCGGCCCCGCAGCGGCCCCCGCCATGAGCCGCTTTTTCCGGATCATCGACGAACAGCTGGACCGTTTCCCCTCGAAGTTCCACGGCGAAAAAACCGCTCTCGCGGAAAAGCCGGAACAGCTCCTCTGCGCATTGTGGCCTCCGGAGGTGCTGAAGAAGATGGAAACGCTTCTCCTGCAAGCGGAAAGGGCCCCCAAGAACGCCCTCGAGAAACAGCGTCTCGCCCTCGTCCGCTTCCAGTTCGACTATCTGAAGAATCTGATGCAGATCCAGTTCACCTACCGGGCCTACAGTCTGGATCCTTCCAAACCGCTGCTGGACGAACTGCTGAAGCTGCTGGACAAGCGCGAAGAGATCCGCAAGGCGGTCTACGACGGCAAGAAGCACCGCGTCCTGCCCGGATTCCCCCACGTCCGGATGCTCAACGCCGAACCGGAAGTTTTCGCCACCAACGGCCGGCTCCACGCCACGCTGGCGGCCCCCTACACCTGGAACACCAGGGCCATCCGCGGCAAGAACGTGCTCCCCGGAGCCACCGTCGCCCGCATGGATGTCCCCCGCCTCGCCGGGAAACCGGATATGAACTTCACTTCCGGCGTCTGGAAGGATGTCCCCTGGTCACAGCTGGCCGAGATCCAGCTGAATCCCCTCAAGACCAAGACCCGCTTCAAGGCGGGGTGGGATGCGGAAAATCTCTACGTAGCCGTGGAAACGGAACTCCCCGCCCACCGCACCTACCTCCCCGTGGGGAAGGACGGCAAGTGCTGGCAGTTCGACTGCATCGAAATGGTGGTGGATCCCTGGGGAACGCGGGAAAAATACTTCCACTTCATCACCAATCCCGTCCCGAACTCGACCTACGAATCGGCGGTGTGCATGATAACCGATCCCCTGCACCCCCTCTTCCAGAGCCGGGATCCTTCGTGGAACGGCTCCTGGAGCACCCTTTCGAAGCGGGAGAAGGACTGCTGGAAGCTCCTCATCACCCTCCCCTTCAGTATGCTGGGCAGGAAGCCCGCGAAGGGCGACATGTGGACCTTCAATCTCTGCCGCGAAGCCTTCCCCGAGCCGGGTGTGCGGTATCAGCAACCGGAGCTTTCGTGCTGGTCGCCCTGCTTCGAGGCCTTCACCTTCCACGAAAAGTCTACCTTCGGCGAACTTCATTTCAAATGATCTGAACGTTCAGCCGTTCCGCGGGGATTTTTTCCTCCGGGCCGCGGCGAGAAAGTATAGGGCCGGGATAAGGTACAAGGTCAGGATGGTGGAAAAGGTGAGGCCGCCCACCACCCCGATGCCGCAGGAGGAGCGAATCTCCGATCCCAGCCCCGTGCCGAAGGCCATGGGCATGATGCCGATGATGCTGGTGAGCGAGGTCATGAGGATGGCCCGGAACTTCACCCGCGCCGCCCGGAGCATGGCCGCCGCGGGGGTCATCCCTTTCGCCCGCTGAACGGTCACTTCGTCCATGAGCAAGATGGCGTTGTTGACCACGATCCCGATCATCATGATGGCGCCCAGCATGCCCACGATGGAAAAGGGCGTCCGGGTCAGCACGAGGATGAGGAAAAGCCCCACGAACCCGAGGGGAATGGTGAAGAGGATGAGGAAAGGTTTTCCCCACGATTCCATGACCGCCGCAATGAGCAGATAAGTCAGGATCGTGGCGACGATGAAGGCGACCCTGAAGTCCGCCACGCCGTCGTCGAGCATTTCCGCCTGTCCGAAAAACTCCAGGTGACACCCGGAAGGCAGCCGGGGGACCAGCTCCTTTCTCAGGATCTCCATCAGCGCCCCCAGGGACTCCCCCTTGGCCGGGTTGGCGTAGATCCAGGCGCAGCGTTCCCGGTCCTGCCGCCGGATGCAGAGCATGACGGGGGTCGGCCGCTGGTCCGTGACCGTTTCCAGATTGAGGGGCTTTCCTTCCTTGGAGCCCACGATGAGTTTCCCCAGACTTTCGACGCCCTTTTCGTCGTTGGTCTTGACGCGGATGTCGTAGGAGCGGCCTCCGATGCGGTAGGAGCCCGCCTCGATGCCGTCGAAAAAGCCCAGCGCCTCGAGACCGACGGAATCCGCGTCGATGCCCAGATTCCGGAGCACCGGGCGGTCGGGGAGCAGGAAGATCCGGGGCTTGCCGGGCCGGACGGTGGTGTCCAGATCCTCGGCCTTGCCGGACTTGCGCAGGATCTCCTCCCCCAGCCGGGCGCAGCGGTCCAAAGTTTCCGGATCGGCCCCCGAAACGTAGGCCGTCAGGTCAGCTCCGGACGAACCGGAAATGACGGGGACGGCCAGATCGAACCGCAGATCGTCGTATTTCCGGATCCGCTCCCGGACGGGGCCCAGCAGCTCCGCCACGGCGGGACGCTTCGACCGGGGAATGAGCTTGATGACGATGCCGGCCAGATAGACCCCTTCGGCCAGCTGCCCCGTGGTGGCGTGGCGGTAGCCCACCGTGGCGCCGACCGACTCCACGAAGGGGAGCGTTTTGAGCTCCTTCACGATCTCCAGCACCCGTTCGGCGTTGGTTTCGAGGGAGCTTGCGGCGGGGAATTCGATGTTCAGCGTCATCTCGCCCCGGTCGTTGCTGGGGATGAGGGAAAAGTTCAGCTGGGGGATGCTCCAGGCGAGGAGCAGACCGCTGGCGAGCACGATGCCCGCCGTCACTAAGACCGCATGTTTCCGCACATGGACCAGGGAAGCGAGGAAAGCCCGCTTCACCTTTTCGTAGCCCCGGTCCCACAGCCGGGAAAAAAGATCATCCTTTGCCTCCTTCTGCCCGGAAAGCATGAGCACGCCCAAGATCGAGGTGAGGGTGAAGGTGATGAAAATGGAGATCAAGGTCACGATCACCATGACGGCGGCGAAGGGCCCCACGATCATCCCCGCCACCGAAGTCATCATGGCGATGGGCAGGAATACCACGATGTTGGTGAGGGAGCTTGCCAGCACGGCGTTGGCAACCGATGAAGTGCCTCCCACCACCGCCTCGGCGGGGGGGACTCCGGGCTTCATGGAACTGAATACGCTTTCGAGCACCACCACCGAATTGTCCACCAGTACGCCGCAGGCGCAGCCGAGGGCCACCAGCGTCATCATGTCGAAGGTGTAGCCCAACGTCCTGATGAGGAGGAAGGAGATGACGAAGGAAACCGGCAACGTCACGGTGATGATGAGCGTGGGCCGGAGCCGATGGAGGAAGAAGTAGAGCACCAGTCCCGTGAGCAGGATCCCGATGACCACGCTGAGCCAGGCGTCATCCACCGCCGCCTGGATGAACTCCCCCGTGTCCTTGAACCAGATGAGCTCCATGCCCCCCGGAAGCAGCCCCGGAACGGATCTCATTCTTTCATATTTGGCCCGGACCAGACGGATGACCTTCACCGCATTGGCGTCGGCCTTCTTCACGATGTCGAGACTGATGCCGGGGCGGCCGTTGTAAAAGGCCAGCTGGCGGCGCTCGCGGGACTGAAGCTTCACTTCGGCCACATCGCCCAGGAAGATCCGCTTGCCCCGCACTTTGGTGATCTCGAGTTTTTTGAGTTCCTCGATGTTCTTGAACTCCGCGTCATAGGTGAGGGTGACTTCGCTTTTGTCCCGCTTCAACCGGCCGATGGGGAGTTTCACGTGATTGTGCTTCACCTTTTCCACCAGTTCGGGGATGGTGAGCCCGGCCTCGGCCAGCTTGTCCCGGCGGGGCAGGATATGGAGCTGGAGTTCGTTGCCCCCGTGGAGCCGGACCTCGCCCACACCGGGGAGCGAAGCGAAGGCGTCGACCAGTTTGTCGTCCGCGTAGTCGTAAAGTTCATCCAGAGTACGGCTGCCGCAGAGAAACAGCGTGGCCACGGGGACCGCGTTCCCGTTGAGCTTGCTGAGCCGGGGCGTTTCGGCTCCGGCGGGAAGCGTGTCGGCGATCCGGTTGATCTTTTCCCGCACGTCGTGGAGTTTCAGGTCCGCGTCGGTGCCCAGTTCGAACTCCAGAGTGATGGCGGCGGCGTTTTCCATGCAGATGGTGGTGGTGTGCTTGAGTCCGTCGAGGGAGCCCACCGCCTCTTCGATGGGGCGGGCGATCTCGTTTTCGATCTCTTCCGGCGAAGCGCCCGCGTAGACCGCGGTGATCTGGACATAAGGCACGTCGAACCGGGGCAGAATGTCGATCCCGATCCGGGAGTAGGAGGCGGCCCCCAGCAGGATGAGGGCGATGAGAAAGCAGCTGACGGCGATCTTGCGCCGGACGGAGAGGGCGCTGAGATTCAGCGGGGAATAACGGTCGTTCATGAAAACCGCCTCACTTCGTCTTCACCGTGACCGGAGTCCCGGCATCGAGGAAATAGTGCCCCGAAACGACGATCTCCCGCCCCGCGATCTTTCCGGGGTCGAGGATCTCGGTGAAGCCTTCGCGGGTGACGCCGGGATGCAGGAATATCTCTTCGGCCCGGCCGTCACGGACGGCGAAGACGGCGAACCGGCCCTCCTGCCGGAAGAGAAGAGACTCCTCGGGCAGAGCGGCGCCCCGGTGTTCGCCGAAAATCACCCGCACATCGCAGAGGGTCCCGGAAGGGATGGCGGTCCCGGCGGGCAGGTCGCCCTTGACTTCGAAGGTCCGGCTCGCAGGGTCGATGGCGGGGGAACAGCTGGTGACGGGCACGCAGCACCGGACCCGCCCCCCGAGGGAAAGTTCGATTTTTGCCTTCCCCGCCGCCGCGGCGGGATAATGGACCGCGCTCAGCACGGCGCAGATCCGTTTCTTCGCCGGGTTTTCGACCTTGAGCACGGGGGTCCCGGCCCCGCAGAACTCCCCGGAACGGCGGAGCTTGCCCGTGACCACCGCGTCATAGGGGGCGCGGACGAAGGCGTCGGCCAGCTTCTTGCGGGCCATTTTGAGGGCGCTTTCGGCCATGCCCGTTTCGGCGGAGGCGGAAGCGAAGGCGGCCTCGGCCTGTTCCACCGCGACCCGGGCCTTGCGGGCGGTGAGAACGTAATTTTCCAAGACTGAATCAGCCACGGAACCGGATCTGTGGAGCTTCTCGTTCCGTTTCAGGTCCTTTTCCGCCTTGTCACAGGAAACCTTGGCCAGTTCCCGGTCGGCGGTCCGGTGGCGCAGCCGGGACCGGGCCAGCTTCAGAGTCTCCTCCGCAAGCGTACAGGCGTTTTCGAGGTTTTCCCGGTCGGAGCAGAAAAGGAGTTCCCCCTTTTTCACGCGCGTCCCCTCTTCGGCCTTGAGACCGTCGATGCGGCCCGGCACCAGGGCGGAAAGGAGGGCGTGTTCCACCGGCTCGACAACGCCCTGCGTGGCGGTGAAGTCCTGAAAGGTCCGCGATGAAAGCCCGGCGGTCCGGACGATGACGGGCGGCTTTTCCCCGGCGGCCTTGTTCCGGTCGCCGCATCCGGCGAAACAGCAGAGCGCGAGGGCCGCGCCCAGTGATATGATCATGCGCATGGGGAAGTCCCTTTCGTCATATTTCCGGATCCAGACCCGCGGCGAACAAGGCTTCGCGGATCGTGACCTCTTCGAGTTTGCGGTAAAGTTTGCGGTTCACGGCATTGCCCCGCCGGAATTTGGCATATTCGGTCAGATTGGCGGTGAAGACCATGGGAGCGGCGAGGATCCTCAGCGTCCAGCACCGGGCCTCGTCGGGGTCCTTGCAGCCGCTGATCCGGGTGAAAAGCTCCGTCATCAGGGGAACGATGTTCCCGGAAACGGTCTTGGCCACGTACTCCCGCCCGTCGGCGGTCATGGCGCTGCGGACGACGAATTTGCTGATCCACAGGGGGCGGTCGGGGCGGTACATGATCCCGAAGAGCAGATGGATGGCGCCGCGGATCAGCGCCGCCTGCTCCGCACGGGAAGCGCCGGGCCTGTCGTTTTCCTGAAGGTAGCGGGCGAAGCTCCCCGGCTCCCACTCGATGAGCACATAGCTCCAGACGGCGTCGACCAGCCCGTCTATGCCGCCGAAGTGGTAGGTGATGGCGTTCTGGACCGTTCCGGCCTTGGCGGCGATCTCGCGGGTGGTCACGTTGCCGATGCCTTTGTCGGCGAAAAGTTCCCCCGCGGCTTCGATCAGCGCACCCTGAGTCTTCATCGAATTGCTGTAAGTCGCCATGATTTTTCGCTCCCTCCTTGTCTTTAATATAGTTCAAATAAACTAAATTGTCAAGAGCAGGATCATAAAAAAAGTCAAAATTTTTCAAAAAAAAGGTCTTCCAGCATATTCCAATTTATTTCTATTCGAACTAAATTTCACTGAAAAATCCCGAAGCTCCCGCGGCGGAGGATCCTCCGGGGGACGGGGCGGAAAAAAAGGCGCTTTTCGCTTGAAAAACGACCGGATTCGTGCTATATTCTAATCGGGAGGAGGATTTTCGGACAACGACACCTGAGAAATGGCGGGCATCTTGAGAAAACTTTTGCTGTGCATCTTCGCTTTTGCCGCTGTATTCCGCTGTTGCGGAGAGTCGTTCACGGCCCTCGAGGACGAGGACGCGGGGCAGCTCGTCTACCGCAAACGCGACGCTTCGGTCTACGTGTTCGAAAAGCGGACGGAGAAGCTTTGGGAAGGCGTCCTCTTCAAGGGCAGCGCCCGGCATCTGCTCGCCCCCGAAAACTGCATCCTCCTCGATTTCACCGAGAAGACCCTGACCCCGGAAGCCGTCGCCGTCAATCTGATCTACTGGACCGGCTGCGGCATCGACGGGTACGACGAGGCGGCGGCCTACCGTTTCCTGGCCCGGCGCTGCAACGCGCCCGCGACCAACTCGGTCATTACCTACTACGGCGCGCTGCAAAAACTGCGCCGGCAGCTGGATTCCGCCCGGCGCGAAGGGCTCCAGGCCCAGGGCCGCAGGCGCCTTGCCGGAAACAAACGGTCGGGCTCGAAAGAGGAGGCCGACGATGATTTGTCGGAAGACAAGTTCCTGCTTCTGGTGGAAAAGAACCCCTGCCGGACCGCCATCGAGGCGCTGCTGCGGAAAAACAACGATGTCTTTTCCGCCACGGTGCTCTTTCTCGGCTACCGCTCCCTGGTGCTGGGGATGAGCTCGAGACTGGACGGAGCGCTCCGGGAACAGGTCCGGAAACAGCTCGGGCGCACCGAAGAGGAGCTGCTCGGCAGCTTCGCCCGTCAGCGGGCCAACGGCAGGAAACGGGAGAACGACTTCCGGAAACTCTGTCCGGACCGGCACGGCCAGTGGGAATACGCCTCCCCCGGCGACCTGTCCGAAATGCGCGACCGGGCCAACAGCTGTTTCCGCGCCTTCCGGACCGTCTGGCAGAGCTCCAGGGAAAGCGAATTCCCCGCGTGGGGAAACGCCATGCTGGAAGTCCTGCAGATGGTCGGTTCGCCGGAACTGGAAAAGCAGTTCGACGAAGCCTGCGGCGCGTACCGGAAGCGCCTGAACGGCTCCGGAGGGAATTGAGATCTGGAAAATGCCGGCACGGCGGCGAACAAAATAAGGTTTTCTCAAATGGGTGATTGTTATGTTTTCCCCGAAGGGATCCAGGTAGGGCCCTTCACGCCCGACCAAGTCCGGAAGATGCTCGACGCGGGGAAGATCTCTCCGGAAACCCCGGTCCGGTACTCCGACGGCACGGGGGCGAAGCATTACATGAAGGCGGGGGAGTTCGTCGCGTCCGAAGCTTCTTCCGGCGAATCCGCGGAGCCCCCGACGGCGGAACTGCTCAGCGTCGAGCCCGATGCCCTGCGGGTCGCCTGCCCGGTCTGCGGCCAGCACTACCGGGTGGAGGATGACCGCTCGGGGGTGAAATGCTGCAAGTGCCTCGAGTGTGAAAGGGATTTTCTGCTCCCGCCCCGGCCGGGAGCCGGACTCCCCGACGGCGGCGAGGAAGCCGAGGTCCCCGACGGCGATCTGCTCTGCCCCCACTGCTGGAAGAGCTTCGATCCGGACTATGTCCTCTATATTTCCGTGCACCCGGACCTTTTCGGCGACCCCGTGCTGGGGAAGTACGCCCCGAAACGGTTCGTCCCCACCGTCTTCAACCAGTCGGGCCAGCCCCTGGACGAAAAGGGGCTCCCCGCCACCGAAATGGCCTGCCCCCGCTGCCATCTGCGGATCCCGGCGGGCCTGCTGGACACCCCCGCCCTCTATTTTTCCATCGCCGGAGCGATCTCGAGCGGCAAGTCCCATCTGCTCACCTGCATGACCCACCAGCTCCGCCGGACTCTCCCGGAGTATTTCGGCGCCGCCTTCTTCGACGCCGACCCCAGGCTCAACGAAACGCTGAGCAGCTACGAACGGGAGCTTTTCATGTCGCTTTCGCCCGAAAAGGTCACATCGCTCCCCGCGACGCAGATTTCCGGTGACGGCATTTCGAACCGGGTAAGGCTGAACGACACCGAGATCGAACTGCCCCAGCCCTTCGTCTTCGAATTCCGCAGCCGGGACGGCGTGGACGATCTGAACATGGTCTTCTACGACAACTCGGGCGAAATGTTCGTCCCCGGCCGGGACGAGTGGGGCAATCAGGCCACCTTTCACCTCTCCCACTCCGACGGCATCATCTTTCTTTTCGATCCCACCAGCGACGCGGTCATGCGGGGGAGCATCTGCGACAGGCGGGACCCCCAGATCTCGTGCAGCCCCCATGTGGTGGATCAGACGCTTCTCTTCAACGAAATGATCGACCGGATCCGGCGGCATGCGAACATGCTCAGTTCGGACACCTGCAAGATCCCCCTGGTCGTGGCGGTGGTGAAGTACGACACCTGGCGGGACGGCTTCGACCGGACGCCCGCCGAACTGCCCCTGGCCAAACCGGATTCGGTCAGTTCCGGGGAAAGCTGGGCTCTGGACCGGGACCGGGTCCTCGACGTCTCCTTCGCGCTCCGGGAACTGCTGCTCAAATACGTCCCCGGACTGGTCAACGCGGCGGAAAGTTTCTTCGAGAGCGTGACCTTCGTCCCAGTGAGCAATTTCGGCACACTGGCCGAACGGAACGACGAGGGCGTCATCGGGATCGTTCCGGAAAAACTCAAGCCCATCTGGGTGGAAGTCCCCGTCCTCACGCTGCTCGCGCAGAACAACGGCCTGATCCGCTCCAAGACGGGCTCGGCGGGCGCGCCCCTGGGGACCTGGATCAACGGACAGCTGGGTTTCGCCCACCCGGTCACCGGCAGACCCGTCCGCCTGCCCGGCAACTACGCCGGAGCCGGCCTCGAGATCGGCGGCACGCTCTACCGTCTGCCCGCGAAGGACGACGGCGGGGAACACCGGGAAAACTGAGAGCCGCCGGTCATGTACGAACTCGTCTACACCTCATCCCCCCGCGGGCTCCTCGCCGGAAGGTCCGGATTTTCCACCGTGGCCATGACCGCCGGGTTCCCTCCGAACCTCATTTCGCCCATCGAAAACATGAGCGGCTACCGGAATCTTTTCCCGCCGGGCCACCCCGATGCGGACCGCAATCCGGTCAACTACTCCTGCCAGCACTACCGCTGGGGCGGTACGCTTTTCATCGTCCTGAGCAGGATCTCGTACGCGGGCCTGAGCTTCACGGGCCGGACCAACGTGCTGGCGCACCACCTGCTCTTCACCCCGGCGGAACTGGCCGAGATCCCCGGCGGAGCGACGACGGTGCTCAGATGTCCGGAAAACTTCCCGCCCTGGACCGGGGAGCCGCGGGAACTCCCGCAAAAGAGCTTGAAGCGCGTCGGCCGGGCCCCCGCCGCCTCCCCGGAACTCTGGGCGGAGCTCGCGGGCGACAGGAATTGGGCCGCCTATGCCGCGGAGTGCTTCCGGACCGACCCGAAGCACGGTCTGGTCCTGGCTTTCGACCCGATGAGATTCACCGGAGAAAACCTCTTGGAACTTATCGGCGCGGTGACGGACCGCCTTTCACCCGAAGAGGCGATGAACTTCACCTTCAGCACCTTCTGTACCTCGCCCGCCGTCACCAGCTCCCTGGCCGTGCGGGGCTGCCCGGAAGGTTCCCCGCTGCCGGCCAACGCGGAGCATCTGACGCCGGAAAGCGTCATCCATCTGGGCCGGAACAACCCCATTCCCGGCGATTGGCAGCCCCCGGCGCCCCCGGAACCGCCGGAACCGCCGGAGCCGTCCCCGCCCCCGCAGGGCCCCGAGCCCCCGACGGGAGCCCTCCGGACGACGGAGGAGAAAGGGCCGGGGCAGCCGGAAGAACCTGAACTTTCCGCTCCGGCGCGCATCCGCCCGATATCTTCCGGACCGCCGCGGGTGAGGGCCTTCGTGCCGGGCGGAGAGGCTTCCGCGCCCCAACGCCCCAAGCCCGGCGCCCCGATACCGGAGGAACTCCCCGAAAAGGGCCTTTCTCTCCGGGGGATCATCTTCGCCGCGGCGGCACTGCTTCTGGGGGGACTGCTCTTGGCGCTGGTGTTCGTCACCTCCCCGGAGGAAAAGAGGACGCCCCCGGCGCCCGCCCCCTCCCCCCGGAACTCTTCCCCCGCGGCGCCCCCGCGAACCGCACGGCCTCCGGCCCCGCCGCCCCGGAACCGCCCCCGGCCCTCCGCGGCCCGTGCACTCCCGCAACAGGTCGAAACCCCGGCCGAATTTCTGAAGCAGCGTTTTCTCTTCCACAGGGAATTCAATCTCCGCCGGAAAGCTCCCCTCCCGAGGTCGTTCCGGAATAGTTCCGCCCTGGCCGTCACCCTCAGAGGGATCGGCGATGCGAAGGACCTCGCCAACCTCGCGAGCTATGTTTCGGCGAAGGGCAGAAAGGTCACCGTCCGCCCTTACAAGGAGATTGATCGCGAGCCTCGGAAGGAGAAGGTCGTGGACGGGGAGTCGCTTGACGTCATGACGCTGGAACTGACGGACGACTTCCTCATCGTCAAGGTCCCCCGGAGAGCAAAAAACCACCCCCGGATCGAAAACATCGGCAAGATCACCATCACCGGCCCCGGAGGGAAACCATTCGATTTCGCCCCCAACGACCCCGACCGGGATTTCATCGGGAACATCCGCCGGAATCCGGGCAGGATGACCATCGCACGGCCCGAAGCGGGGAAATACGAATGTGTGTATACCTTTTCCGAAGACCTGTGGGCCTTCCGGCGGCATCTGGCGGTCCTGTGCAACAGGAAATCCGTGGGCGACATCGAAAGCAAGACCATCCCGCTGACCGTTCTGGATTTCACCTACACCCAAAAACTCCTCGACCGCTGGAACACCGGGGTAAAAAGCTTCCGGAACGCCGAAAGCGAACTGGATAAGTGCAAGAAAGAAGACAAATCTTTCGGGAAAGAATTTGAAAAACTCATGTCGGAGGTCCCCCCCAAGGCGGGCGCCCGGAAGAAGAAACTTGCCGAAGCGGTGGCAAAAGGGAAACGTTCGATCTCCGACGAGGTCGCCGCCCTTTGCGCCGAACTGCCCCGGTATAAAAAAGACGGATCGGACACTTCCGGGGAACACCCTCTTGCCGAAGGGCTCAGGCGACTCGGGGAAAGGTGGAAGGACATGGTGCAGAGGAAAGACAAGGAGAAAATCCTCGAGCGGAAGACCGCTGCCATCAAAAAACTGCAGGCCGAAACGGAAGAGCACCTGCAAACTCTTCCGCCGCAGCTTTTCGGGACCTGTCTGGACCAAGTGAAGAAAAACCAGGGCGTTTCCCCCGGCTTCTGCACGAAGATTTCCGACGAAATGCTGAAAAAAGCGATAATGATCGAACTGGACTGGAGATAAGGATCATGGCTCAGCTTCGCACGACCGTTGAAAATATCAAACGTCTGATACAATCCGGCGATCTTTCCGATACGCCCGAACTCCGCCGGCTCCACGGGGAGCTGCTGGAACTCCACGCCGCCCTCGACGCCGGACTGGAAAAGTGCCGCGTTCTCATCGCGGAGGAGGCCTTCAAGGAGGCCCGCGGACTCAGCGATTCCTTCGCCCCGCCCCTGACCGAACAGGCCGAACTGCTGCTCTTCCCCGGCTGGGAAGAGTTCTTCGCCGTCTGCCGGGAATACGGACTGGATTCGCCGAAACGCCCCGACCCCGCGCTGCTGAACCGGCTCAGCGCCCCCGTCACCGGCGGGGACAAGCACCTCCACGCCCTGCTGCAGGACTACCGGAGGATCGCCCGGAGCGGCAGTCTGCAGGAGCGGATCGAACTGCTCCGGAAGATCGTGAAGAAACTGCCCGACTCCCGGCGCTGGCACAACGATCTGGCCGCCGCCGAACACGCCTGGTTTCAGGAAATGGAACAGTCCCTCAACCATCTGCCGCCGGGGGATGAGGGGCTGGCCCTGCTGGAACGGTTCTGCCGGGAGGTCCTTTCCCCCGACCTGACCGCTCCGGTCAAGCCCGAACTCGAGGAGCGGATCAGGAAGCTGCTCCTCCCCCGCCAGCAGGAAAAGATCAGACGCGGGATCGAAGAACGGCTCGGGAAACTCACGGAACTCCTGGCGGCCCGGGACCTTCCCCGGCTCAGGGCCGCTTTCGACGAGTGGCAGAGCTTCTGCGCCAATCCCCAGGTGCGGCTCGGCGAGGCGGAAAGATCAAGCGCGGAGGAAGTCGAAAACTTTCTGCGCGTCCGCGAGGAGGAGCAGGCTCGGGAAAGACGATTCTCGGAGCTCGTCGGACGTCTGGAGCAAAAGATCGTCGAGAACCGTCCCTTTTCCGAAATAGCCGGAGATTACAATCAGCTCCTGCTGCAGGATCTTCCCGTCCCACCCAGCCTGCAGGCCAGGGTGGAAAACCTGGAACAGGAAAACCGCCGCCACGAAAAGCTCCTCAGCGCCCGCCGCAGCGTCTATTTTCTGGCGGCGGCCGCGGTGGTCATCATCGGGCTGTTTCTGGCGGGCAAGTGGACCCGGTACTTCCTGACCGTGAGGACGGCTTCGGCGGACATGGAACAGCTGATCGCCGCGGGAAAGTACGGCGAAGCGGCGGCCCTCTACGAAAAGCTCAGGCGCACGGACCCCGAACCGGCTTCGAACGCTTCGCTTCTGAAGAAATACAACGAGGCCTCGGCCCGGCAGAAGGAACAGCAGGCGCAAAACAAGGCGAGAGCCCAGGAGTTCGCCCGCCTCGTCGGTCAGATCAAGATACTCCTGGATGAAAAGGACGTTCTCGACGTCTCCGAGGCGCTGGACCGGAACTTTGCCGATGCGCGGAAGATCATGGCGGGCCAGCCGCGGGAAATGCTCGATGCCTTCCGGAAACTCGAGACCGCGGTGGCCAAACGCCGGACCGAACTCAAGCAGAAGCGGGAAAAGGAATTTCTCGACGCAAGCTCCGCCGTCGTCGGCGAACTCAACAAACTTGCCGGAGCCATCGACGAAAGGGATCTTCCCGCGGCGGAACGGGCCGCCGAAATGCTCCGGAACCGATTCGACGCCAAGGTCCAGCAATTCATCTATGTCCCCGCGGCCCTGAAAAACCGGGAGATCAAGCGCGTGGCGGACGCCCGGGCGAACTTCGACGCGGCGCTGAAAAAAGCTCAGGCTCTCCACGACCTCAAGTTCCCCCGCGATTTTCTTTCCTACGTCCAGACGCTGGAGTCGATCCGGTATCAGGAACCCGCCCTCGCCATGGAGTACGCCCAGGCCCTGCTCGCCCTGCCCCGCTGGAAGGTGGAATTCGACAACTCCCGGACCGTGCTGCCGACGTCGGCCGAAAGCCTCGTCCGGACCGACGACCTTCCGGGAGGACTGCTGAAGCAGGACTTCGACCGGATCCTCATGAACCCCGCCCGCAGCCCGAAGTTCGCCAAGTTTTTCGCCTCGGTGCGGCAGATGGACCAGTACAAGGAGCTGTTTTTCACCGACGATTCCGGCTGCAAATACTTCTTCTACACCACGGGGAAGATCACCGTCGAAAGACTGCGCCGCCCCCGCCGGGTGAACATCTCGTTCAACTCCGTCGAGAACAACGGCTATTTCCTCTTCACCTTCCTCTATGACGCAAAGAAGACGCCCTTCCGCACCAGGGAGTTTCCCAAGGGTCTTTCCTATCGGCTGCCCGAAGGCTTCGCCGCCCTCTGGAACTCCCCCGTCATGGAGGGCAACCCCGTTTTCCGTCCCTGGCCGGGAGCGGGACTTGCAGAGCAGTTCAAGGGGCTCAACGCCGACGGCCCCGGCGTCGCCCGGCTGCTGATCGATGCGCTGAAGTGGATCGCCGCACCGGGCAACGTCCCCAACGTCTGTCTCCGCGAGATGCTGATGAGGAATTTCCTCGACGCCCTCTGCTTCGCTTCGCCGTTGTTCTCCGAAGCCACCGAAGCCCTGATCGAACTGGAAGCCTTCAACGCCCGCGGCAAGTACAACTGGCGTGAACCCCAGGCCGCCGCAAAAAGCGCCGAGATGCAGGCCCGCCTCGAAGAACTGCTGGCCAAGGCCGATCCCGAACGGCTGGGGGCGGCGGGGAAACTCCGGGCGGATTTCGTCTTCGCCTTTCACGCCCGGCGCTTCGTCCCGGCGGGGGTGATCCATCGGGCTCCCGACGGGAAATCCCTGGAACTGCACATCTTCCGGCCCACGAAGCCTGTCGAAATGCTGCTTCTGACCGACGACGGGGTCTCGCTGCTCCCCGACGGAGCGGCCCGCAAAGGCGCCCGTTTCGCGCCGGTTCCCGGCAGACTCTTCCCCGGACAGCTGGTCTGGACCTTCGATGACGACCGGAAGAGCGCCGATTTCGTGCGGGAATGGGAGCAAAAGGCCCTCCGGCTCAATACCCAGCTCAAGATAAGACCGCTGCTCTGTCCTGCGGAGACAGCCATTCAGGGACAGCCGGAAAAATGACCGAAAACAAACGGATCTATTTCGTCCGGAAAGCAGGTCTCATCACCGGGCCCTTCACCGTGACCAAACTCAGGCTGATGGTCGACCGGGGGACCCTCGGCGGGGAAGATCAGTTTTCCACGGACAAGAGCGGCTGGCGGCCCGTGAGCACACTCTTCCCGGAAAGGTTCCCCGAGGCGGAAGTTCCCGCCCCGGAGCTCCCGGAGGAAGAAAACGCCGGGCTCCCGCAGCCGTTTCTTCCGCCGGAACTCCCGCCGCCTGAACCGGAATTCCTGCCGGAGCCCTCTCCGGTGACCGTGCCGGTCCGGCCGGTGACGGACGCCGGAACTGTCCCCCCGTGGCTCCGCGACACGGCGGCCCTCATCGTCCTGCCGTGGGAGTTCGAAACGGAAGCGCCCCTGATGCGTATGAAAAAGTGGAAGCTGGTCCTGGCCGCGGCGCTCCTGAATCTGCTCCCCTGCGCCCTGCTGCTCGGCCTTTCCTGTCAACGATACGCCTTTCGTCTGCCGTGGCCCTGGGCCCCCCTCTACGCGGCGGGCCTCCTGCTCGCGGTCGGACTGGCCGCGGCGGCCGCGGCCCGGATCATCGCCGTGTTCAAACTTCCCCCCGGCTCGACGCCGCCCGAAGAGTGGAAACTCCTGGGCATCGCCTTCTTCATGAACTACGGCATGTTGTGCGGAACGCTCACGGCCTTTTATCCCTGCTTCAGGGATCCGGCCCATGCCTTCGCCGGGGCCCTGCTCTCGGGCGCATTCGCAATGCTGACGGTCGGCGCCGGAACGCTCCTCACGGGCCGTTTTGTCGAGCGCTTCCGGGCCGTTCCGGCCAAGTGGGCCTTTCTCATCGTTCCTTTGCTGACCGCGGGTATGGCCGGCATGATCTGTTTTCTCAGCGAACTGGTTCGAATCAGAGGTATGAAATGAAACAAGAACAACTTTCAAGACGGATGCTCGACATCGAGTGCATCCTGGGGCTGGGCGGCAAGAAATTCACCGCCGTCGGAGCGATTTCCTCATTTCTCACGGCCATAGTGCTTTGTGCGCTGATCTACGTGCCCTTGTCCTTTTTCCGGGGGAGCGGCTGGGTCGTGGACATGTTCTTCCACGGCGGCCCGAAAGACCGCTCCATCATCCCCTATTTCACCGTCTTCCTCGGCTGCTGGGCCTTGGCGATCCTGCTCATCAAACTCCAGAAACTCCACGTGCAGCGGAAAGCGCTGACCTTGAAGATCCTCCCCGACGACGTGAACTTCGTTCTCACCTGCGCCACCGCGCGGGAGATCCTCGAAAACATCAGTCTGCAGGCGGCCGTCCCCAGGGACTTCGTGCTCCTCGACCGGATCCAGCGGGCCCTGATGAACCTGAAGAATCTGGGCAACGTCAGCGCCGTCGCCGAGTGTCTGAACACTCAGGCCCGGAACGATGAGGACTACCTCTCGAGCACCTACACCGTGCTCAAGGGCTTCATCTGGGCCATCCCGGTGCTGGGGTTCGTGGGAACGGTGCTGGGACTCTCCACGGCCATCAGCAGTTTCGGGGACGTGGTGAGGAAGGGCGGGAACGACCCGCAGGAGCTCATCGCCGCCCTGGGCAACGTGACGGGAGGACTTTCCGTCGCCTTCGAGACCACCCTCATCGCCCTGGTCTTCGCTCTGATCATCCAGCTGCTCATGACCGTGGTCCTCAACCGGGAGGAAACCTTTCTGGACGAGTGCTCCGATTACTGCCACCGGAACATCATCAGCAAACTCAAAAGCGTGGATCTCGCCGACGACGGCCTCTGAAAAGCCCATGAGCCGCAAAGACAATACGCCCGCCATCTCCTTCTTCAGTTTTCAGGACATCATCACCTCGATCACGGGGATCATGTTTCTGGTGGTGCTGATCCTGGTGCTGATGATCCTGCGCAGCCCGGCCGACCCGCTCCGGCAAAGGGAAATGAACGTTTCCGGCCAGATCCGGGAACTGGAAAAAAACCTCCTGGAACTGCGCCGGGCCGTGGCGGCGCTGAACAGCCGGACCGAGGAACAGCGCAGGCGCCTCGAGGAACTGAAAAAGCTGAAGCTGGAATCGCTCCCCGGCCTGAAGTCCTCGCTGATCGCGAAACTCGATGCGGCGGACGCGGAGATCCGGTCGCGTCAGGAAGAAACGAAACAATTCCGGACCTTGCTCCGGCAGGAAAAGGACGCGGCAAAAAAACAACAGTCGCTCCTCGCGGCCGACAGGAGCGCGAGCGCCGCGGCGGAAAGCGAGATCCGGGACCTCGTCAAACGCATCGCCGAGGAACAGCTGCTCCGCAAGAAGCTGGAAAAGGTCCTCCAGTTCGTCTGGGACCGGCGGAATCCCCGGAACCCGATCCTGCTGGTCTGCGGCGAAATGGAGATCACGGCCAACATGCTCCGCGGCCCTAAGGAGCAGGTCGTCTTCACCGATTCCGGGAAGTGTCTCGACTGGTGCAAATCCCAGGACCGGGACGATGTCTACTTCATTCTGCTGATCAAGCCGTCGGCCTTCACCTACGCCGAGAAGTTTTCGCTGGAACTCCTGAAGGCGGGATTCCAGCGGGGCCGCGAGGTCCTGCCCGACGACAAGACCGTGATCTTCGGGGAGCTTTCCAAATGAGAAGGAGCCGAAACGACGACTCCAGTCTGGAACTGCTGCTGGACACCATGTGCAACGCCTTCGGCGGCGTCATGTTCATTTCCATTCTGCTGGCGGTGATGGTCTCGCTGAGGAGCACCGTCCGGACGCCCGCCGTCGACAACGCGGAACGGCTTTCGCAGCTCGAACGGGAACTGGAGCTGCTGCGGAACGAGTTTTCCCGGCGCACCCTGGAACAGAGGGAGCTGGAGCGGCGCACCGCGGAAATGAGCTCGGATCCCCGCCGGAGACTGCTGGACGAGATCGTCTTTCTGGAGCGGAAACTCAAGGAAAGGACGCTGCAGAAACGCCTCGTCGAAAAACAGCACGCGCTGGCCCGCACGGAACTGGAAAACGCCCGGATCGAAACGTTGAAACTCGCCCGGACGCGGCAAAAGGAGGAAGAACGCCGGAAAAGCCTCGAAAAGCGCCGTGACGACCGCCGGAAGGAGCTGGAAAAACTCAAATCGGAAACCTCTTCCGTCACCGCGAAGAAGCTGGTCTTCAACACCTTGACCGAGAGCAGGAAGATGCCTTACTTCATCATCATGTCCCAGGACCGGGTCTGGCCCGTGGGGCCGGACCCCGTCGGCGGTTCGCTGCGGCCCAATCCGGCGGTGCAGGCGACCGAGAGCGGCAACCGGGTGATCTGCAGGATCGTTCCGGGGAAAGGGATCCCGGTCTTCGCCGGGAAAGAACTGTGGCCGGAGTTCCAGGCTCTGCTGAACGGCATCCCGCCGGACCGGGGACCGAAATTCATCCTCGGCAAGGAGGAGGCGGCGTGTTTCCACCGGCTCCGGGAGGTGCTGAAGAACAAAAAGATCTTCCACGGCTTTTCGCTGGAGGAATCCACGGGTGATTTCGTCTACCGATTCACCGACAAGGCCAGATATGAATACTGAGAAAAAAAAGGTTTTCGCCCGCTTCGCGATCTACGTGCTCTTCTGGAGCCTGATCGTCCTGATCGCCTGTCTTTTCATGCCCCCCGGTTCGGGCGGCGGTTCCGGCGGCGGCTCCGGGACGGGCGCCGGGACGGGCGTCGGCTCGGGCAAAGGTTCCGGGAGCGGTTCCGGCAGCGGCTCGGGCAAGGGCGACCGCCGGGGGGCGGGGACCCGGAACGATGCCGCCGCTCAAACCCCGGCCGCCGGGAAGTCGGGGCAAAAGGACGCGCAGGGCGCCGCGAAAGCCCCCGCGCCGCGGAAGCCGCAGGCGTCGCCGCAAGGCGTTCCGGGCAAGGATCAGGGCCAAAAGGCCCCTCGGCGCAGCCCCATCAGGATCGACCAGAGGAATAACTCCGATGCGCTTCCGAATGCCGCGCTGCTCCCCCCCGGAACCACGGCGGCCGCCGGTCGGAGCGATGACGAAAGCGGATCTGGCAGCGGCGGCGGAGGAGGCTTCTTCGGCGTCCGGGTCAAGGGGGCCGACCGGATCATCTTTCTGCTCGACGTTTCCGGCTCCATGTTCGCCAGGGATCCCGGATGCCGGAAGAGCCGCCACGAGCTCATGCGCGACGAAATGGTCAAATGCCTCAAGGAGGGCTACGCGGACGCGTTCCGGGAAAACGGGGACGGGGTGTTCCTCATCGTCTGTTTCAGCAGCGGCTGCGTCTTTTACCCCGTTTCGACGAATGTCGTGCACTTCTCTTCCCAGACGCAGGTCCAGAATGCGATCACCTTCGTCAGGAACTTCCGCCTGGGGGGCGGGACCGATATGCTGCAGGCCTGGCAAAAGATCATGCCGCTCATCGACCGCAGCGAGATCAGGACGGTCTGCTTCCTTTCCGACGGCGAGCCCACCGACTGCTCCGAAGCCGATCTGCTGAATTACCTGAAACAGACGAAGCCCGGTTTGAAGATCCACACCTTCTCCATGGGGAAAGACTCCGGTCTGCTCCAAAACGTGGCGAAACAGCACGGCGGGATCTACAGGAAAATCAACTGATGTTCCGGAGTCCCGAAAGAAAGAGGGAAAAACTTCAGGCGCGGAGCGTCCCGTCGCCGACGGCGATCCACTTGCTGGAGCAGAGTTCGGCGGGACCCACCGGCCCCCGCGCGTGGAGCTTCCCCGTGCTGATGCCCACTACGGCCCCCATGCCGTAATCCCCGCCGCCCGAAAGCCGGGTGGAGGCGTTGACCAGCACCGAGGCGGAATCCACGCAGGCGGTGAAACGCTCCGCCAGCGCGAGGGACGAGGTGATGATCCCGTCCGTATGCCCGGAGCCGTACCGGGCGATGTGCTCCATGGCCTCCTCTATGCCGTGGACGATGCGGATCGAGAGGATCGGGGCCAGATATTCCGTGCGCCAGTCCTCTTCCGTCGCTTCGGCGCAATCTTCCCCGAGAACAGCCCGGGTCTCCGGACACCCCCGGAGCTCCACGCCCTTTTCGCGCAACGCGGCGGCCACGGCGGGAAGGATCCGGGCGGCCGACTTGGAATCCACCAGGAGCGTTTCCAGGGCATTGCACACCTCGACCCGCTGGCATTTCGAATTCACGACCACCTTGACCGCCATTTCGGTATCGGCGTCTTCGGCGATGTACTGATGGCAGATGCCATCGTAGTGTTTGAGCACGGGGATCCGGGTCCCTTCGGAAACCGCCTTGATGAGCCCCTTGCCCCCGCGGGGTATGATGAGATCGATGAACTGCTCCTGTTTCAGCAGTTCCGCCACGGCGCCGTGGTCGGTCCGCTCCACCAGCTGGACGCAGTCCGCGGGAAGGCCCGCCTCCGCCGCCGCCTCGCGCATGGCTTCCGCCAGAACCCGGTTGGTCCGCAGCGATTCGGAACCGCCCTTCAGGATCACCGCGTTGCCGCTCTTCAGGGCCACGGCGGCGGCATCGGTGGTCACGTTGGGGCGGGCTTCGTAGATGATGGCGACGACGCCCATGGGGACGGAAACCTTCCGGACCTGAAGTCCGGAGGGCATGGTCCGCCCCTCCAGCACCCGACCCACGGGGTCGGGCAGCGCGGCGGCCTCACGGAGCCGATCCACGATGTAGTCGAAGACCTTGTCCGTGATCTGCAGACGCTTCCTGAAGGCGGGAGTGAGCTCCGGGGCGGCCGCCAGATCGGCGGCGTTGGCGGCGAAGATCGCCTCCCTGCGGGCGAGGACCTTGCCCGCCATGCGGTCCAGCGCCTGGGCACGGCACTTCCCCGAAAGGCTTCTCAGTATTTGATACGCGGCCTTGGCTCTGCCGCACATTTCCTCTATGGTGTTCATGGTCTGGCGTTCTCCTGACGAAATTCAGATCTTCAGCAGCCGGCGGGCGTTGCCGCGGGCGATCTTCTCGAAGGTTTCCTCCGACAAAGCCCCTTCGGCCTTGAGTTCGAGCAGGAACCCGGCGAGGGGCAGATCCTGCTTCGCGTAGCAGATGTCGGTCCCGAAACAGAGCCGGTCCTGAAACTCGTTGAGGAACTTGATCCCGTAGGCCCGGTCCCGGGTCAGGGCGTTGTAACCGCTCCCGGCGGAAAGGTCGCCCCACAAGTTGGGATAACGGCGGAAAAGTTTGGGGACTGCCCCCTCGGCTTTGATCGGATAACGGGGATAGCCGCCCCGGTCGGCCACCGTTTCCAGCACCCCCATCTCGCTCCAGAAGGCGGGGCCGTGCCCCAGCAGGATCAGCTTGGGCATGGAGCGCAGGATCATTTCCAGCTGAGGCAGACCGGGCTCGTCCACCAGACCGTAGCGGCGGCCCACGTAGACCGTGTCGTCGAAGATCACGGGCAGCTCCGCCTTTTCGAACTGGCGGAGCAGATTCAGCACCCGGGGATCCCGGAAGTACATGTTGGGCATGAACTCCCCGACGCCCCGGCAGCCCCGGGCCTTGAACCAGTCGATCCAGACGGAAAAGTCGGTGTCGACGGCGTTGTCGATGCCCCGCGGATCGATGTTGCAGAAGGGCACGAACCGGTCGGGCCAGCGGCGGCAGATCTCCAGGATCTCCTGATTGGACTGGGGCAGATAGGTCTCGGGGCCGATCAGGGGCAGCAGCACCCCTTTTTCGATGCCCAGCTCGTCGTAGCGGCGCAAGACCTCTTCGGCCTGACAGAAGGTGATGAGCCCGTCCTGAGGGGGCGAGTCGAAAAGATACGCGTGAGCGTGGATGTCGATGAACATGTTCGGAGTCCTTTACGTTGCGTCCGCGGCGCGGGGGTCACTTTTCCTCCCGGATCTCCACCCGGTCGATCCACACCGTTCCGTTGATGCAGTCGTTCCCCTTCTTGAACATGAACAGGACCGTCGATTTCCCGTCCTTGGGCGGATTTTCCCCGGTCATGAAGGGGAAGGAAAGTTTATGCCACGGAGCCGTCCCCTTGGGGAAGACCCGGGGCAGCGTGTGGACTCTGCCGTTCCCCTCGAAGATACGCACGTAAAGTCCGGGCAGGTCCACCTTGTCCAGTTTGAGGAAGTAGCTGAAGCGGTATTTCTTCTTGGGCTTGAGCCCGGTGAAGCGCTGCTCCACGGAATAACACCCGTCGCCCATGCGGCAGGAGGAGCCGCCGAAACGGAAAATGCTTGTATCGCGGTGGATCGTCTTGTGGGCCGCCCAGGGGCCGATGAATCTCCCCTTGTGGCCGCCCTGCTTCGACTGGAAATCGGGATCCTTGAGGAGATTGGTGTTGACACGGGGGCTCATATGGACCACGCCGTAGCGCTCCACGGCGTTCCGGGGAGGCAGCTCGATCCAGTTGTAGTACTCGGTCTTGCCCTGCAGAGTCCGGAGCCGGGTGAAGTCGGCGTTGAATTTCCCCTTCGCGGGGGACATGGAGCTCCGGGGGATCTTGAACTCCGCCGTCCAGCTCTTGCCGGGCTGGATGGCCACGGCGGTCCGGGCCTTGGCGTTCCACTCCCAGCCCATGATGCCGGGGCGGCTCCAGCGGTCGGTGACGCAGTTCTTCGAACTCAGCATGATCTGGTAGAACTCCTTGCGGTCGCCCCGGGTGTCGAGGAAGACCTCCACACAGTTGTCTTCCCAGAGGTTGTTGTCGTCGTGCTTGCGGGCGGCGGCGATGATCTTGTCGGTCTCGGGCTCTTCGCACCAGAAGCCGAAGTAGAAGTGATCCTTGTCATAGAGCATGGAAACTTTGGTGGAAACGGTGTTGATCCCGATCTTGCGGCGGCGGAGCCAGACCGAAGGCGCGTTCTTCCACGCGGGATCGTCCAGTTTGCCGTCGAGAGTGATCTTCTCGCCGGGCTTCAATTCACGGCTCTCGGACTCGTCCAGGATCTCGCAGGACTGGCGGTAGCGCTCACGCCCCGCGAGGAAGGGCTTCCAGAACTCCTGACGGATGAACTTCAGCCGCTTCAAACTCTCGGGGTCCTTCGCGACCAGCTTTTCCGCCCGGTCGAACTCCTTGTCCATGGCCTTCATCATGGATTCGCTGTAGATCTCGTTCCAGACCTGAGCCTGGGAGGGGAGCACAGCCTTGGGCCCCACGGGGGTGTCGACACAGTTTCCGCAGATCTTGTCGAGCCAGATATCTTCGAGGCGGTCGAAGATCTTCTGCACCACGGGCCCCGCGGCGCCGAACATCAGTTTGTAATGTTCGTCGAGGAGCTTTTTCACGTCGGTGGAGCTGTCCCACATGACCTTGCCGGCCACGTAGTGGTTCAGGTAGCCGAAGAGCCAGATGTCGGTCTCGGATTCGTGGAAAGCACCGAAACAGTAGGGCGCCTGACGCTTCAGATAGGCTCCCATGGCCCGGGGGGCGCAGTTGGGGATCCAGCCGATGGGGGCCCGGCATTTGGAAGGATAGAGCCAGAGGTAGGGCTTGGTCCCGAGCTTCTTGCCCCAGTCGATCAGCAGCTGGTCGTTCTTCGTCTGCCAGGACCGCTTCTCGTCATAGGGACCGGTGACGGCCAGCTGGACGATGATGTTGGAGGGAATGTCGCACTCGGGGATCTCCTTGTAGTTGGCATAGGCCATGCAGGTCACGTAGCCGGGGACCTTGTGCTCCTGCAGCGTACGGGCGAAGGAGGAGAAGTATTTCCAGATGAAGGTGCTGATCCGCAGCGGGTCCTTGCTCTGGAAGATGGGACGGCACTTGTCGCAGTAGCAGGGGGGCATGCCGTCGTTGGGCATCAGGTTGAAGAAGGGACGGGTGTGGACCCCCGCCCAGCCCACCTTGCCGGAGCCGTTCAGAACGCCGCGGACGGAGGCGGGCTGCCCGGTGAGACACGCTTCGGCGTCCTTGAGGACCTCGTTCTTGACCTCTTCGCAGCTCAGGCAGATGTGGCCGCCGTCATAGTTGGAATTGCCCACCTTGGTCGCCCCGTTCCAGCGGGAGCCGTTGGCGTTGAGGGCGAAGTATTCGGGATGGGTCTTGCCGAAGCGCTCCACCAGTCCGAGGTAGCGGAGCCCGTGGCAGTTGGGAACGTGCAGCGTGCTGGTGCGCAGGATCAGATTGGCGGCTCCGGAAAGATTCTTCGGGGCGCCGGTGTAGGCGAACTTCTGGCCGTCCATGATGGGCCCCCAGGTCTTGAAGTAGAAGGTGCGGTACTGCATGTCGGGCCGGTCGGCGAGGTCGATGCCGGGGAGGACGATCTCATTCCGGCGGGGGATCACCGTGCCCATCTCGCCGGGGAAGTAGAACCGGACGCCGCAGAAGCGTTCGAGGAACTCCAGCGTGGCGAAGAAGGTGGCCCGTTCATGGTTGCCCACGTGCACGGGCGGATTGGCCGTGGGGTTGTCCCGGCCGATCATCAGGACCTTGTTTCCCGCCGTGCGGATGTAGTAGCCGTCCCGGTCCAGTTTGGCCAGGTCGAGCCCGAGCTGCTTCGCGAGTTTCGTATCGCCGGGGCACAGGGAAATCTTCCCCGCCGTGGGAGCGGTGACGACGGGGACTTTGCAGTCGAACATCTTCCCCAGCGTTTCCGCCAGCACTTTGGCCGAATACTTCACCACGGGGGCGGGGCGGGCGGGGATCACCACCTCGAAGTTACCCGGTTTCAGGACCAGCTTCACCTTCTGATCCAGCTTGACGAAGCGGGGGGAGACCGCCCGCGGCTCGAAACGGACTTCCGCGGCAAAAAGCGCCGCAGCGGCAGTCAGGACGAGAGCAATGCACAGTTTTCTCATTTACACGCACCTTGTTTTGTTTGGGATCCTTCGCTTTTTCGAGGAACTTCTTACTATATCACCGCACCGGGGATATTTCAAGCCCCCGGAGCGTTTTTTTTCGTCCGGCTGCGTCCCGCCTCCGGCACGGGGTCAAAAAAAGGGCAAAAAACTTTTTTTTCCGCTTTACTTTGCCCCCTTTCGGGAGTATAGTATGCGCGGTGTCCGAAAATGGACTCGTTTCTTCAAAAGAGAGGTAAGACAGGAAAATGAGTTGTTCGCACCCGAATCCGCAATTCGCCCGTCCCGGCTTCGTCAGCCTGAACGGCTTGTGGAGCTGCCGGTTCGATCCCGGCAAAAGCGGCGCCGAGCGCGGCTGGGAAAAGGCCGCCAAGTTCGAAACTCCCATCAACGTGCCCTTCGCCCCCGAAAGCAGACTTTCCGGCATCGGGCACACCGACTTCATCGAATGCATCTGGTACCACCGTACCGTTTCCATCCCCGCCGGCTGGCAGGGCAAGGTGATCCTGCTCCACTTCGGCGGCGTGGATTACTCCTGCAGCATCTTCGTCGACGGGAAAAAGTGCGGCGCCCACACGGGCGGCGCTTCGCCCTTCACCGTCGACATCACGGACTTCGTCGAACCGGGGAGCGAACACGCTC
>JAFSYV010000097.1 GCA_017443585.1 Lentisphaeria bacterium | reverse complement strand
GCCTGGCTGGTTCAACCACATGCTCTTTTCGCCCGACAGCCGCAGGATCGCCTTCTTCCACCGGTGGCGGCTCTACGACAAGGACGGGAAGCCCAACTGGCACAAGACCCACATGTTCACGGTGAACATCGACGGGACCGACCTCTATCCCCTGAATCTGGAGGACATGAGCAGTCACTACACCTGGGCCTCGGACCGGGAGATCATCAACTTTTCCAACCGCTACATCGACGGCTGGCAGTACCATCTTTTCACCGACCAGACCCGGCAGGTGAAGACCATCGCCAAGGACATCTTCCCCGGCGACGGCCACTGCTCCTACTCCCCCGACGGCCGCTGGATGATGACCGACTGCTACCCCGAGCCGGATGCGCCGTACCGGAAACTTTTCCTCTACGATCTGGAAAAGGAGATCCCCTACGAGATCGGCGAGTTCGCGGACGACATGTCGGCCCCCGGCCCCACCCGGTGCGACCTGCACCCCAACTGGTCCCGTTCGGGCAAGACCGTCTGCATCGACGCGCTCCACGAAGGGATCCGTCAGGTCTACTGCATCGACGTGACCCCCGTCGTGGGATAAAAAAAGCGCCTCACCGAAAGAAAAAGCCCGCGCCTTCCTTTTTCCGGGAAGACGCGGGCGTCTTTTGGCGCGGAATCTTTTACTTGAGCTCCGTGAGGCTGATGCCGTCCACAAGGGCGCGGCCCGCGGCGTCGCGGAAGGTGAAGACGATGGCCGCCCGTTTGGGGTCGCCCACGTTCGGCGGCGTGGTCACGTCGAAGACGTACCTGCGCCAGTCAGCCGTGCCGTGGAGGGGCCGGGCCAGCGGCCAGATGCTCCGGTTGCTGGGGAAGCCGATGCGCAAGCCGACGCCGCCGGAAGCCTTCCGGGGCTTCACGTCTTCCAGCTTGACGTAGAAACTCAACCGGTACTTCGTCGAGGGCTTCAGGTTCAGCCCCCACTGGGTAAGGGTGTTCCTCTTCGCGTCGAGTATGAGCGAAGCGCCGCAGGTGCGGAAATATTGCGTGTCAAAGTCCATCCACACGCCGCTGGGACCGTACCACGGCGAGCGGTATTTGCCCTTCTGCCAGCGCATGACGATGGCGAAATCCCCGTCCTTCACGTGCGAGCGCTGCTCCGGCTGACCGAGGCGGATGATGCCGCAGTTTTCCGGCGTCTGGAGCCCGAAAGCGCTCCAGGTGTAATAGGGCACGGCGGCGGTAAGCCGGGCGTCGGCGAGCTTACGGCCCCGGGTGAAGTTCCCGGCAAAACGGGTGCCTTTGATCTCGGGCATGGATTTGCGGGGGATCTTCACTTCGACATACCAAGCCTTGCCGGGATCGACGGAAACCTGCGACACCATGCCGCTGTTCCACTTGTAGTCGGTCTTGCCGCTGAAGTTCCGCAGGTCGCAGGCGCTGTTGTTCGAGGTTATCATGAACTGATAGAGTCCTTTGGCCTTGCGGTCGGGAGCGAGGAATATCTCCGCGATGTTGTCCACCCACATGGTGCCGTCATCGAACTTGCGGGGCAGATTGGTCATGATGTCGGTCCGGGGTTCGTCACAAATGAAGCCGAAATAGAAGTACTCCTTGTCGTGGAGCATCTTGACCCGGGTCTGGACTTCGACCCTGCCGGATTTGTCCTTCCCCAGATTGCGGGAAAGCATCCACACGGGGGGGGCCTCCTGCCAGTCCTTTTCGGTGAGCTTGCCGTCGATGACCACGGGGCCCTTGCGCTCGGGCATGAAGGCTTGCCAGGACTCCCGGTCGTCGAATTGACGCCAGAATGCCGCGGCGCCGTCGAGTGTCCGCTGCCAGATCTGCTTGCGGATGAACTTCACCCGCGCCAGAGCTTCCGGAGCTTTGGCGCAGGCCTTTTCCGCCTTGTCGAAGAGTCCGGAGATCCGGTCCAGCTCCTTCCTGTCGTAGATACGCTCCCAAAGTTCGGTCTTGGAGGGGGCCGCGTTCACGGGGCCCAGAGGCGTGTCGAGGATATTCCCCATGATCTTTTCCATCCAGTTCCGCTCCCAGCTTTCCCGGATCTGCTTCATGATGGGAGCGCCGGGCCCGAACATCAGCCGGTCATGCTCCTCGAGCAGAGCGGGGACGTCCACGGAGCTGTCCCAGGTGACCTTGGCGAAAACGTAAAAGTTGAGATAGGCCGAAAGGTAATTTTCGTTCTCGGTCTCGAGGAACGCGCCGAAGGAGTCTTTCGCCGTGCGCTTCATGAATTTGCCCGTGGCCGCCGGGGTCATGTGGGGGATCTCGGCGTGATTCCGGCGTCCCGCGTTGATCATGTAGAGCCAGAGGCAGATGCGGCCCCCGCATTTATCCCGCCACGCCTTGAGTTTCGCCATGTCTTCGGCAAGTTTTGCGTCGTTGGCCCAGGGACCGGGGAGAGCCATCCGGACGATGATGTTGGAAGGCAGGGCCCGGGACGGCATCCGGTGGTAGGGATTGTAGCACATGGTGGTCACGTAGCCCGGCGCACCCGCCTTCTGCAGTGCTTCGGCGATGTCGATCATCCAGTTCCAGACGAAATCGCTGCACTTCTGGTCGGGCTGGTGTTTCCGGTAGTTGACGAAGTAGGGCGCACAGCCGGGACAGCAGCAGGGGGCCATGCTGTCGTTGGGCATGATGCAGAAGAAGGGCCGCTGGTCCTCGCGCATGGAGGTGAAGGGCACGCCTCTGGCGTCCACCGCGCCACGGGACTTGGCCCCCTTGCCGGTGAGCAGAGCGATGCCGTCCTTGACGATCTCCTGCTTCAGCCCTTCCTGACTGAAGCAGATCTGCCCCTTGCTGTCGCTGGGACAACGGGAAACGTCCGTGCCGTTGTAGCGCCTGTTGTCTTCGCTCAGAGCGAAGTACTCGGGGTGGGTCTTGGCGAAGCGCTCCTTCAGCCCCAGATAGGCGAGGCCGTGGGTGCTGTGCATGCCGTGGGTGAGGAGCCGCAGCTGGTACTCCCGGTCCCGGTAGTGGGTCCGCTCGTCGAAGCCGGGGTAGAGATAGCCGGAGCGGGTCTCCTTCGGCCCGGAGTCGACGGCGTAGATCTGCCGGTACTGGCTGTCGGGACGGTCCGTGATGTCGATTTGCGGCAGAGCCCACCGCGCGACCCGGGGCGCCACGGTCCCCATGTCGCCGGGGAAGTAGTAGCGGACGCCCGCGAAGCGTTCCAGAAAGTCGTAGACGCCGAAAAGCGTCCCCCGGCGGAAATAGCCGTGACGCACGGGATCGGCCTTGGGGTCATCATCGCCGATGATGATCACGTCGCGTCCCGCGCTCCTGATGAAGAAGCCGTCCCGGTCCAGTTTGGCGGGGTCCAGACCCAGCTTTTTGGCGGAATCGGCGTCGCCGACGATCAGGGCGGGGACTTTGCCCGAAGCCCTGGGCACCGGGGCGATCTTCACCCCCAGCACCCGTGAAAGCTGCTTCGCCAGCTCACTGGCCGCGAAGCGGGCCACCGCCGTTTTGCCGGGAACGATCTCGAAATTCACCTTCCCCTTGTCGAAGAGAACCGCGGTCTTTTCCTTGCCGATGAGGATGCGCCGGGGCGACTGCGGCTCCCGGAAGAACCGGTAGTCGTCGGCTCCGTACAGGGCCGCGCCCGTCAGCAGCGCGGCGGCGAGAAATTTACCCAGATACATGCCGATCGTCTCCTTTCATCAGTCCTTGAGGAACAGTTCAGCCACGGGCATGGCGCAGTTTTCGGGCGAGGAAACGGGCAGGGCCAGCCGCAGCGCCCCATCTTCCGGATCCCGGGGGCCGTGGATGTTGCCGGGGAGCGTCTCGGTGAAGCGGATCTCGGAACCGTCGTGGAGGAACTGGGCGTAGTCCACCTTTCCGGCCAGGTTGGGCAGGTCGATGCGCCGTTCGGGCCAGCAGAAGAAGTGGCAGTAAAGGGTCTTTTTCTCCGGGTTCCAGGTGTAGCGGCAGCCTTCGGGTTCGGGGAACTCCGCCGGAGCGCCGGAACAGTTGTGGATGGCCCTTTCGTGCCAGTCCATCCAGTCGCCCAGACCTTTGAGGAGACTTACGGTATGGTCGTCCAGACAGCCCCGTGAGGTGGGCCCCACGTTGAGGAGCAGATTCCCGCCCCTGGAGGTGTGGCGCACGAGCATCTGGACCAATTCGGGCACGGTCTTCCAGTGCTTGTCGCGGATGTAGCCCCATTCCCCGTGGAGCACCTGACAGCCCTCCCAGTGCTTCGGGGTGCCGTCCTCGTTGAAAAGCCCCTGCTGGGGGATGGTCTGCTCCGGCGTGGCGAAGTCGTCGTAGCCGGGCAGGCGGCTGATGAGGATCCCCGGCTGCAGTTCCCGGGCCATGGCGCTCAAACGGGGCATGTCCCAGATGTGGGCGGTGTCGGGGTAGGAGCCGTCGAACCACATGAGGTCGATGCGTCCGTAGTTGGTCAGGATCTCCCGGACCTGATTGTGCAGATAGGTCCGGTAGCCTTCGGTGTTGCCCTCGTAGGGGATGTCCCGCTGGGGATGGCGCTTGTCGTGCAGGTAGTCGGGATGGTGCCAGTCGGGCAGGGAGTAGTAGACGCCGATCTTCAGCCCTTCGGCCCGGAAGGCGTCGACCACGCCCCGGAGCAGGTCCCTTTCCTTATATTTATAGTCGGTGTACTTGCTGTCGAACATGCAGTAGCCTTCGTGGTGCTTGGCGGTGAAGACCACGTAGCGCATCCCCGCCCGTTTGGCCAGGGCGGCCCACACTTCGGGATTGAAGCGGTCGGGGTTGAAGTGCCGGACGTAGCGGTCGTACTCCGCATCGGTCATCTTCTCGTGGGACTTGAGCCAGGTGTAGCGGGCTCCCATGGAGTAAAGCCCCCAGTGGATGAACATGCCGAACCTGCCGGCATCGAACCAGTCGTAATATCTTTCCATGAAACACACCTCCTGAAAAAGTGATCCTTCGGTTGACGCCGCCGAAAGTGCGGCACCGTTAAATATACGTGCTGTTTCCCGAAAATACAAGAGAAGGAAAGCGTTTTTCGCGAAATTCCGGCGGAAACGGTTTCATTTCCCGAAATCGCCCCGGTCCCGTGAGAGATGTTTTTCGTTTCGGCATGATCAGAAATGTCATGTTTTTCCGAAAAAAATCCCTTGCATATTGACTTTTCAGGGATATATTACCACAAGAACAGTTCTTCGGGAACTTTCCGGAAGGTTTCAACTTTCAATCCGGGGAAAAGATGGATTATTTCGACGATCTGGGGTTCGTCATGGCCAACGATTCGGGGCAGCCGAGCACGACGGCGTACAAGCGGCACCGTTTCGACGGATACTACGGCCTGCAATTCATTTACGAGGGAAGCATCGCTCTCGCCGCAGGCTCGGATTCCCCTGTCGTGTACCGGGCTCCGGTGATTTTTTTCACCTTCCCCGGAGTTCCTTTCACCTACTCGGGGCTCCGCCGTCAGCTCTACGTCTGCTTCCGGGGGCCTCGGGCGGAACGCTACGCTCAGTCGGGCCTGCTGCCCGCCTCGCTCCCCCTGAAGCTCCTCCGGCCACTGGAGTGCGGCGAGCTGATCCGCCAGTGCCGCGAGCTGATCAATTTCTGCATGATCCCCCATCCGGTCCACCACGGCAGAGCGGTGCTGGCTCTGGAACAGATCCTGCTCAAACTCAGCACCCAGCCCGCCGCGCTGCGCACCGGGGAAGAGATGACCGGAGCCATCACCGCCCTGGCCAACCGTATCGGAGCTTCGCCCGACGGCGAGTGGGATTTTGCCGCCGAAGCGGGGGCGCTGGGGATATCCCTGGTCCACTTCAGACGGCTTTTCACCGCTCTGCTGGGGATGCCGCCCCACCGCTATCTCGTCGCGTGCCGCCTCGCCAGAGCCCTCCGGCTTCTGGAAGGGAGCCGCAGGAGCGTCAAGGAGATCGCGTTCCGGTGCGGGTACAAGAGCGAATTCCACTTTTCCCGGGCCTTCCGCGGCCTGATGAAGCTCTCGCCCCGCGAGTACCGGAAGCAGAGCGCCAGGGATATGCTGCCTTTCAATCACCATTTCAACCTACAGGAGATTCGGAAATCATGAAGGGAAAAAACTTTTCACTCCGGCGGAAGCAGACAGGGCACAGCGCCTTCACTCTTATCGAGCTTCTGGTGGTCATCGCCATCATCGCCATCCTTGCGGGGATGCTGCTGCCCGCGCTGCAGCAGGCGAGGAATCGGGGCAAGGCCACCGCCTGCCTCAACAACCTGAAACAGCTGGGGCTGGCCGTCCGGCAGTACGTGGACAACAACAACGAATACTTCTTCGGGAACAACAATTCGGTCAACACCAGCGCTTCCAGCCCGGCCCGCGGCTGGGACGGGTGGATGATCGCCAACGGCCTTATTTCCCTCAACGGCTTCCGCTGTCCCGGCAACGACGGCAAGCCGCCCTGCATGGACGGGGAGCTGCCCAGGCAGATCCATTACGGGTACAACTATTTCCATCTGGGCAGCTCCGTGCGCAACGGGGGCTCCAGCGACGTTTCCTGCCGCTACACGCAGCTGAAGAAGCCCTCCTCCACCATCCTCATGGCCGACAACCGGATCATGGCCGAGCCGAAGGACACTTCGGCCCGCTCCCTCAACGACAGTTACACCGTCGGCTCCTCCTTCGGGCTGGTCTATCCCTGGCATCTGGGCGCGGCCCACGTCCTCTGGACCGACGCCCACGTGACCGCCGTGCGCTGCAACACGTCGGAAAACGCCTACAACCCCGGCGTTCTGGGCAAGAAGACCAACAACCTTTCGTTGTGGAAACGGGATCAGTGACAAGGGAGAAAAGGCCATGAAACACGGTCTGCTGCTCCTTGCGTTCCTGCTTCTGCTCCCCCTTGCCGCCCGGCCCGTCACCTTTTTCGAAGCGGGGCGGAACCGCACTGTCCTTCTGCTCCCCGCCCAGGCCGCTCCCGAGGAAAGGGCCGCGGCGGAACTCCTCGCTTCGGTATTCCGCGAAATGGGCGGCGTCACCCCGCCTTCGGGCAGCGTCCCGGAAAAGGGCAAGGTCGTTCTGCATATCGGCCGGACCCCCGCCGGACTGAAGTGTCTTGCGCAGGCGGGCAAGATCGACCGGGACGGCTTCCTCATTCGCGTCCCCGACGGGGAAAACGTGGTCATCATCGGCGGCGGCCCCCTGGGGACCCTTTTCGGCGTCATGGAGTTCCTCGAACGGTACGCGGACGTCATGTGGGTGTGGCCGGGGAAATACGGCACCGTCATCCCGAAAAGAAAGAGCTTTGCCGCGGAGATTCAGGATCGGAAAGAGGAGCCTGCCTTCCGTATCCGGCAGCTGGGGGTGGACCCCGGCATGGCCAGATTCTTCCGTCAGGCGGTCCGGGGGACTCCGGACGAACGGGCCCAGTACAGCCACAACATCAACAAGACCATGCCGCCCAAGTTGTGGGAGACCCATCCCGAGTACTTCAACATGCTCAACGGCGTCCGGAACAAGCCCGTCAAGATGAAGCGGCAGGCCTGCACCTCCAACCCCGAAGTGGTGAAGATCTTCATCAACGGGGCGAAGCAGTACTTCCGGCGCTTCCCGGAACGGGAAAGCTTCAGCGTGGCCCAGAGCGACGGCGGCCACTTCTGCGAATGTCCCGCCTGCCGGGCGCTGGACGTCCCCGGCGTCCCCGGCGTCACGGACCGTTATTTCACCTTCGTCGATCAGGTGGCGGCGGGGATAAAAGATGAGTTCCCGGACAAATTCATCGCGTCTCTCGCCTACGGCGACGGCACCCAGCTGCCTCCCGCGAAGATCTCTCTGCTGCCCAACGTGATCCCCTGTCTGGTGATCCCCGCCATGCCCGACAAGGTGCGCACGGTCGAGGCGTGGGCGGCGAAGGCGAAACAGCTCTACGCCTATTTCCACATGCACGGCCGGGAGAACCCCAAACTCCACGCCCGTGCGCTGGCCGAGTACCTGCGCTTCCTCAGGAAGAACAAGGTCGTCGGCATCTGCGGGGAGCTCCACCCGGCTCTGCCCAAGCTCAACGGCAGTTACGAGATCGACGGCCCCCGCAGCTGGCTCGTGGGCAAGCTGGTCTGGGATACAGACCGGGACCCGGCGGCGCTGCTCCGGGAGTTCTGCCGGAAATTCTACGGCCCCGCCGCCAAGCCCATGGAGCGGTACTATGAGGTCCTCGAGCGGGCCTGGGACCGCCGGAAGGAACGTTTCGACTTCCGCTGCGATTACGACAACGACGGGTTTTTCCTCTACGCTCCGGCCGACATGAAGGAGATGGTGTCTTGCGTCCGCGAGGCGGAAAAGCTGGCCGGGAACGACCCCGAAGTCCGGGGCCGCATCGAAGCCCTGAAAAGCCGTCTCTTCCCCCGTGCGGCCTATTACTGCTTCATCGGCATGAAAGAGGATCCGACCCCGGAGAAGGTGGCGGCGCGCATCGAGGAAGCCCGGAAACTCAACCCCGCATGTCCCCTGCTCTATCTGCCCGCCGACGAGGCCGAGGCGGTGGATTCCGCCTTCCGGAAACTGCCGCGGGCCCGCTTCGCCCCCCTCCTCAAAAAGACGCCGGAGCTGGTCCGGTTCGCCAATGCGGGCTCCGGAAGCGGCAATCTGTGCTCCAATCCCGGCTTCGAAAAGAAGGGCAAGGCCAAAAAGAACAGCGCTCCCGACTGGAAACAGCTGGGGGCCGCCAACTGGAACAGCTGGATCGGCGTCTACACGCCGGGGAAGATCGAACTGAGCGCAAAAGCGGCCCGGACGGGGAATGCGGGCGTCCTCTTCACCGGCTGTCAGGCGGCCACGGTCAACTATGTGTTCCCGGTGAAGCCCGGCGAGAGGTATCGGGTCGCGGCCTGGTTCCGGGGCACGGGCGGGGGCATTTCCGTCCAGTTCAAGGACGTTCAGAACAAGTGGCTCCACAAAAGCAGTTTCGTCAAGGGCAGCGTTCCTCTCTCGCCGGGGGCGTTCCGGGAAAGGGCGTTGACCTTCACCGTGCCCCCGAAGGCGGCCCGCTGCGTGGCGCTCTTCGGTGCACGGGACCAGAAGAAGGGGGAGACCCTCGCGGTGGATGACGTTTCCGTCATCCGCTTCGAATGAGTTGCAATTTCGCTCCCGAGGCGGTATATTAGGGAAAGCGCGGCAGGATGACTCCTGCCCGAGCTCTGAAATTCGATACGATCGGGGAGGTTTTTTATGCTCGAAAGCTGGGATGCGGCAAGGCAGATCGCCTTGACACTGCTCAATCCGTCACAAAGGAGCTGGAACACGGTCTGGAACTCCATCGGAATTCCTTCGTTTTCGACGCCTACGGCTTCATGCCCGCGGGCGGCGGCCGGGATCTGCGGCTCGACGAACTCATAGCCGCCAACGCCGGGCGGGACCAGATCCGTGACGCGCGGGAGGAGTTCGCCAAAAACACCTCCTTCAACGATCCGGAACAGCTGAAGCTGCTCCGGGCGGCCTGGGAGTACGCGGGCGTGGACTGCATCTTCCAGAACGCGGGCGTGGAGGGCAACGACGTGGAACGTCTGCTGAAGCGCTTCAGCTTCTTCACCAACCTCATCGACCGGGTCCCCGACCTGCTGGAGCGGGCGGCCTATCCCGACCGGCTGCCGGGGATCCGGGCTCGGGGCCGCAAGGCCCTCTATCTCACCACCAACGGCGTGCCCATTCCCCGCAAACTGGACTCCAAGGAGGAGGCTCTGGAACAGATCGCCGTCTTCTTCCGCCTCGGGGCCCGGATGATGCACCTGACCTACAACCGGCGGAACCTGATCGGGGACGGCTGTGCGGAGTCCGCCGACGCCGGGTTGAGCGACTTCGGGCGGGCGGTCATCGAAGAGATGAACCGGCTGGGCGTCATCCCCGACGTGGCCCACAGCGGCCAGCGGACCAGCTTCGAAGCGGCGAAGTGGTCCAAAAAGCCCGTGGTGGCCAGTCACACGGTGGCGGGGCACTTTTCCAGCCACTACCGGGGCAAGAGCGACGAGGTCATCGCCGCCATCTGCAAGACCGGCGGCTACGTGGGCATCTGCACCATCCCCCAGTTCCTCCGGGGCACCGCCGACATCCGGGCCATGATGGACCACATCGAATACGTGGCCCGCACCTTCGGTCCGGATCATGTGGCCATCGGCACCGACCGCTCCTCGGTGCTGTCGCCGGCGGTGACGGAGCATCAGGCGCCCCCCGCCAGAGCTATCTGGGAAAGTTTCTGGTCTCCCACGAAAGAGGAGAAGATCCCCGTTTCCGACGAGCAGTTCGGCTCCATGGCCTGGGGCAACTGGCCCCTTTTCACCGTGGGTTTGGTCCAGCGGGGCTTCACCGATGACGAGATCAGAAAGATCATCGGCGGCAACGTGCTCCGGGTGGCGGAGGAATCCCTGAGCTGACAATCAGCCTCTCCGGCACATCATCCCCCTTTCGGCGGCGCCGAAGGGGGTTTTTTTCTGGGACCGTCATCAGTAAAAAGCGTTGTAACTTTCTCGCCGTCAACAAGATGATCCCGAATAGAAAAAGCCCTTTCCCCAGCCCCGGAAAAAAAGATGGCAATAATTTCGAAACGGTGCTTGAAATCATCTTGTTTGATGTTATATTAAGCCCGCTGCAAAAATCTTCGACGTATTTTCACGGGCGCGGAATATAGAGCATATCGTACCGGCAGGGGGGCTGTCGGTTCGGATCGACGGAATATTGTTTACGAATCGCAAAGGAAGGAGCGGGCTATGAGCAGATCCGGGGTGGTGTTGTCTGGTGTGTTGGCGGCGGCGTTGGGAGTTTCTCTCATCGGGAACTATTATCTTTCGAGGCGTGTGCACGAGGCGGAAGGCCGTGCGCGCGAAGCTGCGGGGAAGGGGAACGTCCGGAAGACGGCGCCGGAGCTGCCCCGGCCCGCCGAGGCCCCGGCCGCTGCCGGTTCGGGCGCGAAGTCCGAAAAGGGGGGCTACAAGGCGAATTTGCCGGTGACCCCCATCCTCTTTTCCGGGGCTGAATGGAGCGGGGGCGCCGTCGTGATCCAATTCGAGACCGAAAGCGATCTGGTTTCCGCTTCGGCGGTCGTGGAGCCGGCGATCCCGTTCCGCCGGTCGATCAGCGGCAGTAAACTCCGGCTCTCCGGTCCGTTCCGGCCCGGGACGAAATACCGTGTGACCGTCCTCCGCGGGGCGGAAAACGAGGCGGGCGGAAAACTGGAGGAAAACGCGGTCACCGAGATCAGGATCCCCGATATGAAGCCGGAGGTCAACTTCGTCACCGCGGGGCCCTATCTGCCCCTCAACGGGAAGAAACTGGCGCTGCCCTTCCGCACCGTGAACTGCGATAAGGTGAACGTCCTCGTCTACAAGGCCTTCGAAAACAATCTGAACCCCTACGTCATCGGGGAAGACTCCAGCGATTCGCGCATGATCCTGGTCGCGGACAAGGAGATCACCTTCAAGACGCCGAAGAACCGCGAGGTGTTCCACGAACTCGATCTGGCTGAACTCATCGGCGGGCGGAAGCCCGGCGTCTACCGGGTGCTGCTCAATTTGAACCAGCGGTATGTCTTCGTGACGGATATGGCGGTTCAGGTCGCCGAGGACGTCCAGGGGGGGAAACTGGCCGTCTTCGTCCGGTCCCTTTCCACCGGCAAACCGGTGGCGGGGGCGGAGCTGACCGTGATGAGCTACAAGAACCAGCTCGCCGCCTCCGGCAGAACGGATGAAAACGGCAGTGCTCTGCTCACCTACGATCCGGCGTGGAACAAGGAATCCGACTACACCGTCGCCGTCACCGCCCGCAAGGCGGGAGATATCTCCTTCTTCCGTCTCCTGCGGGAAAGCAGTCGGGACTGCTTCCAGAGCCGGAACGTGCTCGTCGCGGGTGCGCCCCGCGCGTTCGTCTTCGCCGAACGGGGCATCGCCCGGCCGGGGGAACAGATCACCGCTTCGGCCTTTCTGCGGCGGGATCAGCAGGGCGTCTTCAAGCCCATGCCGGACACCGTTCTGGAGTTCCGGCTCGTGAACCCTTCCGGCGATACGGTGCTCAGCAGCTCCGTCAAGGGCGATGCTTACGGATTCGCCCAGACCGGGTTCACCCTGCCTGAAACGGCTCCGACGGGGCTTTACACCATCAGTTGCCGGGCCGCGGGCGACAAGGTCGCCTGCGGGGATACCCTCATCCGGGTCGCGAGCTTCGTCCCCGACCGGATCAAGATCTCCGGGAAGGCGCTGACGGAAAGTTGCGGCGTCGGCGACGCCCAGGATTTCGAGTTCGATGCCAAATACTACTTCGGTGCGCCGCTGGAAAACGGCTCCTACCAGTATTCGGTCGCCACCCTTCCCGCGGCTGCCCCCGGTCACTGGGGGAATTCGTGGCATGCGGGCGCGGAGGACAGGTTCGTCCGCGCGAAGACCTTTTCCGGCAAGGGCCGGAAGGGACCGGGGAGCGTGAAGATCCGTTATCCCGGTTTTGCGGCGCAGAAGGGCGTCGCCTTCGATCCCGTGATCATCGTGGCCTCCTTCGAGGCGTCCGAGCCCGGCGGCCGGAGCGTCACGGGGCGGGTGGTCAAACAGCTCTATCCCACGCCCTTCTTCATCGGTGTCCGCGAGGCGGAAAGCAAGGGACGTGAAAAACGTTTCGAATACACGCTGCTGCCGGCGGTGAAGTCCGACAGGATCCCGCTTCCGGAAAAGTTCGAAGTCACCTTCGAACTCGCCCGCAAGGAGTGGGAGTATGTCCTTTCCCGGCAGGGGAAGAAATGGAAACGGGAGTGGGTCCGGCGGGTGATCCCGCTCCCCGAACTGAAGAAGACCGTTTCCATTCCGGCGGGGGATTTCGCCGTCGGAAAGGTCGCCGCGCTCGGGTGGGACCTGCCTTCCGGAGTCTATACCCTCACCGTCGTCAGCGGACAAAATTACCGCACGGAACTGGATTTTTACTGGTACTCCGGGGAAGGCGGGGAGCGCTCCGCCGATCCCAACTCCCTCTACTTCCGCACCGATGCGAAACAGGTGGCTCCGGGCGGGACTCTCGCCTTTTCCTTCGATGCGCCCGGCAGCGGCGAGGCCTTCCTCGTCTACGGCGAAAGGAGTCTTGCCGGAAAGCGGATCGTCCCGGTCAAACCCGGGAGGAACACGGTCAGGATGGAGATCCCGAAGAATATCCACTCTTCCAGCTTCTACGTCGGCTGTACCGTGGTGACCCGGCGCGGGGGGACCTTCCTCCGCGGTTTCGGTGTGCTGAAGATCAACGTGGATCAGACCAAAGCCCACCGGCTCGCCGTGGGGCTGGAACACGGGGAAAAGGCCGAACCCGAGAGCTCCTTCCCGGTCAAGGTCACGTTGAAGGACGCTTCCGGGAAGCCCGTTTCCGGCGAGGTGTGTCTCTATGCGGTCGACTCCGGGGTCATTTCCCTCACGAATTACCGGGCTCCGGACATCTTCGACTGCTTCTACGGAGACATCGCCTGCCCGATGACCTTCTACGACATGTACGGACTGCTCTTCGACGAACTCAAGATCACCCCCGACGGCAAGATCGGCGGTGACGGGGAAGGCGATCTCAGCAAGCTCGGCACCATCAAGCAGAAACACACGGCGCGGCTCATCGCGCCTCCGGTCCGCGTTCCCGCTTCCGGCGAAGCGTCGGTCACGGTGAAACTCCCCGAACACACGGGGCAGATGACCTTCTTCGCCGTGGCCAGTTCCGAAAACGCCGTCGGATCGACTCAGCGCCCGGTCATCATGCGCAAGCCGGTGACGGTCCGGATCTCGGCCCCGAGGTTCATCGCCCCCGGCGACGAGGCGGAGCTTTCGCTCACCGTCTTCAACCACGAAGCCGAGGGGAACGACGGCAGCTGCACCGTCACGCTCCCGCCCATGCTGAAAATGGCCGGAAAAGATTCCAATGTCTTTGCCGTCAAGGGACTGGGCAAGGGCAAACAGCGGACCTTGACCGTCAGGGTCCGCGCGGAAGAAAAGTTCGACTCCGGCAAGATCGCGGCCCGGTTCTCGGTCGGTCCCGCCGAGGCGAAAGATGAAACTTTCGTCACCGTCCGGAGCGTGAATGCGCCCCAGGGCGTCTACCGCATGACCCTGCTGAAGCCGGGCGAGAGCTGGAAAGCCTCTTCGGCCGGCGACTTCGTCGGCGGGACTGCCGGAGCGATCCGGCTTTCCGCTTCGCCCGCCCTCGCGGTCAAGAACGCCCTGGACTGGCTGAACGATTACCCCCACGGCTGTCTGGAACAGACCACCGCGGGCGCTTTCCCCTTCCTCTCGCTTCCCGCGCTGGCCAAAGCCGGGCTCGTGGACGAGGCGATGGCGAGGACCAACGCTCACAAGGTCCGGGGTGCCTATGCGAAACTGCTCTCCATGGTCCTTCACAACGGCTCCTTCGCCATGTGGCCCGGATCCGACACGCCGTGGGAAGAAGGCTCCGTTTTCGCGCTTCATTTCATCTTCGAAGCCGAGAGGAGAGGGCTCCTTTCTCTCGACTTCCCCGGCCGGAACCGCTACCGCCGCTGGCTGACGCACAAGGCCACTTTCGCCGACCCGCGGCGGCGCTCGCTCCGGGCGTACGCCGCCTACGTGCTGGCCGTGGCCGGACATAATTCGTTCCTCACCGCCTCGCGGAACATCATCGAAGGAGCAAAAAAGCCCGATTTCGCGGTGTTCCTCGCGGGCGCGGCGCTGGTGAAGGGCGGGTACGCTTCTCTCGGCGCTCCGGCCATGCGGGACGCCCTCGCGGCCAGGTGCTACCTCGAAGAAGGTGTGCCGACGGCATTTTCGGACAAGGCCTGCCGCCTCGGCATGGCCCTCTACATCCTCATGGACTGCGCCATTCCCGGTGAAGAGCTGCCGACCCGTCTGGCGGTGGAACTTTCCGGGAGCCTCCGTCCCGACGGCACGGCATGGGGGACGACCCAGGCCAACGCCTGGGCGGCGCTCGGTCTCGCCGCCTACGCCGAAAAATTCCCGCCGAAACCGGCTCAGGCCGAAATTTCCGTCGGCGGCGCCAAAGGGGAAGTCAGGAAGATTTCCGGCGCCGTGACGCTTCCGGCGAAAGAGGGCACGACCGTCGTGAACCGCTCCGCCGGTACGCTGATCGTGGAGTCGAAGATCACCGGTGTCCCCCGGACCACGCCGCCTTCCGGCGGCCCGATCCGGCTCATCCGGGAGTACCTGAACGAGAAGGGGGAGGCCGTGACCGCGGTCCGCCACGGGGACAAGGTCCGGGTCCGGATCCGTTTCGAGACGCCGGTCCCGATCGAAAATCTGGTCATCACCGACCTGCTTCCCGCAGGGCTGGAGATCGAAGATGAGCTCCTCGCCACCCGCGCCGCGATCCTGCCCGAGAACGCAAAGACCGACTCCGGGGCGCTCTGCCCGAAACGGCTGGAAAAGCGCGACGACCGTTTCCTGGTCTTCGGCGACACCGCCGCCGGGAAAGGCGAGATCACCTATCGGGCCCGCGCCGTGATCCGGGGCTCCTTCGCCATTCCTCCGCTCCATGCGGAAGCCATGTATCAGCCCGACAACCGGGGGCTTTTCAACCCGGCGGGCCGATTCACGGTCAGGTGAAGAGCCGCCTCCGATCGGCCTCGGCGGCGGGGCCGGTCGGGGAAGAGGAAAAAGCCCTTTCCCTCTTCCCCGGCCCCGGCGCCTCTCTTTGAACTTTTTGCGAATGCCGTATGAAGATCCGCCTCAAGCCTCCGTGGAGGATCGCCCACGCTTCCCTCGCGGGCCTGCTCGCGGCGGGGGCCGTCGTGTGGGGCGCCGCGCCCTGTTTCGTCGATGATCCCATGATCGCCCTCGCCCGTCAGACGCCCTGCCGGGTGTGGACCGACCGCCGCGGCCGCGTCCTCTGGAACGAAAGGACTTACGATGCCCGGTGGTGTTTCCCCGTGCCCCTCGGCAGGATCTCGCCCCACGTGGTGCGCGTCATCCTCGCCGCCGAGGACGCCTCCTTTTACCGCCACTCCGGAGTGGATTACGGAGCGGTCTGCCGCGCTTTCTGGCAGAACCTGAGCTCCGCGCGGCGCATTTCCGGCGCTTCCACCATTTCCATGCAGCTGGCGGGGATGGCCCTTCCCCCCGGCCGGCACGACCTGAAGCGCAAATTTCTTCAGGCGGCCCTGGCGCGGAAGATGGAAACGCTCCACTCCAAGGAGGAGATATTGACGGAGTATCTGAACCGGATCCCCTTCGGCGGCAAGATCTATGGCGTCGAGGCCGCGGCCCGGTATTATTTCGGGCTGCCGGCGGTCCGGCTCAACCTCGCCGAAGCGACCTTCCTCTGCGGACTGCCCCAGAAGCCCAATTACCTCCGCCCCGACCGCCACCCGGCCCGGGCGAAGGAGCGCCAGCGGATCGTGCTGAAACTGCTGACCCGCCGGGGACGGCTGACCCCGGATGAGGCCCGGCGGATCCTCCGGTACGAACCCTTGCGCCTGCGGGACTTCCGCTACCGCTCGGCCTTCGAGGATCCCGCCGATCCGGGGGAACTCCGGCATGTTTTCGCCGCCGTGAAGGAGGGCGGCACCCGCACCTCCATCGACCGGGAACTGCACTTCCGCGTCCTCGCTCTGCTCCGGGCCCGGCGGGAGCGGCTCAAGGAGGTGAGCTCCGGGGCGGCGCTTCTCATCGACAACCGGACGGGAGAGGTGCTCGTCCGCATCGGGACGCTGGATTTTTCCGCGAAACCAGACGGCGAAGTGGACGTCGTCCGGGCTGTCCGCAGTGCGGGCTCCGCGCTGAAGCCCTTCATCTACGCCGAGGCGATCGCCGGGGGACTGCTGGTCAATTCCACGAAGATCCTCGACGCTCCGCTCCGCTACGGCAGTTATGCGCCGGGGAATTTCGACGGCCGGTTCCGCGGCCGGGTCACGGCCGGGTTCGCCCTTTCCCACTCCCTCAACACTCCGGCGGTGCGTCTGGTGGCGAAACTCGGCGAAGACCGGGTGTGCGGTACTTTCCGCCGCGCGGGGCTCGGCGGGGAGCGTCTCGCCCGAAAACACGCTCCCGGCCTCTCCCTGGCTCTGGGCACCGAAGGATACTCCCTTTGGGACATCACCTGCGCCTACGCCATGCTGGCCTCGGGGGGGATCCCCGTGAAGCCCTCGCTGACGGTGCGGCGTGAACGGGAAAGTCCGGGGCGGCGCTGTTTCCCCGAAGCGGTCTGCCTCATGGTCTCGGCCATGCTCCGGGAACGGCCCTTCGGGTACGGCGGCCTGGATGTCGCGTGGAAGACGGGGACCAGCAACAACAACTGCGACGCCTGGTGTTTCGCCTATACGCCCGAGTACACGGTCGGGGTGTGGTTCGGCAACAAGGACGGCCGCCGCTCCGACGATCTGGTGGGCGCTTCCGCCGCGCTCCCCGCGGCCTGCGAGATTTTCGAACTGCTCTATCGGGGCAAGCCCCGGCCCCGCTGGCCCGACGGAACGAAGCTGCTGGAACTGCGCGAACTCTGCGCCGAATCGGGGCTGACGCCCGGCGTCTTCTGCCGGAGCCGGAGCCGCCAGACGGCCATCGCCGGACTGCCGCTGGCCGCCTGCACCGTCTGTGCCCCGGCCCCGCGCCGGAAACTGCGGATCCTCTCTCCCGCGCCGGGGCAGTATCAGGCGGCTCCGGGAAAAAACGCCGTGCGGCTCGAACTCCGGGCCGACCGGAAGAATCTCCTGTGGTTCCTGAACAACCGTCCCCTCGGGGCCGATCCGGGGGAGTACGAATTCCCCGAAAACGCCCGCTACACGCTGCGGGCCGTGGAACGGAGGAGCGATCCCTCATCGCCTCCGGAGTCGGCCGAAGTGACCTTTGCCGTGACCGGGAACGCCCCTTAAGTGAGGAAATGATCTACTCCTCGTGAAATGGGGCGTTCATGGCCCCGATAAAACTCGTCGGGTGACGCCGGACAAGGGTATAGGGGCTCGTGCGTCCGCTGTGACGGCGGCATCTCAGGCGGATCTCGTAGGGCGGCCGGATTTCGGGATAGGTGAAGGATTCGGGATGCTCCTTGAACTTTTCGAGGGCCGCTTTCGCTCCGGCGGTCAGCATCTTCCGCGCCCCCGCCGGGGCCAGGTGGATCGCCGCCAGCTTGGCTTCGCCGTATTCTTCGGAGGAGAGGTCGTCCAGCCCGTCGGGGAGCAGTCCCCGCTTGACGCCCACCGTGACCACGCCGGGGGTCAGGGCCTCCGCTTCACGGGCGAAGGCTTCCTCGCCCGCGGCGAAAATGGTCGGCACCCCCAGCTCGCGGGCGCACAGGGCCATCTGGCCGTATTCGCCGATGGAAATGCCCTGAACCGTTTCGTCGATGGCCAGAAAGGTCCCCGTATGGGTCATGTGGCTGAAGGGGGTCCCGGCCTTGGCATGCTGTCCCACGCAGGCGAAGGCGTCGAAAGTGGAATCCAGCCCGAAGGGGAAGATGGGTTTGGTGAGCCCCTTCAGGAGCTGGAGCCGTTCGTCCAGCAGTTCCGGATCGATGCCGCCGTGGCCGTGGCCGTCGGCGACCAGGACCTCGTCCGCCCCGGCGGCGAAGAAGCCTTCCGCGACGGCGTTGACTTCCAGCGTCAGCAGCCGTTTTCCCTTGTCGTAGTAGCGCCCTTCGGGGAAGACCCAGTCCTTGAAGTTGAGGATCCCGGCGCAGCCTTCCATGTCGGTCATCAGATAGATTTTCATGAAGAATCGTCCCTTTCGGTTGAATTGGCGTAAATATACCACCGGAACGGGAAAAATGCAACCGGGGATCCGGGGGGGGGACAGACTTCATCCGTTTCCCTCGGGAACGTTTTTTCCGAATTTTCCCGGATCGTTCCTTGACAAAGCGGTTTCCGTGTGGCACATTAAGGCCGTGCGGACGGCGGAGCGCCGTCCGGCAGCCGGGATCCGAAAGAAGGAGAAATATTCCCATGTCAGGACACTGGAACAGAACGACGGAAGAGACACTCCGGGAATTCCAACGCAAGGCCGACGCCATGAAAAAGGCGGTCCTCTATGCCTCCGACCCTGCGCCGGAAAGTTTTTCCGGCAGGTGCTACTACTTCAGCAATGAGGGGGACGACGCCAACGACGGGCTCTCGCCGGAGCGGCCCCTGCGGAGCTGCGCCATGGTGGAACGGCTCCCCCTGCGGCGGGGGGACGCGGTGCTTTTCCGCCGGGGCGACCTTTTCCGGGGCGCGGTCAACTGCGGGAAAGACGGCGTCACCTTTTCCGCCTGGGGCGAAGGGGAAAAGCCCGTGATCTGCGGCTCGGCGAGGAACTACGCCGAGCCCGGATTATGGAAGGAAAGTTGTGCCCCCGGCGTCTGGCAGTGCACGCTTCCCCTCAAAAACGCGGGGATCATCTCCTTCGACCACAATCCCCGGGAGATTGGGAAATACGACGCGCTGCTGGGATTTTCCGTCCCATGGGCGCCGGGAATGGAGGAGTGCCCCCGCCACCTGAAGAACGATCTGGACTTCTGCAGCGACCTCGACACGGACACCCTCTACCTCAGGAGCGACGGGAACCCCGGAGAGCGTTTCCGCCGCATCGAAATCGGCGAACAGGTGCATCTTTTCTGTTTCCGGGGCGGGATCTTGGAGAATCTCCATGTGGACAATCTCCACCTTACCCTGACGGGGGCCCACGCGGTGAGTTTCGTGACCCACAAACGCGGGGAGGTGAGCAACTGCGTCATCGACTACGTGGGGGGCTCCGTCCTCTGGCGCACCAGCCCCGGCGCGGCCGCCAGAAAGAACGTACGCTACGGGAATGCGGTCGAAGTTTACGGCGGCTGCAGCGGCTTCAAGGTGTGGAACAACTGGATATATCAGATCTACGACACGGGCATCACCCACCAGTTCCATTGGAACAAGGAGGCAAGTGTCCTTCAGGAGAACGTGGAATACTCCGACAACCTCATCGAATACTGCTTCTGGTTCATAGAATACTACAACACCGAGTGCGCGTACAACGTCACCCGGAACGTTCACGTTCACGGCAACTTCTGCCGTTTCGCCGCCGCGGGCTGGGGCTGCACCCCGGAACGCAAGACGAAAAGTCCCATGTGCCGCTTCATCGGCAGGGCCGACGTGACCGAAAATTATGTGACCGAAAACAACATTTTCGAGACGGCGGGCGGCTTTCTCTACAGCCACACGCCGCCCCTCGAACCCGAGGGCAGCCTGATCTTCAGGGGCAACACCTACATTCAGCGCAAAGGCGGCAATTTCGCCGAGTGGGGAGGGGAGCTCATCCCTTTCACCGAGGAAGCCGTGACGCGCTTCCTCGACGATACGCTGCACGAAAAAGACCATACCCTTCTGGCGATCGAATGACGCGGCGGTTTTCAAGACCGCCGGGGTGCTTTTTCGCCGAAAAAGAGTCTTGAACATCTCCTTTGCATTGGAAAAAACGGATCACAGGTGCTATATTAATTGAAATGCACTTTTTTTTCAATGCTTTATGAGGAATGATAAAATGGCAAAGACGAAGTGGATCTCACACCGGGGCGAATCTTATGACGCGCCGGAAAACACCGTGCCGTCGTTCCGGCTTTCCCTGGAACGGAAGACCGACGGCATGGAGTGCGACATCTATTTTACCAACGACGGCAAGGTGGTGTGCAACCACGACGGCGACACCGGGCGGGTCTCCGGGGGCTTTCTGAAGGCGCTGGTGACCGAAAGCAGCTACGCCGGGCTCCAGATGGTCGACGTGTGGAACGGCAAGGCGGGGTTCGAAGGGGCGCGAATTCCCCTCTTCACCGACACGCTCCCCTACCTCGGTCCCGGCCGGGAATACTACGTGGAGATCAAGAAGGGCGACGTGAACATGGTCCCCGAACTCATCCGGATCATCGACGACTCCGGGATCCCCAAAGAACGGTTCACCATGATCTGCTTCGGCGACGAAGTGGTGAAGTGCTACAAGGAAGCGGCCCCCGAGCGCAAGGCCCTGCTGCTGGTGGGCGGCGAGCCCGCCCCCGATGCGGAAGCCGTCATCGAGCGGCTCAAGGCCTGTCACGCCGACGGCGTGGACATCCGCTGTTCCTCGAACATCGACGAAGCCTACGTGGCGAAGCTGCGGCGGGCGGGATTCTACATCGCCGTGTGGACTGTGGACACCCCGGAGCTGGCCCGGAAATTTCTCGACCTCGAGGTCGATTCCATAACGAGCAACCGCGCCGCCTGGCTCATGCGGATGTTTGCCTGAAAAAACAATACTCAGAGGAAAGCAAAATGATCGAAAAGAAATCGAATCTTTACGCCATGGACTTCATCGATGCCGAACATCTGAAGGTCATGCAGCTGGAACGGCTCAAGAGGATCGTCGCCCACGCCTACAACAACGTGGAGTTCTACCGCAACCGGATGAAGAAGTACAACCTGAGACCGGAGTCGATCCGCTCCCTCGACGACGTGATCAAGCTGCCCTTCATGGTGAAGCAGGACCTGCGTGACACCTATCCTTTCGGACTGCTGGCCGTGCCTCAGTCCGAAGTGGTCCGGCTCCACGCTTCCAGCGGCACCACCGGCAAGCCCATCGTGGTGGCCTACACCCGCGAGGATCTTAAGGTGTGGACCGAAGTGGTCCACCGGGCCTTCGCCAACTGCGGCCTTTCCAACGCCGACATCGTGCAGGTCTCCTACGGCTACGGGCTCTTCACCGGCGGTCTGGGCGCTCACTACGGCGCCGAGGATCTGGGCGCCACGGTGGTGCCCACTTCCGGCGGCAACACCCGGCGGCAGATCATGCTCATGCGCGACTTCGGCGTCAACGCCATCTGCTGTACGCCCTCCTACTTCATCCACCTGATCGACGAAGCGGCCAAGAGCGGCATCGACCTTAGGGAACTCCCCATACGGGCGGGCATCTTCGGCGCGGAACCCTGGACCGCGGGCATGCGGAAATACGTGGAACAGAACGCGGGCATCGAGGCCTTCGACATCTACGGGCTCTCCGAGATCATCGGTCCCGGCGTGGCCATCGAATGTCCCTGCCACTGCGGGCTCCACCTCTACGAGGATCACTTCTATCCGGAGATCATCAACCCCGACACCGGCGAAGTGCTGCCCGACGGGGAAACCGGCGAACTGGTGCTGACCACCCTGAGCAAGTACGCCATGCCCATGATCCGCTACCGGACGAGAGACCTGACCCGGATCATTCCCGGACGCTGCGCCTGCGGCCGGACGATCCGCCGGATCGACCGCATCTCCTCGCGCAGCGACGACATGTTCATCATCCGCGGCGTGAACGTCTTCCCCTCCCAGATCGAAGCGGCGCTCCTGAACGTGCCGGGGACGACCCCCAACTACCAGATCACCCTCTACACCGAGCGGGGCATGGACAACGTTGCCATCGAAGTGGAGCTCTCGCAGGAAAAGTTCAACGAACTGGGCGACAATCAGGAAGGGTTCCGCCGTCAGGTGGCGGCCATGGTCGAATCGGTGACGGGCATCCGCATGTCCCTCGAATTGAAGGCGCCCAACACGCTTCCCAAGAGCGAAGGCAAGGCCAAGCGGGTCATCGACAACCGGGTCCGCGACTGACGGGGTGTTTCCGATGCCGGACGAATCTGCTGCTTCTCCGTTCGTTCCCGTTCCCCTGAAACGGGCCGAAGCCCGTCACCGGGCGGCGGCCCGGATCTATCAGGGGATCCCGGGCGTCGCCATCACGGAAAAAGGGCGGCTTTTCGCCGTCTGGTACGGCGGCGGCCGCGGGGAAGGGCCGGAAAACTACGTCATGATCGCCCTTTCCGACGACGGCGGGCGCACATGGGGGCCGGAGGAGTGGGTCGTCGATCCGCCCGCGAAGGATGTCCGGGCTTTCGATGCGGCTCTTTTCGCCGCCCCCGACGGGGCGCTCTGGTGTTTCTGGACCCAGTGCCGTTCCGCAGGGCTCGAGGACATTTTCGACGGCCGCAGCGGCGTCTGGTGCTCCCGGTGCGGGAACCCGGACGACCCGCCGGAACAATTCCGCTGGAGTTTCCCGGCGCGCATCTGCAACGGCATCATGTTGAACCCGCCCGCGGTGCTTTCCGACGGCGCCTGGGCGCTGCCCGTTTCCATGTGGCATGCCCGCAGGGGGATCGAACCCGTGGAGGAGCCCGGCGCCAAGATGTACGTTTCCGAAGACTCCGGACGCACATTCGCCTATCGCGGCATGGCCCGGATCCCGGCGGAAACGGCCTCCTACGACGAGCACAGCATCTATGAGCTCGGGGACGGCACACTCGCCATGCTTATCCGCAAGTCGCGGGGCTTCTGGGAGTCGCACTCGGCCGACGGCGGACGCTCCTGGAGCGAAGTGACCGAAAGCGCCGTTCCCGGTCCCGGTTCGCGGGGATATGTGTGCCGCCTCGCCTCGGGCCGCCTGCTGGCACTGACCAACGACTGCACGGACGCCCGGCGCAACCTGACGGCATTCCTCTCTTCGGACGGCGGCCGCAGCTGGCCCGACAAACTCCGGCTCGACCTGCGGGACAAGACGAGTTATCCCGTCGCCGTTCAGGACAAGGCGGGCTTCATCTGCATCGTCTACGACCACGACCGGTACGGCGAGGGGGAGATCCTCTTTTCGAAGATCACCGAAGCCGACATTCGGGCGGGGGTGCTTCTCACATCGGAAAGTTTCGCCGGGGTCCCCGTTTCCGCTCTGCCCCGGAGCCGATAGGGCTCTCCTTCAGTTGCCGCCGACGAGGCGGCTCATGGTCTCGCACAGCGTCCTGATCGGGATGTTGTAGAGCAGGAACCCCACTTCGCTCTGGCAGCTGACCAGCCGGGGGGCGGCGAGGAGTTCGGGCATGAGCTTTTCCCAGTCGATGGTCCCCCTGCCGGGCAGCTGGTGCTGGTCTCCCAGACCGTTGTTGTCGTGGAGATGGCAGGTGACGATCCAGGGCAGGAGTTTCTTCAGCGCTTCGGGCTCCTCCACCAGATGGCCGCGCCAGGCCTTGTTGACCTGATACTCGGAGTAGTTCTTGGGCCGCCCGTCGGGGGATGGGGCCATGTAGTTGGCGTGTCCCGTGTCGAAGCAGCAGCCCAGCGCGGGGGAATCGAAGGCCTTGAGCAGCCGCAGCACCTCCTCCGGCGCATTGGACATTTCGAAGCTGTTTTCCACGGCGATGACGATCCCGGCCTTCTCGGCCGCGGGCAGGAGCCGTTCGAGAGACTCCTTGGCCAGGTCCCGCATCTTTTCCAAAGAAATTTCGGGCCGGAAGATGCAGTCCCACGCCCCCACGTGGATGACGTAGGTCCGGCAACCGATCTCGGCGGCGTAGTTCATGATCTCGATATGTTCTTCGACCATCTTCCGCCGCCGGGACTGGACGCTGCAGTTCAGGTCCCAGCACTCGCCGAAGGGGGCATGCATCTCGAAAAGCCGGATCCCCGCCTCGCGGGCCATGCGGTCCAGCGAGGCGTAGAACCGGGGCTCCGCCGTGAGCCGGGGGGCCATGGATTCGTTGATGGCGATGTTTTCGGCGCCGTTGGCGGCGAACTCCGCGAACAAGGTGGGAAGCCATTCGTCCGGCACTTTGCGGCCGCAGGGCAGATAGGTAAGAGGGATCTTTTTCATCATCGTACGAACTCCTTGATGGCGGAGCCGGGCTCCGCGCTGTTTTTCATACTATACACCCGCCGCCTGAAAATTGCAAGCGCTCCCCGCCGGTCCCGACCGGGATCGGGCAGTCGGTCACTTGCGGTTCATGAACATGAGGAAGTAGGCGGCGACGAAGCCCAGATGCAGGCCGGCGATCTGCCGGACCAGGAGAAAAATGAAGTACTTGTCTTTTCCGATATCGGGAAGATCGTCCCGGGCGATGACCACCCGGTAAAGCATGTGCCAGCAATCGCTCCAGGGGTAGTTGCACTCCCAGAAGCAGTATGCCAGAAAACCGAAAAACAGGATCCCGAAGCTCGTCAGGAAATGCCATTTGCTGCGCAGCACCCATTCCGGGTAGGCCAGGATCGAACGGCCCAGCGGCGACATCAGCTTGCGGTTCAGCCGCCGGGAATGGGTCCTGAAGTAGGCCGCCTCCCCGACCTTCCCCTTGCTCTCCAGCAGGGACACCAGCTGTTCGATCATTTCGGCCATTGCGCTGAGGAACACGGTATCCCGCACCTGTCCCGTTGTCTCGGCCCGACAGATCCGCGCCATGCCGTTATGGATATCGATGTACCGTTCCTTCATGTCGAGGTTGGCCCGCACCCCGACGAATTCGCATTCCGCCAGGACTTCGTAGTAATGCTTCCACGTGAACGCTTCGATGGAAACGGACGGGGACTTATAGTTCAAAAGCTCTACGGCGACGTTGGCCAGCACGGCGCCGTGAATGGCGCCTTCGGCATCGATGATGCGTTCTTTCATGCCTTCGGCACGGCGCAGAAGCAGCGTTGCCAGCTCAAGGGAAACGCCGGGAGCCGCGTGTCCGTTCCCGGTCGAAGGGAGCGCGGCGGGCGACTTTGATGGACGTCGGGCGTCCCGATATTGCCTCCGGATATCGTCGGATCTGAAGAGGAGATGGTAATTCCGGCCGTTGGGGAGCTGGCATTTGTTGCGCAGACCGAAGATCCCGGCCAGGGGCTTTTGTGCGGTTTCCCAGTATTTCACGCCGGAGCCGAAGGAGAGCGGGAAATGGTTCTCGTAGCACTTCGGCATGAACGGCCATTGTTCCCGGAGACGGTTCAATTTCACCAGCCGGGGAAGAAAACGCACCTTCTTCTGAATCAGGGCGTGGAGCTGCTGGCGCAACGGTCCGAAAACGATGAAAACCAGCAGCAGGATCGGGAAGAACCCCGTGGGCCAGCAGAGGAACGTGAAGAGCAGCAGAAATGACGCCGACACGATTTCGATCAGATTGATGACCCAGAACCCCCACCAGTAGCCTCCCATGAGGTTGAAGGAAAACCGAGCCAGGTACTCAAGCAGGGACTGAAAAAAAGTTCGTTTTTCGGCAAGGTGCTTATGGCGATGGACGGACTTGAAGAAATCGGCGATGGTCTTGCGGCGCTCGAAGACCTTTTCGTCATCATCCGCCGCGGTGGTGAACACGCAGAGATCGACCGTCGTCAGTCGGGGAAAATGTTCCGCCCGTTTATCCCCGAAGGCGATATTGTTTTCATTGAATCCCTGGTTGGCGTCGGGAAATTCGAGGTAGACGTCCTCGAAAGCGACCGTATGCGGCTCCTGCTGCTGCCGCATCCCCCGTGCGAGGGGGATCGGCCGGCAGGGGCTGCCGTCCGATGATCTCCCCAGCAGCTCTTCCATCGCCGCTTTGGAGGTGATGGGGAAAGCGCGGTATCCGAAACGGTAGGCGGTGTACGCCGTCAAAGCGGCGAAATTATGCTCCTCGTCGATGGCAAAGGCGACATCGGTCCGCGAATAGTTCAAATGCTCGGGATCGTATTTTCCCATGTGGGCCCGCTCGACCAGGACACTGCGCAGACCGTCCCCGTCGAAGAGGGGGGAATATCCTCCTCTGCAGAGGGTCACGGCCCGGTCGAGCGTCATCACCCCTTCCTCTTCGAACCCCGACCACAGCACGGCGTCCTTATACAGCGGGATCCACTGGATCTCCGGAAAAGCGAGCATCAGCATGCCCTGGACCGAGGTGAACACATGGATGTCTTCGGCGCGCGAAACATCCGGCAGGTCAAGGATCCCGATAAAGCGGTCATGGACCGGATCGTCGGCCATGATCTCCTTTTCGATGGCTCCGGCAAGGGAACGGAAAAGATCAAGCTCTTCTTTTTTCGGTATGCCTTCATCATCGAAAGAGAGTTCGAAGACTTGTCCGGCATCCAGAAAATAGCGGAGTGTTAAGGCCTTCGCCAGTGCATTTGCCATCAATTTCGATCTTGATATGGCAAAGAATTTCAGCATGGCTGCTTATTCCCCGGAGTGGTCCCGCATCAGGATCTTGAGTATGCATTTCCAGGCTTCCTGCTGCACCGGGTCGTCCCGATTGATCGGGGCCGTCAACACCTTTACCAAAGACGGCAGATCCTCACCGATGAGCTGCCGGTGCCGATGCACCAGAAGAGATTTCAGCGCTCTGAACAGAACCACCGACAAGATTGCATAAAAAGCCAGGTAAACAAGCACGGCGACGACTGCCGCAAGGAGCGTTCCCCAATTGCAATACACCCTTTGGGGCTTTTCGGACACCGGACGGGCTTCTTCAGGCACCGGTTTTGTTCCATTTTCGGGATCCGAGGCAAGATGATAGGTGACGATCGTTTGATTTATCACCTTTCCGTCACCGTTCGGAATCTTCCCGGTGGCCGTTGTTTTGCCATTCTTCTTGCCGTCATCCTTCGGAACGGGCTTTTTAACATTTGCATTGCTTTTTTCCGGACCCGCATTGTCAGGCTGCGGGGCTTTGAAATAAAGAGGTTGGGAATGGAAAAAACTGTGATAGCATATTGCCGGAGCCACCGACGCGGCGATCCAAAAGAAAGCAATGACCCAGAAATTGATCTGAAGAGCCCACGGGAATTTGTATTTCGTTTTTTTAGATTCGATCTTGGCGATTTCGCGTTCGCAATTTTCAATGAAGCTTTTCAGGAGCCAAAGGTCGGAATCATTCGGATCACTGTGGAGCCAGTATTTGAGACGTTCAAGCTTCACTTTCAGCAGCGGGATGTTTTTGGGGTCGCTCACGATCTCGATCGCGGTCGGGAGTTCATCGACCCCGACAGAACGGGATGTTTTTTTCAAGATCTCGTCAAGCATTTGGTCCCATGACTTTTCTGTAGATTTGCTCATAATTGATTCTCCCGGAGTTTTTGCGCGGCAACTTCCGCGATCAAGTTTGGGTTAAGTTTTGAGACGTCAAATCCAATCGCATCATTTCCCCATATATTGGCCGATTTTTCTTTCAGAATATCGGCGACAACCTCCCTGATGCCGTCGAGCAGTTCTTTTGCTGTAACCGACTCGGCTTCAGACTGATGGACGAACCAGCTCTCCGTCCACCATTTTTTCGCCTTGTCGCCGGTCAGATACTCTTTCCGTTTTTCCTCCGGAAGCATCGCCGCCGCCTGACAGAGGACCCCGAACGCGCGGATCTTTTCGCGGGCCGCACGAACACTTTCTCCATTCACGAACCCTTCGCACATGCGCCCGATGCTTCCCTCGGTTCGCGGCGGCGTGATCCGGACGGCGTCGGGATAGAGATCGGCGGGAATCCGGTGATGCCGGCTGACGGCAAAACATTGAAAGTTCGCCGGCTTGCGGCAGCAGACAAGTTTTCTATTGACGTTTTCCCTTACCGCCGGACTCTGTCCTCCGAAATGGATGAACACCCGGATCTCGGCATTTTCGATCCCGGAAATGCCGCAGCGCCGCAGCTGGTTTCTGACGTGTCCGCAAAGTCTCTCCAACTCATCGGCAATGGCGTTGTCGTCGGCGTGATCCGCCTCGCAGAGGTCTTTGAGCCGTTCCTTTGCCGGACTATGTAAAACGACCACCGGACAACTTGGATTTTCCACCGACAAGCGTATCATCCGTGCGGAATCCGACTCCTGGATCTCGTCGTAATTGCCGACGAAAGCCCAGGCCTCGTCGGCGTCCTTGGCAAAATAGACGCTGACGATCATGATCCCGCTCCGCTTTGCTGGTTGTTTTGCTGGTTTCCATCCTTCCTCGGTTTGGCGGGATGAATGTTCATCACGGTGTTGACCAGCACCAGTTTTTCCGGATACTTGCGGAACAGCGTCGATTCGATGGAGGAAAATGGCAGCACCCGAGCATAGTCGGGGATGTTGTCCGGACGGCCGCGGCCGGTGGTAACGACGACGTAAGGAATACGCTCTTCGAATGCGTCAAGCAACCTTCCGACCGTTTTATCATCATGGGCATTGACCCACTTGTCGATGATCCCCTGATGGATGATCAGGATATCGAACTTTCCCGCCGGAATTTGGAAACCTTTCTCGATTTCCTCCTCCTTGGGGACCCCGTTCTGGCCTTTATCAGGCTTGACCACGGTGACAAAACCCCGATCGGGAAAAAAGAACTGGTTGGACTTTTCGATATCGACGGCGTAGATATGCATCTTCCGGCAGGCTTCCAGTTCAAGCGGACGGACTTTCAAAAAGTTGTAAACCCGCTCGTCGATGATCAGCACCCGGAGCAGAGCGTTTTCCGTCACACGGGTAATCAGCTCCGGTCTTGACCAGTCGAAGTTGATCAACGCATTAAGGTACGACTGCGAACCGCTGAGAGCTTCCACATAATGACCTTTCTGGGTGTTATCGTGCCGGAGATAGCGGATGACGGTTCCATTCCCGTCGGCATCAGAGGTCCAGGGCTGCACAATCTTGAAAGGTGAATTCCTGGCCGCGGCCGTGTCATCTTCCTTGGGCTGTTCCTTGTAGAAAGACGGCAGCGTGGAGATGTTTTCCTCGTATTTGCGCAGAAAGACATCGCTGGTGAGGTAGGCGGAATTGAGCTTGTCGATGAGTTCGGAAAACTCTTCGGAGAGTTCGGTCGAACCGAAAAGCCTGGCGATATTCTTTTGAAGCAGCAGTTGCTCCTCGTCGCAACCGTAAATATCATCCGGATCGTGTTCGGAGTCGTAAAACAGCGCTTTTTCGCCGCCGGAGAAAGCATCCAATGCCGCACTTAATTTGCCCGGACTGGTTTCCGCCAGATACCGGAGCAGATCCCCGACCCGCGATTTGGTAAAAGCACTTCCGTTCAGCAGGTCCAGTTGAACGTTGCGGAGAAACGACTCCTCGAACGGACTGAGTTTTTTCCCGGCAACCTCGGTGGTCGCATCGTAATAAAGCTTCCTGACCATTTGTACGAAAGCATCGCTCAGACTCAACTCCCGTTTGAACCGGTCGCAAAAGTCCCGGAGCCGATCCCGGATGTAATCCCCGCTGTCGATACCGTTTCCGTTCGGGAACTGCATTCGGTCTTTTTCACCCATCGGCATCAACGCCAAAAGGGCGGTCAGCCGCTGGGCGGTCTTGTCCTTCTGGTGGCGGGTCGCTTCCATCATGATGGAGTGACCGCATTCATGGAACATCACCCCGTAGAGGTCCCGATCGGAAACCAGCCCCTGGCCGCCGCCTGACGAACCTTCCGCCTGGACCTGCAGGTAAAGCTGATTTTTGCGTTCCTCGCGTTCGAGGCATTTTTCTTTCAAGCCGGTCAGCCATTCTGTGTAGACCGCATTTTTGATTTCCGCAGGATCTGTTTTTTTGATTAATTCATCGTAGCCAATGGTGCAATATTTTTGGGCATCATCTGTCCGTCCTGCCAGCACACGGAAAGGCAACAGCCATTCCGTGAAATCAATGACATTTTGGCCTTCTTTTTCATACTTGGGAAACGCCGGCAACACCACATACTCGTAGGCAAGTTCGATGTCGCCGTTTTCGTTTTTTTCCGTCCTTTTGATAGCTTCGACGGACTTGAAATAGATGCCTTCCTTTATGAACGCGGCTTCATTCTGTCGTTGCGAATCTTCAATTGTGACGATCAAGATTTTTTTAGACGCCGGAATAGAGAAACGATAGCCCAAGTGATATCTACCCGTCTGAACCGCATCCGGCACGGCGACCGGGAGGATGATATGATCGCCATCTTTGAGGTCGGTGAGTCCGCCGATTAACCCGATGCTGCGGCGCTGCAGATACCCTGCGGAGATCTTCATTTCAGCAAGGCCCCAGTTTTCCCGTCGCGGCGAACCCTTTTTTGTGATCAGCTGCTGTGCCAGCCTCACCTGAAGCCGCTGATGCAAAGGATGCTCTTCAATTCTCTTTTGAGTTTTCTTTGAAGACTCTCCTTCATTCTCACTCTTCGGGGACGATCCTTTATTTTCATTCAAGAGCTTGACCATTTTCCTGACAGCGTCTGCAGATAAGGGCTCAATCTCCTCCCGTTCAATAGGCTCGGATTTTCCTCCGGAGCTCCAGATGGTGAATTCTACTTTTGCTTCTTGTCTCAGGTCGACGAAGTCGATATAAATTTCCAGATTATCAACACCATGGCCTTGATTGTCATTATCATTATCATGGTCTCTATCGATAGAGGCCCATTCATGCTTTGCGGCGTTGCGGATAATGTTTTCGACGATTGTGTAAAACGCATGCTGCCCCACCACGCCCCCGGGGATGGCGACTGCGATGTCATCTTTCAGCAGGGATTCCGGCTTCCCGGTATTTTCGCCGTAGTCCGTAAATTCCTTCCACATCGGTGCACCAAGCCGGCCATTTTGGGAGCCGGTGGGGGTTGAATAAGCTTGAGCCCAAATCTTTTGGGGATTGACTTCAGTATACTCGAATTTCCGCAGATGGATCTTGATTTTTGCTTCCTGCACGGCCGGGAGATGGCGCCCCCGGAAATGATACGCGCCAAGACCTTCGCTCTCGGAGATATGCTCCAACAGATGCCGCTGTGAGAAAAAGGTCTTCATCAGGTTGCCGACGAAGCGGGTCGGGGCGGTCCAGTTGGGGAAGTCGGTGGTCACCGTCGCGGTGTAATCCATACGCTGCTGGAGATACTGATAGAGTACCCGGTCGTCCGGCATCGTTCCGATCCTGTGACTTAACGCAGACAGTACATGGCTGCCGATATTATGCGAACCGTTGCGCGACATGATCGACCCGATAGCGGTTGAAATGGCTTTGACCCTCAGGTCCTCATACAGTCTCAAAACCGCTATTGATTTTTTTACAATAGAGGACATACTTTTGGTAAAGATGTCCAACTGCTCTTTGATGTCATCTTTCCGTCCCAGAAACTCTGCGTAAACATACGTTTCATTGTCGCCGGCGGCATCGCCAATCGGGAGAAACAACATTGTTGCATTAGGATTATGATTATCCGATCCACTTCCTCTCAGGCTACACCATTCAGCCCAAGATGTTGCCCAATCCTCGCTGTTCCCATTTTGGGACTCATTTTCCCTTGGACATTGCTCGCAGTGACATTTCCCAGGTACGGGGATTAGGTCAGTTGTAAACTCTTGTTCCTCCTTTCCAGCGCTGCAAAAGGGGTGGCTCTTGGCGGCTTTAGAAAGCGAGTGGCCGTTCTTGGCGGCTTGCTTCCTGGCGTTGTTGAACTGTTCTAAAACTTCCTTAAATCCCTCCTCAAGACCGTCGGAGGTTCGATGGGAACTGTCGGGTACCGACAGCGTATAGTTGTAAGCGTAGGTCAAATCTGAATTTTGTGACGGCATCACCACAATGCGCGCCAACAGCAAATTTCTAAACTGTTTTAGGAACAAGCTCAAACGGGACTGGAAATAATCATCCTCGCTTTGCGGATCCTCGGAAAGCGAAAGGTCGTTGCCGGGATCATTGCCCTGCTGTGTCGAGCCTTGACTGAGCAATTCCTTCACCACGGCAATGTCATTGGAACGCCAATGGGAAAGGTAATGGAAAAGAGAAATCAGATCCTTTATCAGGGATGCAAGTTGTTTGCTGTCATCCCCATCTTCCGAAACGTCGATTTGTTTCTTTAAGCCGATGAAAATTTGTGCTACATTATAAATCCCGGTTTGAGATGGCGCGTTAACCGGTATCGCGTACCAAGATTTCAATCTATATCCGTAAGCAATTTTAGCCAGCTCGCCCGCATATGCTTGCAGACATGGGGGGGCGTCGTCGTTTTTCGTCTGGGTAGCGTCAGAGCGATAATACATCCCCGAGAAGTGCGGGTAATCACCGCCATGAATGTCCAGAGCACTGGTAAACCCAAAATTAATAGCGACCCCTTTGCCCTGGTTGACTATGGTCGTGATGACTTTTTCGTAAGCCTTGTTTAACGGGATGACTTTAAGCGCATTCTTCGCAGAAAAATCGAAAAAAGGTCGAAAAAAGGCCCCTTTCCCCCCGACACCCCCCTTCCCAGATCGGCGCCGGGAGGGGGGGGAGACGATGGCCCTGCTCCGCCTTGCAAAGTTTAATTTGGCAGAGCTGTCCGAATTGTCTATGAAGAAATATTTTTTAGATGCATCTTCAATCTGACATAGCGCAAAGTCTATAAAAAGGATATTTGTCTTAAAGAAATCTCCATAATTATCCTCAAGCCAACTTTTAATGCCTTGACCAATAACTTCCCTTGACGAAGAGGGCTCATCTGTCATGAAGTCCAAAAGGGCTCCGATCACCCCGTGACCAGGAAACCTCAATATGTCGTTTTGCGATGATAACATTATTTGCCCTCCCGCGTCAGCACATGAAATTTGCCATCACGAAAAACGGCCAGCGGGCAGGTATATTTGCAATTTCCCTTGTCGAGGAATTCCAAACTTCCGGCGACACTGTTCCACTGTTTCAGGGATAAAAACCACGCCCGGTTTAACGAGATGTTGTTGTCGAAAGCGTGTTTTATGATGTTCATCGTGTCGAATGTTTGCACACTCAGGAAGTTGGCCGGGATATTGTTGTTCGCGCAGAATTGCTTGAAATCACGTCCGCTTTGAGTCGTAGGTGAAACCAGCTCGGAATCAAAACACGGCGTGATGATATTGTCCGCATCTTTTCCCAATGTGTTGTACACGAACGGGCTGGCGAATGCCATGTCCACCAGGATGTCGCCCTTGTAATTCTGCCTGCGCAACTCCCTGAAAATGTTGATATAAGCCGTTGAGGGCAACCCGACGACAAAAACAGTGCCGGCATTCTCTGCGATGGCCTTCATTACGATCTCCCGAACATTGACGCTGTCGGTAGCGTAACTGAACTCCTTGACGGCAATCGACTTGTTACGGGAAATCACCTTCTTGAAAACTTCTTTCCCATGGAAGCCGTAGTCTTCGTTCGAATAGATGATGGAAATTGTCTTGTACCGCTTTGCTGCATATTCCGCCACGGGGACCGTGCTGTCCAATGCCCCGTGACTGATTCTCTGAATGCTGTCGAGTTTTTCCAGTGCTTCACTTTCGATGGTCCCCATCGACAAGGTGAACCCGTTCTGTTTTTGCACGACCGGCGCAATGCTGTTGGATATGAACAGTGCAAAAGACACAACCGTGGGATTCTTCTCATTTCTGATCGCTTGCGTCAAGGACGAAATAGCTTTCGAGGGTGACGATTCCGAGTCGACATAAACTACCTCGAACGGCAGCTTCTTTTCCGTTCTCATGTAGACGTCCAAGGCTTTCTTTATGCTTTTCCCCTCCTCGGAGATCGCCCCGGTCAAAGGCAGCAATGCATAAACCTTGCGCTTTTCGGATTGACCCGTCCGGGCGTTTGAGATCACGACCAACACAGCGGCCAGCAGCACAATGACCAACAACAAAACGGATGCTATCTTCTTATTCATTTCCTTCTTCTCCTTTTGGTACTGTTACCAGGATTGTTTTGTTACAGTTTGACAGCGAGCGGCGCACCCGCGCCGACTCGGTTATGTCGAGAGCCTGGAACGGCTCGTCCAACATCAGAATTTTCGCTTCGGGATTGTTGAGGACCGCCTCGAACGACAGCCGGCGCGACTCGCCGCCGGAAAGCGTCCCCGCTTTGCGGTCCGCCAGGTTCGGCAGGAGCGGTTCCGCGACATGGTTCAACCTCGCATTTTCACGCACCGTCGCCTGCGTAAAAAGATTCCCGGCCGCGCGGTTGAGACGCAGCCCCATATGGGCACGTTTCCAGACCGGGATCGCCGTCACATCCGCTCCGAACAGCGTGATCCGGCCCTCCGCCGTCGGAATGAGCCCGGCGATCGTCTCCAGCAAGGTGGATTTTCCCCAGCCGTTCGGCGCTTCGAGAACGGCGAGATCCCCTTCTTTGAGGATAAACGAAATCGGTTCGGCGATGACCGGCCGCGCCCCGCGGCTGACCTTGCAGCCGGTGAGCTCGAATACCGCAGGCGCATCCTTCCGGCGGGCCGCGATGGTCAGATGCGCTCCGCCCGGCAGGTCGATCTCGTCCAGGGCGCCATCGATTGCCAGCGACTCAAGCCAGGAATGGAGCTCTCCGTCGCCGGCTTCATCCGCCGTATCCGGGGCCCCGGCCGTAAGCAGTCCGTTCTTCAAGGTCCAGATCGTCGTCGCGATCCTGAGCACTTTCGGGATGTTGAGGGCGTGTTCGATGATGACGAGCGTCAGCCCATGTTCTTTGACCAGCGTACGGAGCGTTTCAATGACGGCGTCGATCTCGGCATGATCCAGCCCGGCAAGAGGTTCGTCGAGGAACAGGACCTTCGCTCCGGCGCGGAGGGCGCGGACCATGGCCGCGAATTTCGCTTCCGCGATCTTGGCATCAGCTCCGGGAACGGCGGCGCGCTCGGCCAGTCCCATACGTTTCAGGATCTCCGCCGTCTCGGCCTCGTTCAGTCGTTCCTCGCTCCGGGACTTCCATGCGGCAAACACCGCCTTGAGCGGTTCTTCCCCGAACTGTTTCGGCTTCGCCATGGCGATGTTGTCGGCGAGGGTCTGCGTCGCGAAGAGCCGGACGTCCTGCCAGGTGCGCCCGAGGGGCTCGTGACGATGCATGGAGCCTCCGTCCGGTTTGAGGTTGCCGGTGAGGATGTTGAGGAGCGTCGTCTTGCCGGAGCCGTTGGCGCCCTGAAGCAGGACGACTTCGCCGCGGCGCAGCGCCAGATCAACGCCTTTCAGAACGGCATTGCCGCCGAAGGACTTTTTCAGTCCTTTGGCTTCCAGCACCAAATCTGTATCGTTCGTCGGCATCGTTTCAGCTCACTTTGTAATCCCCCGCCACGCCCTCGGGCCTGAAACGCACGATCAGCACCAGCATCAGTCCGTACAGCATGACGCGGATCTCGGCAGCCACGGCATCGGGGATATTCAGGAAACGGAGTATTTCAGGGATCAGCAGCAGGATCGCCGCCCCGGCAAGGGGCCCTTTCAGATTGCCCATGCCGCCGACGAAAATCATCGAGAGCAGGAGGATCGACTGATCCATCGAAGCCAGTGAAGGGTCGATGTAACTCGTGTAGCTTGCATAGACCGCGCCGGCGACGGCCGCCAGGGCGCAGGCGACGAACAGCGCCTGTACCTTCAGCAGCTGGACATTCTTGCCGAGGTTCTTCGCCGCAAGTTCATCGTCGCGCATGCATTTGAGCGTCCGTCCCCAGGGCGCGGTCTGGAGCAGACGGCAGACGCCCATGCAAACCGCCGCAACGATCAGCGAAAAAGCCGCCATCGCCCCGAGTGAACTTAATTTGCAGCCGAAAATCACGGGGCGGGAGATGCCGGCGATGCCGAACGGCCCGTTGGTGAGGTTCGCGAGCGTCCCGAGTTTGGTGTCCGAATTGACCCAGTTGTACGCGGTGGAGTAAAGCAGGATCTGGACCGCCATCGAGGCCATCACGAAATAGTCGCCTTTGAGCCGCCAGGTCGGAAGCGAGGTGAGAAGACTCAGCACTCCGCCCGCAACGAAAGCCAGAAGGAGCGCGGAAAGTGAATCGAAGCCCCAGGCCAGGGTCCCGAGCGCATAAGTGTATGCGCCGATGGCGAAGTATCCGGCGTGGGCAAGCGTCAGAAGTCCGCAGAATCCGACGACGAGGTTCAGCCCCATGGCGAGGACGGCATAAACTCCGAAGTAGATCAGCAGATGGAAAAGGTAGTTCATTCGTTGGCCTCCAGACGCTTTTCTCCGCTGACGATCCCGTCCGGGCGGCAGAGCAGGAACACCGCCAGGAGGAAAAAGGTGATGGCGTCCTGCCAGCGGGCCGAGGCATGCCAGACGACCTGAGAACGGATGACCCCCAGCAGCAGCCCGCCGACAACGGGACCGATGAACGTTCCCCGGCCGCCGATGATCGTGGCGACGATTGCCAGCATCACGGCCGACAGTCCGATATTGGGATCAAAACCCAGATCGTAAGCGTTCAGAATGCCGGCGGCAGCGCCGAGAAATCCCGATATGCCGAAGGCAAGCGAACGCAGTTTGTCCGTATCATAGCCGAGCAGTTCCATCTCGACGGGGTTGTCCGCAAGGCCCCGGAAGCGGAGCCCGAGGTCACTGAATTTCAGCCAGGAGAAAAACACCGCAACCAGCAACAAGGAGATGAAAAGCGCCGCGATTTGGGAGTGGGCCATGACCAGACCGCAGGTGCGCCACACGCCTCCCACGCCGATCTTGAGCACCTGCGGATCGTTTCCCCAGACAAGGGCCACGATCTGCACGATGATCATGTAGATGCCGAGGCTGGAGATCATATGTGCTCCCATCGACGACCGCTTGCGTTCGAGCGGCCGGTGATTCAGCAGGTCGCACAGCAGGGAAACGCCGATGCCCGCCGCCAGCGCACCGCCGACGGCAAGAGCCCACGGCAGCCCCCAGGCCAGGAACTGTTTCGTCAGATAGGCTCCCAGCACGTAAATGCCGGCCAGGGCGATGTAAAAAACTTTCGTCGGCAGATAAACGACCACGAACGCCATTGCGAGCAACGCAATGAGCGCTCCGTTGCACAGGCCGTTGAAGATTATCTGCATGGCTTACAGTCCCTCGTGTCTTTTTTCATCTACAATTACAATAATATACTCCCCGGCCGGCCAATAGTCAAGAACAGAATGCCTGTTCGGGCCGAAAAAACTGAAAATTTGTATGTTTATCTCGGAGACTCCGAAGGGACGTCCGGTTTGGGAGCGCACAAAACCGTGAAATTTCCCCGGAGGGGGCTTGAAAACTTCGGCAACCGGGGGTATATTAACCCCGGTTCCCAAAGGTGGGAGCGCAACGCAGGAGGGTATGATCATGGAGAAGTTGCTCGCCGTTTTTTCCAACAGCTATCTCTTCTGTGCCGTCTTCGGCGGCACACTGCTGGTGGTCATGTTCGTTCTGACCCTGATGGGACTGGGCCATGACGCCGACGTCGATGCCTCCGGCGCCGATGTCGGTGCCGACGCCGACGTCTGCGACGGCGACTGCGAAGTCCACGAGGGCGGACTGGGCGCCTTGAGTTTCCTTTCCCTCAAGGGGATCGTCGCCTTCATCACCTTTTACGGCCTCTGCGGCATCTGCTTCAAGATGAACACCTGGGGCGGCTGGTTCATTTCGGTGGGCTGCGGGCTGGTGATGATGTTCGTCACGGCGGCGGTGGTCGCCTTCGTCTGCAAGCTCCAGCACTCGGGAAACATCAAGCCGGAGTCCCTCAAAGGATGCTCCGGAAGCGTCTATCTGTCGATCCCCGGAGCGGGCAAGTCCGGCGGCCGGGTCACCGTCTCTTTGCCCGCCAATACGGTGGAGGTGGAAGCCGTGGCCGACGAGGCTCTGGCCACCGGGACCCCCGTGGTCGTGCAGGAGTATCTGGGCAACAACGTCTACAAGGTGGTCCGCAAGGCGTGACGTCCTTTTGCCGGGCACCTTTCACTTACCGTAACAACACAAAACAAGGAGAAGCGTTCAAATGGTTATTCTCTACATCGCGGCGGCAATTTTCGTGCTGATGCTGATCATCTCGTTCCTCTCGTGGTACCGGAAGTGTCCTTCGGACCGGATCCTGGTGATCTTCGGTAAGATCCGCGGACACCAGGCTTCGCTGTGCATCCACGGCGGCGCCAAGATGGTGATCCCCGTCATCCAGGACTACGGGTACATTTCCCTGCGTCCCATGCAGATCAACGTCAATCTGGACAACGCGCTGTGCAAACAGAACATCCGCATCAGCGTACCCTCGGTCTTCACCGTGGGCGTGAGCACCGATCCCGCCCTCATGGGCAACGCCGCCGACCGTCTGCTGGGCCTCGCCCCCGACGCCATCGCCGACCTGGCCAAGGACATCATCTTCGGTCAGCTCCGTCTGGTCATCGCCTCCATGATGATCGAGGAGATCAACGCCGACCGGGAATCCTTCCTCCGCTCCGTCGAAGCCAACGTGGCCGAGGAGTTGAAGAAGCTCGGCCTTGTGCTCCTCAACGTGAACATCACCGACATCACCGACGGATCCGGCTACATCGAGGCCATCGGCCAGCGGGCCGCCGCCGGAGCCATCAACCAGGCCAAGATCGACGTGGCCGAAGAGACCCGGAAGGGCAGCATCGGTTCCGCCGAAGCCAAGAAGGCCGAATCCATCGCCGTGTCGCAGGCCAACGCCGCGGCCGCCGCCGGTGTGGCCGACGCCCAGCGCGAACAGCGCATCGCCGTCTCCAAGGCCAACGCCGAAGCCGCCGCCGGTGAGGCCGACGCCGAACGCGAACAGCGCATCGCCGTTTCCAAGGCCAACGCCGAAGCCGCCGCGGGCGAAGCCGAAGCCGAACGGACCCGCCGTGTGGCCGTGAAGCAGGCCGACGCTCAGGCCGCCGCGGGCGAAGCCGACGCCGAACGGGATCAGCGTATCGCCGTGAAGCAGGCCGACGCCACCGCCACCAAGGGCGAGAACCTGGCTGCCATCGAGATCGCCAACTCCAACGCCAGCCGGGGCGAGGCCGAAGCCGACGCCTACCGCCGGGCCGAAGCCGCCAAGCAGATCGCTCAGGCGAAGATCGAAAAGGCCCGCTTCGAAGCGGAAGCCGAGGCCCAGAAGTCCCGCGCCGAAATGGAGACCCAGCGTCAGCGGGCCGAAGTGATCGTTCCCGCCGAGATCCAGAAGCAACAGATCACCATTGCCGCCGAGGCGGAAGCCGAAAAGCGCCGCCGCGAGGCTCAGGGCGAAGCCGACGCCATCTACGCGAAACTTTCCGCCGAGGCCAAGGGCAATCTGGAGATCCTCAGCGCCAAGGGCGACGGCTACCGCCGGATCATCGAGTCCTGCGGCTCCGACGCGACGGCGGCCTCGCAGATGCTCCTCATCGAAAAGCTCCAGGAGATCGTGGCGCT
>JAFSYV010000096.1 GCA_017443585.1 Lentisphaeria bacterium | reverse complement strand
CCGGAAGAAGCAGGAAACCTGCGCGTGCATCTCCTGCAGGTCCAATTTCCGGAAGGGCAGCGAGAACTCCCCGTGGCACCGGGCGAGGCTTTTTCCGCCCTCTTTCAAGGTGATGAAACAGGTGTAGATGGTGGTCAGGGGAAACACCGGCGTGAAGCGGAAGGTGTGCTTCGCGCCCGCCTTGACCGTCTGTGAACTCACGAGCCGCATGCGGCTGTCGTAGATGAGGCACTCGAACTCTCCTTTCGCCGGGACCGGGACGGCCGAAACGGTGAACTCGACCGGTTTGTCCTCCGCAAAACAGCGGTCGGGCGAGGCCCAGTCGATCTTGAGCTTGAACGCCTCCTTCGTCCGGCAGAGGAGCGCGCCCGCTTCCACGGTCTGCTTTTTCGCGTTCAGCACCCGGTATTCGGCGATGTGCTCGCCGCCGGGGAGCCGAGGCATCTGCAAGTTCACGGCATTGGCCCCCTTGCGGAGCGAAAGGGGCTGCTCCGATTCGCCTTCGACCCGGTTGTGGAGGTCCTTCCAGACTGTTTTCAGGATCCCCTCGAAGGGCGCGGCGGCGTCGAAGGTGATCTTCGTTCCCGAGACTTTGCCGACGGTCACGTCGGGGGCGACCCCCGCGACGTATCGGAGCGCCTTGAGCTGGGCCAGCGCGGCGTACTCCCAGTCGGGGAAGTCGAAGCTCCACATGTTATAGAGAAAGTGGTTTCGGGCCGATTCCGGGGTGGCGGGGAATTGGAAGCGGTCCATCAGGTCGGCGTCGTTGAAATCCGCGACGGCGGTGCGGTTGTCGTAGAAGCGGAAGTGGCGCTCGACCTTGGCGTCGGGGATGTTCCGCATCCGGGGCACGGCGAGGAGCCCCGGCGGGAAGGAGACCTTCTTCCCGAGGAGTTTTTGGGGAACGGCCCTGCAGTTGAGAAAGAGGATCCCCGCCCCCTGCCGCTGCTGTTTCATCAGCAGTTCAACGAATTCTTCCTGAACGTTCTTGAAGTTGACTGCGGAAACCAGTATCGCCTTCGCCGGGGCCGCCCGGCGCATGAGCTCCATGGAGTAGTCGTCGAGCTCAGGCGCATAGGTTCGGGCGTTGACGCCGAAATAGCCGTGTGAGCCGTCGATGAGCCGGGTGAAAAGGGGCAGAAAACGGTACTTCAGGGGGTGACGGTTTGCGAATTCCACGATCTGGCGCTTGGCGGTGCCCCAGAAACTGTAGTAGTCCGTGCGCACGGCGTGACAGCAGAAGAGGATCTCCGGCATGGGCTTCGCCGGGTCGGCGAACCACTTGACGTGAGGCGTGTAGACGGAAGGATCCAGCTGTTCCGCCGTGTCGAGTGAGGGGATCCACCCCTCTTTCAACCGTTTGCGGTAAATTTGCAGCGCGTCCGGAACTTTCGTCTTGTAGTCCGCGGGCACGATGGCGATCTTGTCCACGCTCACCGTTTCGCCGACGCGGTGGATATTGAAGGTCATCCGCCCGAAGAAGGCCTTTTCCGGAGCGATGACCTTGCCCCGGATCTCCCGCCACGGGGTGCTGTCTTTGGTGCCGAAGAGCACGTTTTGCGCGGAAGCAAGGGGCTTCCACCCGGCGTCGTAGAAGCGGATCTGCACCGATCCCCACGCCTTCACCGGGAGTTCGAAGCGGACCAGGGCGCTCAAGGTGTACTCCATCCCCGGTTCGGCGCGGAATTCGGCCCGGAGCTCCGGACGGCCCCACTTGGACTTGATGAAATGAGCTTGCAGATAGTGTTTCCCGTGGGGGGCGTCCTGCGCGACGTATCTGATGTCCTGTCCCCGCTTCAAAGAAAGTTCGGAAAAGGGGTAGCCCGCGGGCCAGTTTTTGTTGGGGAGGACCGTTTCGAAGGAGCCGTTGGGGGCCACGCCGGCTTCGCCCTGAGCTTCCGAAGAGGGGACGCCATTGCCGTCGAAGGAAAGGGCCACGGCGACGGAATCGGGGCCCAGATCCTTTGGATCTTTGGCGTAGCGGGGGAAGATGTGCCCGTTGCGGAAAATGAGATGACTGAAGTTGCCCCCCGGCAGGCCGGGGACGGCGATCAGCACCCGGCGGCCCTCCACCCGGAAGGGCAGGGCGGGGGTAAGGCGGAGCTTCTTCAGGTCGTACCCCTCTTCCACGGCGACGGCGCGGAGCGAGGGCAGCTGCTGTCTGGGGATGGTGAAGGTGAAACTCCCCGGCCGGGTCAATTTGGCATACTTCGGCGTCGCGACCCTGATGGTGTTCACCTTTTTCGCCACTTTGAGGGCCAGCCGGGAGCCGGGCAGCTTGTTCGGCACGGCGGGGGCGTCGAAGTTCCGGGCGAGCTTCGGCACATCCTCCGAAACGTGCAGGATCATGGAAAATTGCCGTGTTCCGCCCGGCGGCAGGGTGAACTCATTGGTGAAGAACTCCATGGTCGAAAGGGGCCGTCCCGAGCCGCTGAACCAGACGAAGGCCGCCGAAGTGCACTTCCGGGGCGTCTCCATGATGAGCCCCGTTTTGTCCGCCGTCCCGTAGATGGCCATCCAGCATTGAGGGGGCGAGAACATCCACTTGGAGCCCAGCCGGTGCTGATGGCGTTCCGTGCCTTTCGCCGCAGGGAAGAGCACCTCGTTGACGGGAGTCCCGAGCGCGTCGTCCCGGCGGCAGAAGGTCTTGGTCCAGTGGGCGATCTTCAAAGTTTCCGCCGAGGCGTTCCGCAAAGTCCAGGTGACCGTCAAAGTCTTGAGTTCCGGATCGATGACGTAGCGCTTTTCCATCTCCAGTTCGGGGAAGGCCCGCTGCCCCCGGACTTTGGCCGTGACGGTGTTTTTGTTTTCCCGTGTCAAGGTGAAGACGTTTCCGCTGAAATCCTCCATGGTGACGAAATTCCCCTGTCCTGAGTGGGGGTAGTCGGTGACGGAAAGCTGTCCCGGCGTGACCAGCATCTTTCCCCTCAGAGTCAGGGCCTTCAATGCGCCCCCCTTTTCGGAAATGTCGGCGGAAAACTCCTTCGTCCCGATCTCGAGCCCGCCGAGGGGAAGGCTCAGGGCGAGAAAAACAAAAAAAGCTCCGGCAAGATGCGCGGAGCAGGGCAGGGCAAATCTTTTTTTCATGGCGTACCTTTCAGTAGTAGTAATAGAAGAGGCCGTACTTGTAGGGATAGGTGGTCTTCGAGGAGTGCATCTGGCCCAGATACGGGGAAGAGTAGACGGCCACGTGGCCGTCCATGTGGTTGACGGGGGTCTTCGCGCCGTTGAAGTGGGGGAAGTAGAGCCCGTCGTAGTTGGTTCCGGGGTTCATGTTGCTCACCATGGGGGAGTTGACCTTGGACCGGGTGTCCACATGCCACCCCCTCTTGGCGGGGTTGCGCATCTTGAGCCAGTTGAGATTCCTGTATCCGGAAGGACCGGGATCGTAGGGGCCCGCGGAGTTGAGGACGATGGAAAAGTCGATCTTCGCCCCGTAGGCGGTTATGTCCTTGGCCTTCTTGCCCGCGCAGGAAAAGACGCAGGGCTTTGTCTGCGGGACGAGTTTTCCCTTGACCGTGCTGATCCGGTAGAAGCCGAATTTTTCGAATCCGGCGTAAGGCGCCAGCAGATTGAACCACGACCCCAGCCCCTCCGTGGCGAAGCCGGAGTAGGGCGTGTTGGAAACGTGCCGCCCGCCGGGGGCGCAGCCCCGGTTCTCCTCCACGTACTGCAACGCGTAGATGCCGCAGCTCTTGAGGTTGTTCAGGCAGGTGGTGATCTGTCCCCGCTCCCTGGCCTGCTGCAAGGCGGGCAGCAGCATGGAGGCCAGGATCGCTATGATGGCGATGACCACCAGAAGTTCGATCAGCGTGAAAGGCGCGCGTTTCTTCATATCGTTTCCCCGATTTGCGTTGTTTTTACCGTCACTCCCCTTAATTATACCACACACTCGCGGAAAATGCAAGCACTTTTTTTCAGTTTTTCTTCCAGCTTCTTTCCAATCTCCGGCAGGAGAGGCACTGCGGGGAGTCGCAGAGGAAGATGAAGGGATCCTCCTTCACGAGCTCCGTCCCGATGCGTTCCAGCTGTTCCAGCTCCATGACCTTGACTGTCCCGGGGCCCAGGTCCTTCCGGCGGATCTCCAGACCCCGGGCGACGGCGGCCTTGAAGAACTTGCACTCTTCGGCGTCGTTCCGGTAGAAATCCCGGTGTCCCGGCAGGTTGCGGGGAACTTCTTTGTACTCCCAGCCGCTCCCCCGTTTGATCTTGACGAAGGAGCTTTCCACCCCCGGCAGGTCGAAGATGTCCTCCAGACAGTGCAGATAGGTAGTGGAGGAAATGGAGTTGCCGAAGTGGACGATCTTCGCCTTGTGCCGGGCGGCGAAGGCCGGCGGCGAATCGGGCCCCACGGGGGGATCGTCGGGCTTCACACGGGCGCAGGCCTCGGCGGCGAGAGGCCCCATGCCGCACCAGCGGTGGGTGTAGTGGCCGCTGTCGGGCGCTTCCGGGAAGTGTTCCAGAAAATAGCGGGGCAGGGAGCCCGTCCAGATGGCGGCGTAATTTTTCGGGTCGAAGGGCTGAAATTTGATGGAAGCTCCGGGGCCTCCGAGAAAGACGAAGCAGTTGGTGAGCGCCGGGAGCAGGAAACTTCCCTCCTCCCCCAGCACCTCCCGGAGCGCGGCGATGACCGTCCCCGGGCCGCCGTCGATGAGCCCGAAGGCGGAAAGGGAGGAGTGGAAGAGCAGAAAATCCCCCTTTCTTATGCCCGCGTCGCGCAGGACCTGCACGATCTCATCCTTGCCGAAGCCCTTGAAGCCGTTGAGGGAAACATACCCTGCGCGGGCGAGGAAGAAGACCGCCTGAAGCATGGTCTTGAGCTCTTTTTCCTCCATGAGGCGGCAGAGTTCGTGCTCCACGCGGCGGAAGATGGCCGCGAGATCCCGCTTCCCGTCCATGTCGGCCAGAATGGCGCTCAGGGGGGAGTAGAGGACCCGCCCCGGCAGGTTTTTCCGCTTGGCGATGGGAAGTTCGGCCAGATCGTAGGGCAGCCCCGTGGTGAGGCGCGAGGGGGTGATTTGCGCGGCGTAATCCAGCCATTTGGATGCGGGCCGCTGAGAAGGCGCGAGCTGAGCCTGACAGCGGGCATACTCCGCCTCGAGTTCTTTCAGCGCGGGCATGACGGCTTCGGGCGGAAGGGCACGGCCGAAGTTCCGCAGGTCATTGGCGAGGACTTCGTAACGGTAAGCGAGGTGTTCACGGGCGTCGCCCACGCAGCGGGGGACTTCGGCCCGGAGTTCCTCCAGCGCAGGAGGCAGGGCTTTCTTCAGCAGACCTTCGTCGGGCGAGAGGATCGCCTGAGTCACGGCCGCCTGCAATGCGACGCCCGTTGCGTAGGCCTCCTTTTCGATGTAGTCCATGGTCTGGCGGGAGTTGTGCCAGAAGCTGTGCCCCGTGCGGATGGGCCACAAGGTGGGGACGCCCGTGGTGGAGTCGCTCAAAAAGGAGTCGTCCTCGTACATGGTGGGGAAGCTGTTGCGGAAGGTGATCGCCGGGACGCCGGGGAGACCCTTCACTTCGTCGGCGAGGAGCCGGAAGAGCCGGTTCCCGCAGAAGGGCACGGCGGGCCCGGCCACGCGGAAGTCGATGCCCCATTCACTGCGCAAATACATCGCGTCGCAGTCGATGCCCCCCAGCACCTGCGTGCGGAGGTCGTCGCCCCGGGTGGAGGCGTAGGCGGCGAATCCGTAGTGTTCCAGCCCGAAAATCACCCGGAGCGAGAACTGCTGGCTCCCCTGCGCCATGATGAGCCTCGCTGTTTCGATGGCCGCCGCCACCCCGGCGGAGTTGTCGTTGGAAAGGGGTTCGTAAAGATGAGCGAAGATCCAGAATTCTTCTTTCCGCCGTCCGGGGACCATGGCGGTGACCACGTCGACCGTGTCTTCGAATCTCCGGCCGTCGGACTCCACCTTGATGAGCACTTCGCCGTTGGCGCAGCTGTCCCGGAGGAGCTGGCCCGTGCGGGGCGTCACGCAGAAGTTGATGTAATCCCGCTCCCCCGCCACGGTGTGCCAGTTGGAGCCTTCGGTGAAAGCGTTGCACCAGCAGAGGGTGTCCGGGGCCTCCGCGGCGTTCTTGGTGTAATCCGTGACCACGCCCACGGCGCCCAGATCCAGATAGCGGCGGAACTTGGCGTCATTGAACTTGGAAACGTGGGCCGGGGGCGGGATGAGCACCAGCGCGTCGTGGGGATCGGCCCCGGCGAGCATCTGCTCCTCGGTGATGAGCCGCATGATCCGGCCGCCGGGCTCCGTGGCGGTGGAGCCTTTGATGAGGTGGAAGGGGTGGCGCTGATAGTCGGCGGCCACGAATCCGGGCTCGATGCCCGCGCCCTTGAGGACGGTGAGTCTGCCCGTCGTCGCCTCCCAGCCCAGGGGAGTGATCTTGTCCTGATAGGCGGTCTTGCCGTCGGCGGGGAAGGTGATCTTTTCCGCGTTGGGGATGTTGTTTTCCTTGAGCAGTTCCAGCGCCCGTTCCGCCGACGCGTGCCAGCACGAAACGGTCTGGCCCAGTTCCAACTTGAGCAATGATTCGCAGTTGGCGAGCATCCGGTCCGCGTCCACGGCGGCGCGGAATTTCAGGTATCGTTCCTTCATGGTGTTTCCTTCGGGTTCGTTTTTCGATGATATTGATGTTTTCCGCACATAATATACCGCTCCCCCGCAACTATGTCAAGGGGCGGCCGGAGAATAAAAAAACGCTGCTTGCTATTCCAGAGAAAAGACGCTCGAATAGGTGACCTCTTTCCCCTTGCCGAGGGAAACTTGCTTGAAACAGGGTTCGAAGGTGGGGGCCTGCATGTTGCCGCTGTCCCAGCAGGCGACACCCGCCAGCTCCTTTGCGGGGGCGAAAGTCATCCTGAGGCGGACGCCGGGCGAAATGAACCATACCGGCGCGGCGTCGATCCGCCCCGTGGGCTTGACGACTTCGAAAAGTTTGCGGGCGGCGCTTTCGAATTGGCCGTCGGCCCCCGTGGTGTAGATGTGGCGGGAGTTGTCACGTTCGAGCCGGAACGCCTTGCCGCCGGCCGCGATTTGCGTGAAGCCCCCCTCAAGGCCGGGGGCCGCGGGCACGCAGTTGGAACGGAACCCGAAGGAGACGGTTTTGTCGGAACCGTTCACCAGCGTGGTGGCGACGGCGATCCTGTTCAGACCGTCCGTGAAGCGGATCGTCTGGACGACCCGGAGCTCCGCCAGCGCGGGCTGTTCATTGCTTTTGACCGTTCTTCTGCCGACGAGCTCGATGCCTCCGGGGATCTTCCGCTGTTCCACCACGAAGCCGTCGCGGAAAAGGGAGACGGTCGGCGTCCAGAAGGCGGCGCCGGCGGCGCCGGCGCCCCGGCCTCCGCTGATGAGTTTCTTACTGCCGCTTTCCCACGAGATGACGGAACAGGACGGCACGTGCACCACGGCGGACATTTCTCCGCTTCTGAAGGTGTGGAGCCCTTTGGCTTTGTCGAAAAGCCCGGCGATCCCCGCATTGGAAAGGACTTTCAGCTCCGACTCCTGAAAACTGTTGTTCTTTTCGTACAGGTCGTCCACGGCCTTGGCCTTGCGCAGCGCGGGCAAGGCGGCCTGCCGGAGTTTTTCCACGTCGGCAGGCCTCAGCGCGGGCAGAGCTTTGTCCGACGCTTTCTCGGGCGCGATTTCGTAGACGACGCAGCGGACGGCCCCCGCGTGGAGCGTGACGCCGGAAGCAAGGTCCCTCCCGGTAAAGTTTTTCCCCTGCGCATCGGCGAAGCGGACTCCGTTCGCCGTGACGGTGTAGCGTCTTTCCGGCGCAAGGCCCTTGGCTTTGCAGGTGAAGAAAACTTCGCCGTGATACCAGAAGTCGAACACGGCCGCGATCAGAGAATCGCCCTTTTCCCAGGCGGTGTGCTGGAGGAGCGAAAACTTCCGCCGCCGTCCCAGCAGGTGGTCCGTGATGACCGTTTCCGAGGCGAAGGGCTGAAGCGGCGAGAGGCTGATCCTTTCATCGGCCCGCTTGCCGTTGAAGACGTAGTCCTCGTACCGGGCCGTCACCGTGGCGGCCTCGGCGAAGGCCCGCCACCAGCGGGCGTCGTAGCCCCGGGGGAAGTAGTAGACCGTGGCCGCCTCCCAGCCGTTGAAGAAGTAGGTCAGGATGTCCAGCTTCAGGGATTCGGGATGGGTGAGGCGCGAGGTGCCCTGATGGCCGTGAGGGAAGGCCAGCAGTTTCGGGCGATGGGGCAGGGGATAGTCTTTGTTCACCGCGAGACGCACCTCGCGCGCCTTGGTGAAGATGCGCAGACTGAAGATCTTGCTGTAAATGTAGGGATTCACCGCCGCGTCCCAGTGGGAGTAGGGGCCCCATGGGTCGATCCATTTGAAGGAGCTTGCGTAGTCGATGGGGTGGTTTTCCGCATCGAATTTGTGCTCTCTCCACGTGGAGCTCATGTCGTCCACCTGGACGCCGGGGATGAAGCCCAGAGATTTTTCTCCCCCCGTGGCGGCGGTCACTGTTTCGTTTATGGTGCGCATGAGTTTGGCGTGTTCCAGACTGCGGAACCGGACGGCCTGCTTATGGTATTTCCGGCCCGGTGCCAGTTCCCGTGGCCACTCCTTTTTCATCTGCTCCTCGGAAACGCCGACGAACTCGGCGAACTTCCGGCGGCAGGTGTCGCAGAAACAGCCCCGTCCGGCGAAGGCGTAGGGCTCCCAGTTGGCCCAGAGCCCGTCCGCGCCTTTCAGGGCCTCGCGAATGTAGGGAACGGTGGAGTTCATGAAGTAGGGGCGCTTCTCGTAGACCGCGGAGGGGCAGGTCGCCTCGCCGAGGAGTTTGGCGTTGGAATCCCCCGTGAAGCGGTATTTGTCCGCTTCAGGCCGTTTCTGCGGCATGCCGATCTTGTAGCCGTCGGCCACGTAGAAAAGTTCCGGCGTGATGTATCTCACCCCTGCCCGCCGCCACGCGGGGAAGGCGTCGCGGTTGCCGGAAATGATCCAGCCCACTCCCGCCGCCTTCATGGTTTCGGCGCAGATGTCGATGCTTTTGCCTTTGTGCTGCATGTAGACGCCGCCGCCGTGGAATCCGAGGGTGAAGAGCCGGGGCGCCGTCGCTTGGAAAGCGGGGATGACTTTCAAAGAAAAGGTTTCCTCGTTGGAAATGCGCCTGCCCTTTTCCTCCACCCACGCCGTGCCCTTTTCGAGCCGCGTCCCGGCCGGGGCGTCGGTGGTCAGCAGCAGGGGATGGATCAGATAGGCGTCGAAGGAGTCCATCCGGGCCGGGCGGCGCTTAACGCCCCGCAGGTCGATGCGGTATTCGATCCCGCCGGGGAGCTCTTTTTTCTCCAGACACTTCAGGAGCGCCGACCCGTGATAGGCGATCTCCCGCGGCAGCCGCACGACCAGGACCGGGGCCTCCAGAGCGGCCTCCGCCGGGGCGCCGTTGCGTTTCCACATGAAGCACATGGTCACGGGAATCCCCTGAGCCAGGACGAAGGTCCGGTCGAGAAATCCCATGGGCGTGAGTTTCAGCGTCAGCTTTTCACGGGGAGCGGTCCGCTCCTTCATCACGGCCGAGGGATTGCGGAACTCCATCTTGCCCAGCCCGTCCATGCGGAAGGCCAGCTGCAGCGAGACGCAGCCCGGCGGGATCTCGATCTCCTTGAAGCCGTCGGTCCACTCCCCCGCGGGGATGAGCCGGTAGACCTTGAAGAAGAAGCGTTTGGCCTTGCCCCATTTCCCCGCGGGCCGGTCGTAGCCGCTGGCGATGAGACAGACGCCGCCCGCGCCTTCGATCTGCGTCCGGTAGCGGAGCTCCACGCGGCAGATGCCCCCTTTGTCATGGGGCAGATTTACGCTTTTGTACCAGCCCCCCGAGGTGGACTTCAGAAGTTCCGGCGGCAGAAACTCTTTGAGGGAATTCGGCTTGACCACGGTGAAGACCCCGTCTTCGATGGACCAGCGGACCGTCTTCTTGACCCGCTCCCGGCGGGGATCCTTGTCGGGGATGGCCCCGGAGTGGATGTAGCAGTAGGAGCCCCGCCACCTCAGAGGATCGTACTTGCCTTCGACGGCTCTGCCGTCGGCGTTGGTGATGAGGTTGTTCCGGGGAAGCTCCGCCGCCTTGAAGCGTTCGGCGGAAAATTTGGCGAAATCGAAGGCGACGCCCCCCTTGTCGAATGTTGCGGCGGCGAGGAGTCCGCCGGAAAACAGACACAGCAGCAGCATTTTTTTCATGATGATCTCCTTTTCATGGCCTCGCCGGTTAATATACATGTCCGGGAAAGGAATGTCAAGGGGACGAAAAAAAGACCGCCGCGGTCCCGCAGGGGCTCGCGGCGGCTTTTGTACGGGGAAAACCGCTTCAGATGTGGTAGACCGGTTCGGTCTTGCCGCTGCGGGCGGCCCGGTCGCAGGCGTCCAGCACGGCCATGGTTTCGAGGGAGTCCTCGAGGGAGACGGGCTGGCCGCCCTTGAGGAACTTCACGATCTCCTTGAGGAGCATGCAGTAGAAGGGGATGCGGCAGGTGCATTCGGCGAACTTGAGGGTGCCGGATTCCGCATGACGGATGCAGGCGCCGTACTTCCAGTTGGTGCTGGACATATCCACCACGCCCCGGCGGCCGTCGCCGTAGACCACGTGGAAGACGTAGCCGTCCCGGTCATTGCAGGCGGTGACCGCCACGGCGCCCCGGCCCATGACCGTTTCCAGCATCTCCACGGTGTGGCAGCCGTACCAGACCACCGAGGAGCCGGCGGGAGCCTTGCCCACGGGACCCCAGATGGTGGCGGAGTTGGCCTTGCCCCACTCCCTGACGGCGGCGCTGAAGTCGGCGTCGAAGCGGAGCGAGGAGGAGGTGAAGAAGCGGACGTTGTTCTTTCTGGCGATGTCCACTATTTTGAGGGTGTTGGTCCAGTTGTCGGCGAAGGGCTTGTCGAGGAAGATGGGCTTGCCCAACGCGGCGCACTTTTCGAAGTATTCCAGATGGAGCGCGGGATCGTTGATCTCGAGCATCAGGGCGTCGCAGTCGGCGACGGCCTTGTCGAAGTCACGGGTGACCTTGACGCCGATGGATTCGAGGGTCTTCTGCCGGTCGTCCTGTCCCGCTTCGCTCTGGAAGGCGGAAGGAAAGCGCAGCGCCCGGGTGGCCACCAGACCGGAGATCCGCTGCTCGGCGGGGGTGGCGGGATCCTGCATCAGCTGAGGAAGCGCGACGGAATGGCTGGTGTCCAGACCGATGATGGCGACTTTGAATTTTTTGGCCGCTTTGGCGGTTTTTGCGCCCTTCTTCGCACCGGGGGCGGCGGTCTTGG
>JAFSYV010000095.1 GCA_017443585.1 Lentisphaeria bacterium | reverse complement strand
CCGCAGACTTTCGCCCGCGGCTTTCCCGGTACAACGGATCAATTACTTGATGGCGTCGGCAGTCATGGTGACGGTGACGGTGTTGATGCCGCAGATGTTCTTCATGGCATAGTCCATCTTGACGTTCATCAGATCCTTGGCGCCGGCGGCCTGCTTCAGAGCGGCGGCCTTCAGGGTGGCATAGGAGGCATCGCCCAGGCAGACAACGCCGAAATAGCTCTCGAGGGTGGCGGTGGCGGTGACGTTCTTCTTGACGATCGTGCCGGTGGTGGGAGCGTTCAGCATGGCATTGGCCTTGAAATCGCTGTAGAAGTTGGCTCCGGGACCGGTGGGAAGGGCAACGCCGCCGTTCTGGGTGGCAACACCGGCGCAACCGGCGAGCATGACCGCGACCACGAGGAGACCGAGACTGAAAACAACCTGCTTCATCTTTTCTTTTCCTTTTTTTGGTTGTGGGAAGAGAAACCGTTTCCCTCCCTTGCGGGCATAATATAATCGTTTCGCGGCGCAATTGCAAGGGGAAAAACGGGAAAAAAACGTTTTTTTCCGGAAAAAACTGGAAAATCGGAGCGGAATGTCGGGAAAACTTGAATTATTCCGGGGGTGGGTGTATGTTATGACGCGTCCGGAAAATTCCGATTTTTCCAACGTTTTCCATTTGCGAAAGGCAGATCCATCATGCGGCAATACATCGTCTCAAGGGAGTTCCCTCTTCCCCGGATCCAGACCGGGGCGGTCCTCGGCAACAGTTATCTGGGCGTCCTGGTGTGGGGCGGCGAAGACACGCTCAACGTCTCCTTCGGCTGTTCCGCGCTGTGGGATCACCGGGGCGGCATGGAGTGGTCGCCGAAGCAGAATCTTGAGGATATCCACGCCGCTTTGCTGCGGAATGACGTCGATGCCATAAAGGAAATGTTCCGGGCGGACACCGAGGATGTTCCCGGCCAGCCCCGGCGGCCCTCCCTGATCCCCGTGGGGCGGGCGGTGCTCCGCCTCAAGGCCGGCCGGACCCTCAGGCGCTTCGAACTCCGGGTCACGGACGGGCTGCTCTCGGTCTTCTGCGCCGGGCCCGGCGGAGAAGAAGAAAAACTCGAATTCCGGCTCGACATGGAGCGGAAAGGCGAACTCATCTGCCGGGGGAAAATAGATTCCTTTGAAATAAAAGACTCCTGGACTTTGAGCAAGGGGGCCCTCGAAAGCGTCTCCATCCCCGCCCCCGAGCGGATCTCCCGGCCCGACGGGGAGGGCTTCGTCAATGCTTTGCCCGCGGACGAAGGTTTCGGGCTGTTCTGTTCCCGCAGGGGGAACGAACTTTCCTTCCGCTTTGCCCGGAATCGGGATATGGAAGTCCTGAAAAGGGAATTCCTCGGCTCCGCCCCCCTCGACTGGGGAGCCCTCGAAAAGGAGAACACGCGCTGGTGGAACGCCTACTGGCAGAGCGTCCCCGAAACGCGCCTCGACAACCCCGATCTGGAGGAGCTCTACTTCTACGGCCTTTACAAGTTCGGCGCCATGACCGATCCTTCCGGCTGGCCCGCGGGACTGCAGGGCCCCTGGCTCGAGGACGACGGCTTCCCTCCCTGGTCCGGGGATTACCATTTCAACATCAACATCGAAATGTGCTACTGGCCCGCCTTCCGGGCCAACCGGCCGGAGAACCTGAAACCCGTCTTCAAGATGCTGACCGACTGGCTGCCGAAACTCCGGCGGAACGCCAAGTATTTCGTCGGCATCGACGACGGGATCATGCTCCCCCACGCCGTGGACGACCGGGGCACCTGCATGGGGGGCTTCTGGGCCGGGTGCATCGACCATGCCTGCGCCGCGTGGATGGTCCAGATGATGTACGACTACTGCGACTACTACAGCGACGAAAAGTATCTTCGCGAGGTCGTCTTCGATTTCATGAAGGGCGTCATGCGGGTCTTTCAGGAAATGCTCGTCCGCAAAGAAGACGGCGCTCTGGAACTCCCCGTGAGCATTTCCCCCGAATACCGGGGCTCGGCCATGAATGCCTGGGGGGCGAACTCCAGCTTCCAGCTGGCGGCGATCCGCCGTCTGGCGGAAAATCTCATCGCCGCCGCGGGGATCCTGGGCGAAGCGTGCGATCCTTTCTGGCAGGAGGTGCTGGACAAACTCCCCGCCGCCTGCATTTGCGGCGACAAGGAGCCCGAAGCCGACCCCCGCATCGTCTGGCAGGAGGGCGGTCCCGAGATCGGCCTCTGGCGGGGCGTGGTGCTGGAGGAAAGCCACCGTCACCACTCCCATCTGGCGGGGATCTGTCCTTTCGACACGATAGATTTGGAGGACCCCGCATGGGCGGAGATCATCGCCAACACCCGGCGGCGCTGGATCGACCGGGGCATGGGCCAGTGGTCCGGCTGGAGCATGCCCTGGGCCTCCATGCTCCACAGCCGTCTCGACGGCCCCGAGTCGGCGGAGCTGATGCTGGAGATCTTCAAGCACACCTTCACCAACGAAGGGGGCGGCACGCTCCACGACAGCACATATAAAGGTTTCACCCTCATGGGCGAATGGGGCAGACGCGAGATCATGCAGATGGACGGGGCCATGGGCAGCGTGGCCGCCATTCAGGACATGTTCGTCCAGAGCCGCCGGGGGGTGCTCCACGTGGGGGCGGGAATCCCGAAAAGGTGGCACGATTCGAGTGTCCGCGCCATGCCCGCCCCCGGCGGGTTCCGGGTCAGTTGCCGCTTCGACCGGGGCAAGTGCTTTGAGCTCGAGATCGCCGCCACGCGGGACAACACGCTGTTCCTGAAACTGCCTCCGCCCGAAAAGGCGTGGCTCCTGCCCGGCAAGGCGGAACAGCTCCCCGGCGGCAAGATCAGAGTATTCTTGAAAAAAGGCGAGACGTTGGCGCTGAAAAGCTGCTGAAAAGAAAAGGAGAAAAAGATCATGAAGATCGCGCACGTGTTTCTTGTCTGTATGGTCTGCGGCGCTCTGTTTGGAGCAGGTCGGCCCGGTCCGAAGGAAAACGCTTTGAACGAGTTTATGATGAATTACCATCGGAAGCCTGTCCCGGAAAAGGTGACGGGATTTCTGAAGGACCTCGATTCCGCCCGGTTCAGCGAGGGCGCCGCCGCGCCTATCTGCGGCTTCTTCTTTGAAATTTGCCTCGCAAATTCCGCCAGGGTGCCCGAATGGAGCGAAACGATCCTGAAATTCAAAAACAGTCAGTGGCGTAGTTATTTGGCCTTGTTTCTGACTGCCGCCGCACCGGGGCATCAGGAATTAGTCAAAAAGATCGGTATTCGTAACGTGCCCACCTTCATTCAGGTCAACCAGTTTTCCTGCGTCAATCCGGATTTTTCCTGGGGGCGTTTCTTCGCCACGGGGAAGCCCGGGCACGTGAAGCGGGTCCTCGACTTGGCTCTGTCTCCGGTGAAATCTGCCGACAAAAAACGGATCGACCTCACCGCCCGTTCGGCGGAATGGTCGCTGCACGCTCTGGCGCAGCAGCAGAAAGAGGTGGCCGCAGCGCTGAAGGAACTTCTCAAAGAGCGCTCCGATGCGGAGCTCGCCTATTTCTTCCGCAACGCAAAAGAGGAGGAGAAGAAAGCTCTTCTCGACCCGAAACGGGCCGCCGCTCTGCCCGCTTCTCCGGAAAAATAGACCGTGCGGGGGCTTTGCGAGAAACGTAGGAGCCATGCCAGGCGAGTACTTTTTTTTGAAGAATCGTTAAAACTGGGCTTGACAATTTGACAAATCCCGTGTATATTGGGTAACAGAATCGGGCGCTTCGTGGAAAACGTCGTTTCTTTTGTGCAATACCACCCCACTGCCTTCGGCTTTGGGTACGGGGGCTGAAAGGCCCCCTGTTTTTTTCCGGAGAAATATGAAATTACGCACCTGCGTCTACATCGACGGCTTCAATTTGTATTATCGGTGTTAGAAGGATACTCCGTACAAATGGCTTGATCTTTACAGGATGGCGGAACTTTTACTGCCCGCCGACAGGCACGAAATAACCAAGGTCAAGTTTTTTACCGCACGGATCGATGCCCGGAACAACGATCCCGATGCGCCCAGGCGGCAGGATGTCTACTTGAGGGCTTTGAGTGCTTATCGGCCTCAGGTGGAGATTGTTTTCGGTCACTTCCTTTCGCATACTGCCATGCGCCCTTACGCTCCGCCGGCGACAGGTTGGGCAAAGGTGACGCTTACCGAGGAAAAAGGCACCGATGTCAATTTGGCCGTGCATCTGCTGAATGACGCATGGCTCGATAGTTACGATTGTGCCGTTGTGGTGAGCAACGACAGTGACTTGGCGGAAGCGATGCGATTGGCCAAAGAGCGGAACAAACTGATCGGATGGATGGTGACGGGCAAGCAACATCCGTCGCAGGTTCTGGCGAAAATAGCCCACTTTCGGAAACCGATTCGCGAGACTCTTCTCTCCGTGTCGCAGTTGCCGACCTCTATTCCCGGCACTGCCATTACAAAGCCGTCCGCCTGGTAAATCGGCGTCTGCCCGAGGGCGCTCTTACCCGCGGGGGAGGGCCTCCCGGACGGGGGGACGGGGGCGTTTGCGGGCCATCCAGGCGCGGGGAGATTCCCCCATGTTCCGCTTGAAATAGCGGGAAAAGGCGAATTCGCTGCTGAACTTCATGGCCGCGGCGGTCTCCTTTACCGATAGTCCCCTGTCCAGCAGGTCCAGACACTTGCTGATGACGAAGCGGTCGATGAACTGTTTCGGCGTGATCCCGGTGCAGGAGGTGAAATGCCGCGTGAAGTGTTCGCGGGACTCCCCGCGGAAACGGGCCAGCTCCTCCGCCGAGGTGCGGGCGTTGCCCTTTTCCGTCAGAAACTCCGTCAGCGAAGCGTACCGGCGCAGGGTCAGGGGCGCACGGAAATCCTCTGCTTTGTACCGTTCCAGCAGGGCGATCTGGAGCCGGAAAAGGAGACTTCCCGCCCGGAGCGCATCCAGAAACAGCTTTTCCGGAGGTGAATCGACGAGTTCCAGCAAACCTCGCGCCTCCTCCGGGAGGGGGATCACCGCCATCCGGGGACAGCCGGAAAAAAGTTCCACACCGGGGAAGATCTCCACGTTGGTCTGAAGCGAGAGGAAAAGCAAGTGATCGTCCAGACGGAAGCGCGTCGGCAGGAAGGCGGGCACGAAATAGAGAAATCCCGGACGCAGTTCGTGAACGGCGCCCTTTTCGGCGATGAAGTTTTCCGCTCCGGAAGGATTTTCCAGGGGAACGAAGATCCGGTTCACCGCCATGGTGTTCATGTCCGGCCTCGCCGTGGGCCAGAAGCCCTTCGCATAGTGCCGCATGAGAAAACGCGCTCCGTTGAAAGCGCCGATGATGTCGCCCCGGTTGGTGATGTTCATTTGCACGTCCCCTTTTTTGCCTGCACGAAATATATCCCCGTTTCATGGTAAAGTCAATCACAAAATGGTATGTTTTTGAAAGATTTTGCCATTCACAAAAGCCGCAGGGCGTGGTATATTAGACACCGTACAAGGTATGAAGGAGTCACGCCTTATGAATGAATCCGAATGGGTAGTGTGCCGGAAGGACCCGGAAAAACTGCTGGTCTTGCTCGTCGGCCAATCCAACATGGCGGGCCGGGGCTATGCCGGACCGGAGGATCTGACGGAGGTTCCGCGTCTGCTGATGATCCGCCCCGATTTCGCGTGGCAGCCCGCCGTGGAACCTGCCACGAAGGACCGGAAGTTCGTGGGCACGTTCAGTGCATCCGGCGAGAAGATCGTCGGCGATGATCCCTTCGAGACGGTGCTGCCGCAGGGCGGCTGGAAAGTCTGCGGCGTGGGGCCCGGACGGACCTTCGGGCGGCTCCTCGCCGAAGCGGAGCCGGGCAAAACCGTGGGGCTGATCCCCTGCGCGGTCGGCGGCACCTCCATCGCCGCGTGGATGCCCGGCGGCGTGGACGACTGGGACTCCGGCAATTTCCCCTACGACAACGCGGTTCGCAAGGCCCGCGAAGCGCAGAAGACGGGCAGGATCGTCGCCGTCCTCTGGCATCAGGGCGAAAACGACGCCGGGAAGCAGACCGAAAACTACACGGAAAAGCTCCGGACCGTGGTCCGGAATTTTCGGCATGATTTGAACCTCGGCCCCGAAGTCCCCTTCATCGCGGGCGACATGGCCTCTTTCTACCCGGAGCGCATCGCTTCTCACATCGGTATCGTTGACGATGCTCTGGAAACGCTGGCGGCGGAGGAGCCCTCTTTCCTCTGCGTCCGCACCAAGGACCTGACCCACCGGGGCGACAATCTGCATTACGACACGGACTCCCAGCACGAACTCGGCCGCCGTTACTTCGAGGCGTACCGGCAGTTCATCTGTCGAAAAGGAGACCTTTCATGAAAAACATTCTTCTTTTGGGCGACTCCATCCGCATGGGGTATGACTCCTATGTGAAGGAAAAACTTGCCAACCGCGCCAACGTTTATTTTTCCGAGGACAACGGGCGCTTTGCCCAGTACACGTTGCGGACCCTTTCCGACTGGAAGAAGCAGCTTTCCTGGCCTGAGATCCAACTTGTCCATTGGAACAACGGTCTATGGGACTGCATGCACCTCAATTCCTGCATTGCGGGCTGTCCCCCCGAAAAGGCGGGGGAAACCTTTTCTCCTGCCAACGTGCCGGGCGGACTTCACTTCGACGAAGACCCGCTGACCCCGCCGGAAATCTACCGCTACATGCTGGTGCGGGTTTTGACCCGGATCCGTCAGCTTTTTCCCGGTGCGGAGGTCGTTTTCGCCACGACGACCCACGTGATAGAAGAAATGGCGCAGGGGGCCTACCGTTCCAACGCCGAGATCGAAAGCTACAACTGCGTTGCCCGGGAAACGCTCATTCCCCTCGGCGTCCGGATCAATGAACTCGGGTACTTCGCGATGCAAAAGTGCCGCCACCTCCACCCCGAAGGGGATTGGGTCCACTACAACGCCGAGGGCAACAGCCTGCTCGCCTCCGAGATCGTCGATTTTCTCGAAAAGGAAAATCTGATATAATTTGAAAACACAGCACTCGAGGATGAGGAAAATGAAAAATCTGCTTCTTCTGGGCGACTCCATCCGCAAGGGGTATGACTCCTTCGTGAAGGAGAAACTTGCGGGGCACGCCAATGTTTATTTCTCCGAGGACAACGGGCGCTTCGCTCAATACACGCTGCGTATGCTCAGCAACTGGAAGGGGGAGCTTTCCCTGCCGGAGATCCACCTCGTCCACTGGAACAACGGGTTGTGGGACGTTCTGCATCAGGCGGTGGGCGACGCGGGAGCTGATGGAGAAACCCTCGGCGAGACCATGACCCCCGTCAACGTGCCCGGCCGCCGCTTCGACAGGGAGCCCCTCACGCCCCCCGACATGTACCGCTCCATGATCGTCCGGGTCGCCGTGCGGATCAAACAGCTTTTCCCCCGTGCGGAAGTCGTTTTTGCGACCTCCACGCCGGTGATCGAGGAGCAGGCCACTTGGGCCTACCGCTCCAATAAGGAGATCGAAGAATACAACGCCATCGCCCGCGAGGTTCTGGCTCCGCTGGGAATCAGGATCAACGAACTGGGCCGCTTCGCCGCCGAACGGTGCGCAACTCTCCATCAGGACTGGGTCCATTACACCGATGAAGGCAGCATCCTTTTGGCCGATGAGATCATCGACTTTCTCGAAAAGGAGGATTTGTTATGAACTACGCGCCTTTCGACGAGATCCGTCCGGAACTGGAAAAGCAGTACGAAAACGCGGTCTTTTCTTCCGAAGACTGTTGGGATGAAGCTCAGCTCCGGGAAGCGTGGGAAAAGCACAAAAGAGAGAATCCGGAAGAGGAAAGGATCCTTTCGCGCGCCTTTCTCATCGCGCTGATCCTCGAACACGCCCCTGTCGCGGTGGAAAAGTTCAACGCTTTTCCGGGGAAATTCCGCCATTTCGATCTGCTCAAGGAGGATCTGGACGCAGGATACCAACTTGCACGGAAAAAGATCCCCGGCGTCGTCACCGACGGAAAGGACTTGCAGCTCGGGATCGGCTGGATGGTGGACCGCAGCCACACGGCTCCCGACTGGAAGAACTTGATGCGCCTGGGGCTTCCCGGCCTCATCGAACGGGCGGAAAAGGGGGATTCCCCCTTCCACAAGGCGGTGGTCACGGTCTACAAAGCTTTGGCAGCGTTCTGCCGCCGGGTCGCCCGGATCAACGGAAATTTCGTCTACGCGGAGATCGCGGAACACGCCCCGCAGAGTCTTCACGAAGCCTTCGCCCTGGCCTACGTGCTCCACGACGCCATCGAATTTTCAGGCGAAGAGGTCCGGACCATGGGCCGGTTCGACGAGATCTATATCGACTTCTACCGGAACGATCTGAAGGCCGGACGGCTGACCCGCGAGTCCGCCAAGGAGCTGATCAAATATTTCTGGATCGCCTTTTACGCCCGGTATCAGGGGAAACGGTTCGGCAAAAACTTCTGCTTCGGCCCCGATTTCAACGAGCTTTCCTACCTCGGGATGGAGGTCTATTACGAGTTGAACACGGTGGACCCGAAGCTCTCGGTGCTGGTCCGCACCGATATGCCGCAGGATTTTGCGGAGCTGTACGCCAAGTGCATCCGGGACGGCCGGACCGCCATCGTTTCCCTCAACTACGATGTGGTGGTTGCGGGGCTGATCCGCCACGGGCGGACTCCAGAGGACGCCGCTCAATTCGTTCCCATCGGCTGTTACGAACCCGCGGTGGCGGGCAAGGAGATCTCCTGCTCCGGCTCCACGCATTTTTACCTTCCCGTCATGGTCCTTTCGGTGCTGGAGTCGGGCCGGGAGTTCGATTCCTTCGAGGACTTCAAAGAGGCGTATTTTGACCGGATCCGCAAAGTTACGGGGATTATGCGCGAAGGGCAGGTTCTGTGCGACCTCGCGTGGAAATACGTCAACCCGGTGCCGCTCCTTTCCGGCACCTTCGACTCCTGCGTGGAAAAGGGCCGGGACATCTCCGACGCCGGGGCGGTCTACAACACCACGGGATGCGTCGCAAGCTACCTCGCCGACGCGGTGGATTCCCTCGAGGCCGTCCGTTATCTGGTCTACGAAAAGAAGCTCTGCACCCTCGCCCGGCTGCGGCAGATTTTGAAGGACAACTGGCAGGGAGAGGAAAAGCTCCGCGCGGAGGTCCTGCGGCATGCCGCCAAGTGGGGGAACAACGACCCCCGCACCGACGATCTGGCGGTGGAGATCGCGGCCTTCGTCTCGAAACTTCTTTTCAACACGCCCAACGGGCGCGGGGGATTTTTCTTCCCCTCCCTCTACGGTCAGATGGTGGTGGAAAACGGGCGGCGGATCGGGGCGCTGCCCTCCGGCCGCCTCGCCGGGGAGCCCATGTCCAAGAACATGGACGCCCGCATCGGCATGGACCGGAACGGCATCACCGGCCTTATGGATTCCGTGCTCAAGGTGGACATGCGCCAGTTCCCCTGCGGCACCTGTCTGGACATCATGCTCCACCCGACCTCGGTCCGGGGTGAGGAAGGAATAAAGATCCTCGTCTCGCTGATCCGCTCCTTTATCGCCCACGGGGGCAGCGGGATCCAGTTCAACATCTTCGACGCGAAGGTGCTGCGCGACGCGCAGGCCCATCCGGAAAAGTACGCCAATCTCCAGGTCCGGGTCTGCGGCTGGAACGTCCGTTTCACCGACCTCGCCCCCGAGGCGCAGGAAACTTTCATCCGTCAGGCGGAGTCCATCGCCTGAACATGAGGAGGATTCGAAGTTGACAAGTGCCCGTTACATCGACGTCAAACGCTTCGCCGTCCATGACGGCCCCGGCATCAGGACGACCCTGTTCCTGAAAGGCTGCTCATTGCGGTGCATCTGGTGCCACAACCCGGAAAGCCGTCTGCCGCAACCGGAGCTGGCGATCCATTACCCCAAATGCACCGGCTGCGGGGAGTGCGCGAAATTCTGCTCCTGTCATAAGATTACGGCGGGGGAACACGAATTCGACCGCGCCCGCTGCAAAGCCTGCGGCCGATGCGAGGAGGTCTGCCCTTCGGAGGCGCTGGAGCTTTTCGGCAAAAGCATGACCGTGGAGGAAGCGGCGGAAAAACTCCTTGAGGACCGGATCTTCTACGCCGACGGCGGCGGGATCACCCTTTCCGGCGGGGAGCCCCTGCTCCAGAGCGCGTTCTGCGCGGAGCTGCTCGCCCGGATGAAAGGGGAAAAAATCCACTGCGCCGTGGACACCTGCGGCAACGTGCCGTGGAGCGCCTTCGAAGCCGTTCTGCCCTGCACGGACATGTTCCTCTACGACCTCAAGTGCGCCGACCCGGAAAAGCACCTTCGTCTGACGGGAGCACGGAACGATCTGCTCCTCGAAAACTTGAAGAAGCTCGATGCAACGGGGAAAAACATCGAGATCCGCATGGTCATGGTCCCCGGACTCACCATGGACGAAGCCGACCTGCGGGGGGCGGGGGAATTCCTCTCCCGGCTCCGGAACGTTTCCGCCGTCCGGCTCCTCGCCTACCATTCGCTGGCCCGCTCGAAGTTCAAGGCGGTGGGACATCCCGACACCATGCCCGAGGCGGAGTCCCCGAACGAGGAGGCTCTGGAAAAGTGCGCCGAAGCGCTGCGTTCCTTTGACCTTGATGTCATCAATTCATTGAAATAAAGGAGAAAATAAGATGCTGTTCGGTACTTACAAACAGGACGAGGAATACCTCTGGAACAAATTTCGGAAGCCCGTCTTTGATCCCGCCACTGGGCTCGATCAGGAGACCGCTTCGCAGGAGATCCTTTCCTTCGCGGAAATGGACGCTCCGGTCCCGGTCATCAAGGCGCGGGCCTTCGAATTCCTCGCGAAAAATCTGCAGATCGAGGTGGATTCCCACGACTTTTTCCCCGCTTTCGGCTGCTGGAAGCGGTCCCCCCGGGTTATCGGAGCGCTGCTAGGGCAATTGGGGAAGCGGGTCACGCTGCACAAGAGTGAGTTGTGGGAGCTGTTGAACAGCTCCGGCGCTTCCTGCATCTGGATCGACTTCGACCATTCCGTTCCCGAATGGGACGAAGTGTTCCGTCTGGGGTTCCCCGGTCTGCTCCGGAACGCCATGGAATGGCGGGAAAAACACCGTGCCGACGGCACGCTGGATGAAAAGAAGGATGCCTATTTCGAGGGGATCCGGATCACCTATGAAGCCATCTTGCTGATGCTGGAGCGGTTCATCGAACGGGCGAAGAGCCGTCACGATGAGAGGTGCGATTTCGTCGCCGCCTCGCTTCAGAGACTCCACGACGGACCGCCGCGGAACTTCTTCGATGCGCTTCAGCTCATTTACATGTATTTCATGTTCGGTGAGCACATGGACCACATGCAGGTTCGCTCCCTGGGCAATCTGGACTGGCGGCTCACGCCTTTCTACGACCGGGACCTGAAAAACGGCACCTTCACCGACGCGCAGATGCGGGAGCTTTTCGACCACTTCTTCATGCAGTGGGGCTCCATCGACAACTACTGGGGCCAGCCCGTCTATCTCGGCGGGACGCAAGCGGACGGCTCCACGCAGATCAATCACATGACGCGGTTCATTCTGGAAGAGGCGGAAAAACTCCATCTGCCCACGCCCAAGATCCAGATCAAGATCGCGAAGAATACGCCCGATGAATTCATCGATTACGTCCTTTCCCTGATCCGCGACCGCCACCAGAGCATCGTGCTGGTGGGGGAGGAGGGGATCCGGCACATCATGACCTCCCGCGGGTTCACGGAGGAGGATGCCCGGACCTGCGACATCCGCGGCTGCTATGAATTTGCCGCTCGGGGAAAGATTCATTCCAACGGGACCGGCGTGGGCCATCTGAATATGCTCAAGCCCTTCGAGCTGATCTTCAACGGCGGCATCGACAAGCAGACGGGAAAGCCCCTCGGCGTCCCCGTGCCGCCTCTGAAGGAGCTGAAGGACTTCGACGATTTCTACCGGCTCTACATCCGCGAACTCTATTGGGTCATCGACGCCAACATCGAAGTCGCGAACGATTTCGAGGTCTATCTGGACCGGTTCAATTCCGCCAATGTCTTTTCCGCCACGATCCCCGCCAGTTTGCGGAAGGGGCGAGACGCCTTCGCCGACGGATGCGACCGCAACAGTTCCACTCTGCTCACCACCGGATTCGGTTCGGCCATCGACGCCCTTTCCGTGGTCGAGGAGCTCATCTACGGGAAAAAGGAGATCACCCTCGAGGAGATGGCCGATGCGTTGAACGCGAATTGGAAGGGGTTCGAAGCGCTCCACCGGAAGATCCTCGGTTTCAGGAACCGCTACGGCAACGGGATCGCTCATGTGGACCGTTTCGCGCAGATGCTTTCGCGGACCGTCGGCGGCTACGTCAACGGCCGTCCCAACTCGCGGGGCGGCAAATGGTCCTCCTCGCTCCACTGCGCCAAACAGTTCATCCACGAAGGGGCGAAGACGGGGGCCACCCCCGACGGCCGCTTCGCGGGGGAAGAGATGTCCAAGAACGCCTCTCCCCGGATGGGTTCGGACACCTGCGGCGTCACGGCGCTCATCAAGTCCGCGCTCGCCGTGGACGCGGCCTCCTTCCCGGGGGATTTTCCCCTCGACGTGATGATGCACCCCGGCTCGGTGCGTGGCGCGGAAGGGCTCGCCGCCTGGCGTCAGCTGGTGCGGGTCTTCTTCGCGGGCAACGGCGCCGCCGTGCACTTCAACATTTTCGACGCCGAAGAGCTGAAGGACGCCCAGGTCCACCCCGAAAAGTACCCCGAAATGCAGATCCGTGTCTGCGGCTGGAACGTCCGTTTCACCGAAATGGCGAAATCCGAGCAGGACATGTACATCCGCCGCGCGGAAAGCATTTCCGAGTAATCCGCTCCGTACTTTTGCGATAGTGGCAGGGCCGGAGACCAGCACAAGGCCAAACGTCAAGCAGGCGCCGCGGGCGGGCGAACGTCGCCTTCGACTTTACGCGGCAACTGCCGCTCCGCTCTATAGTTGCCGCGGACCGCAAACGCAGGTGTGCGGCAAGAACATCGCAAACAAACGTTGGCGGCGATACTGCCGCAAAGCTTTGTTTGCGATAGTGGCACGGCCGGAGACCAGAACAAGGCCAAACGCCAAGCAGGCGCCGCGGTCGCTATGCATTACCATCGGGCCGGTTGCCGGTCTGCGGGCGAGGCGCTGAGTGTCGCACGCCGGGTGTATCGGCCAGTGGTGAAAGATCCCGCTGTCTGGCAGGTCTGCAACCCTTGGTCGGAGCTGCACGGCGAAGGCGCTTCTCACCAAACGCCTGTCGAAGCCCAAAACGCGCCCAAAAATCAGCGGCCATTGCACCCCAAGGACGGGGCGCCCCGTGAAAAAGAGGGGGCCGAGGGGGGAGAAAAACGCGTAAGTGTTTTGCTCCCCCCGCGCCGCACACCCCCAGAAAAACACCGAGCGCAAAGCAAGCCTGCAACGGCAATTTCTCCCCACGCCGTCTTGAAAAGCGGGAAAATGGCGTTATATTAAAGGCGTTACGACAACAAGGAAACATATCATATGACTGATTTGAAAGACGGACTCGACATCATCATCCCCATATCCATCGATCTGGACTGGCCGACGGTTCCGGAGGTGATCGAAGAGATCCGGGAACAGCATCGGCGGTACGGATTTTACAGATTCGCGCTGGCTTGCCCCTGCGGGGGGTGGCGGTATGCGGGGTTCCCGCCGGAGTCATTTTACCGGGAGCGGGCGGAGTTCTTCCGGGCTGTTAAGGAGGCCGTCGCCCCCGAAGGGATCGAGTGCGGCTGGTGGATCACGTTGACGGTGAAGTCCGGGCCGGACGCACGATGGAACCGGATGGTCCGCAAGGACGGGAGCGAAACGCCCATGGCCTCCTGCCCCCTGAACCCCGTGTTCCGGGAGGTGTTTGCGCGGAACACCGCGCTCTTCGTCAAGATCGCCAAGCCCGCCTTCGTCATCACCGAGGACGATTTCGCCATCAACGCCGCCGGGGTAGGGGAGGGGTGCTTCTGCCCGAATCATCTGGCGGAATTCGCCCGCCGGGAAGGGCGCACTTACACCCGCGAGGAGCTGACGAGGATTCTGGAAGAGACCACCGACGAAGCCCATGGGCTCCGCCGCAGGTGGCGGGCGCTGATGCGGGACTCCCTCGTCGGGCTCGCCGCCGCCATGCGGGCCGCCGTGGATGCGGAAAATCCCGAAGTCCCCATGGGGACCATGCAGTCCGGCGCGTGGGACAAGGACGGGGACGCCACCGAGGCGGTCACGCGCGCCATGGCCGGATCCCGCCACACCCCTTTCTGCCGTCTGCACGGGACATTCTACGGAGGGGAAAACATCCCGCAGATCCCCGAAAAACTTTTTCACGCGCTCTACACGAAACAGCACGTGGGCGACAATTTCCGCTGTTACCACGAGTCGGACACCTTTCCCCACACCCGCTTTTTCACCTCCGCCGCCTGTATGCGGAGCCTCATGGCTTGCGCCTACAGTTTCGGCTTCGCCGGGTCCACCTTCCAGACCCAGCAGCTTCTGGACGACGCCAACGAGGAGAAGGTCTACGGCGACTTTTTCAACAAGGAGCGGCCCCGGCTTCGGGCCATCGCCGAAGCTGCGCGGAAGTGCTGCGTCAAGGGCGTTGGGCTTCTTTACGACCCCTTCTGGGCCACGGCTGAAAAGGGCCATCAGGCCGCCTGGTGCGGTGTGCTTTCGGCCATGTCGATCCCGTGGACGACCCTCGACTCTCCCGTCACTTTCCTTTCGGGGCGCCAGCCGGAACGGTTGAGCGGCGAAGAGCTCCGGAAACTTCTTTCGAAGACCCTCTTTCTCGACGGCGAGGCCGCCGACGCGCTCTGCAAACGGGGGGACAGTTCCGAAATCGGCGTGGAAACGGGGCCCGACCCGGTCACGGGGATGAACGTCTTCGATCTCGCGGGCCGGGAGGTCATCGAACCGCAATTCATTCCTGAGAACAAGGGCCGCCACATGCACCGGGCGGATTTTTTCTCCCCCAACGGCCGGGGCATCCAGTTCGCCCTGAAACCCTCCGCCCCGGAGTGTGAAATCGTGTCCCGCCTCGTTTCCTACGACCGCAAGGAGCTTTCCGTCGGCATGACGTGCTTCGTCAACGCTTCGGGCGGGTGCGTGGTGGTGATGAATCAGGGGGTGACGGGAAACCGCTCCTCTTCGTTCTTCAACTACCGCCGTCAGAAGCTCTTCCACGAACTCCTCATCCGGAGCTGCGACGAATTCGTCCTTGCGGAAAACGAGGCGCGGGTGTTTCTGATCCAGAACGAGGCCGTTTCGCCTGAAAAGGCGGGATTTTTCGGCATGCTGACGATCACGAACCTGAACCCCGATCCGCTGGAGGGGATCACCTTGCACCTGCCGCCCGCGTGGAAAGGAAAAGAATTCCTGCGGCTCGGGGCCGACGGGGAATTCCATCCTTGCCCGGCTGAGGAGACTTGCGGCGGGATCCGCCTCGCGACGCCCGTGAACTACGCCTGTCCGGAAGTCTTCATCGCCCGGTGAGGCGGTCTATTTTTCGGCTCCGTGGCGCTTCTTCCAGAGCCAGAAGGCGGCGGCGGACTTGAAGCCCAGCTGGGCGGCGATCTCCTTCTGGGACATGCTCGAAGCGGTCTCCGCCACGAAGGCCCGCCGCACGGTGTTTATGTATTCGCCCACGGTCATGCCGCAGGCGTTTTTGAATTTCCGCATCAGGTGGGCCCGGGTGTAGCCGGTGAGTTTTTCCAGCTCCGTCATGGAGGAGTGACAGCCCCGGTTCATGGCGATGTGGTTTTTCATCCAATCCACGATGTCGTGCTCCCCGGAGGGCCGGGGCGCGCCCCGAAGCTCCTGCAGCGTGATCTCCTCGGCGATGAGCCGGACGATGCTCCGCATGAGCTCCTGCCGCATTTCCGGCGGAGCCTGCCGCAGGGACTCCCAGCGGGCGTTGATGAGTTCCAGAAGCGGGAGGGGGAACTCCCAGCTCCGGCGGCTCCGGGAGCGGATGCCGGATTCGATCTCGTAGGCCAGCGCGAAGAAACGCCGGGGATGCAGGTGGACCCAGATGTGCCGTGCGTCACTTTCCATATTCCGGTAGCCCGACTGATGGGGCACGTTCCGGTCGATGAGGAAGGCGTCTCCCGGAGCGGTATCAAAGACCTTGCCGTTGAGGACGAAAGAAGCCTTGCCCCCGGCGACCAGCAGGATCTCCCGCTCCCCGTGGGACTCCTGACGGCGCAGTTCCCCCGGCGGGGCGGGAACGCCCCCCGAAGTGCCGTCCATGCAGTTGAAAAATGCGGGAAAAACGCCCATCTTTTTGCTCCTTCTTTCCGGAAATATAGCACGAACGATGAAAAATGCAAATGGAAAATGTCACGATTTATATATTTTTTTGACAAGAGATATATTGCAAAATCCCTTTTTCGTGGTATATTTCGTCATGTTCTTCGAAAATGGACGCAACCTTGAATCTCAGGAGGTAAACGATGAGCAAACTTGCGATCGACGGCGGCGAAAAGGTCTTTGCCGAAGGTGTCAATCTGGGCGGCTGGCCCCCGGTCTATCCCGAAACGGCGGAAAAGCTCGCCAAGCTCTACATGAGCCAGAAGTGGAGCTTCTACGGCGCCGTCGAGATGGCCTTCAGCGCCAATTTCGCCAAGTACCACGACGCGAAATTCGGGACCTTCATGGTCAACGGCACCGCCACGCTGGAAACCGCCCTCAAGGCACTGGGCGTGGGCCCCGGCGACGAGGTCATCGTGCCCAGCTGGACGTGGATGGCCACCGGCATGGCGCCTCTTTACGTGGGGGCGACCCCCGTCTTCGTCGACGGCGACAAAGCAACCTTCTGCATGGATCCCGAAGCCTTCGAAGCGGCCATCACCCCCCGGACCAAGGCGGTGATCCCCGTTCACCTCTTCGGCTCCGTCGCCGATCTGGACCGGATCTGCGCCATCGCGCAGAAGCACGGCGTCAAGGTGGTCGAGGACTGCGCCCACGCTCACGGGGCGAAATGGAACGGCAAGGGCGTCGGCAGCTTCGGCGACGTGGGGAGCTTCAGCTTCCAGCAGTCCAAGATCATGACCGCGGGCGAAGGCGGCATGTGCATTACGAGCGACGAGGAGCTTTTCGACCGCATCGGCCGCTATTCCCACATCGGCTACAGCCTCGGGAGCAAGCAGGGCAAGCCCTCCACGCCGCCCCCGGTGAATCTGGACAGCCACAACTACCGCTGCACCGAATTCCAGGCTCAGATCCTGCAGGACCAGCTGGACCGCCTTGCGGAAGACTCCAAGCGCCGTCAGGAGAATGCGGACTATCTCCACGCCGAACTGCGGAAGATCCCCGGCATCGGGACTCAGGCACCCGGAAGGTGCGCCACCGTGCAGAGCTACTACGTCTTCGGGATCACCGTCGATCCCGCCGCGCTCAAGCCGGGCAAGACCAAGGCCGACGTCATCGCCGCCGTCAACGCCGAGGGCGCGGTGGAAGTCTTCGCGGGCTGGGGCGCCGTGACCTACAAGCAGCGGCTGTGGAACGCTTCTCCCGACCGCTACCGGGTCGAAAGTTTCCGCACGGTCGAAGAGATCATCCAGAACCGGATCGTTCTCGCGGACATCCGCTGGCTCAACGGCCCCCGCTCCAGATGCGAAAAATTGGTCGAAGCCTTCCGCAAGGTCATGCAGGAGTACGGCAAATGAACCAAGTCTGCGTCGGCGCGGCCGAAAACGTGGTCGAGGTTCCCCTTTTCGCGGAACTGGGCGGCTACGGCCCCTTCAAGGGGCGGCGGAACATCGGCGTCCGCGACCCCCTTTACTGTCGGGTCCTCACCGTCTCCGACGGCGTGAGACGGAACGTGCTCGTCATCACCGACATGATCGCCACGGGGCAGCTCCAGTGCCGTCTGCTCCGGGCGGAGCTGGCCGAGGAGTTCTCCCTCTTCCCCGACAGCATCATGTTCGGAGCCACCCACACCCACTCCGGGGCCTGCATCAGCTCCTGCGACGTGGGCTACGGCGAACCCAGCGCCGAATTCACGGAAAACTGGCGGCGGACCGTCAAAAAGACGGTTCAAGAGGCTCTCCGGAACGAGGAGCCCGTCCGCGCCTTCGCGGGCAAGGCCCCCATCCGCAAGCCCATCGGCTCCCGCAGGACCATGGGCGGGGATAAGCACACCGACCCCGAGATCCGTTTCGTGAAGTTCTGCCGCGGGGATGGAAGTGTAAAAGTTCTGCTCCACAATCACGCCATGCACGGCGTGGTCTTCGGCCCCCAGCTGCGCGTTTCCGCCGACTGGATGGGCGACGCCAACGCCAAGATCAAGGCCCGCAAGATGGCCGAAATGCCCCTTTTCGTCTACGGCACGGCGGGGGACGTGAACGTGATCTGGACCCACTCCCGTGAGGAGCGGGACAAGAATCTGGAATGGATCGGCGCCAGCTACACCGACGACCTTCAGGCGGCCTTGGATCACGTCCGGGAGATCTCCCTCGGGCCCGTGGAGTCGGTCCTGAAGAGCGTGGAGCTCCCCACCGAGCCCGTTTGTGCGGAGCAATACCGGGAAACGGCGGAACAGCTGCTTGTCCGGGCGAAGGAATCCCCCGAAAACGAGAAGCTTCTGAACTTCATCCACGACCGGATGATCGAAATGGCGGTCCTCGCCGAAAACGGACACGATTTCCGGCTGATCCGGGATTTCCAAGTCCTCCGCATGGGGGACTTCGAGATCTTCGCCATCCCCGGCGAAGCCTTCCTCGCCATCGGCGAAGAGCTCATGGCCCGCTCCAAGGCGGCATTCCCCATCGCCCTTTCGGTGGCCAACGGCGACGCGGGCTACTTTCCTGACGAGGAGATGTTCGCGAAATACCCGAACATCACCGACTGCGACGATTTCGGGGCCTTCGGCTTCTACGAAGTCTGGTTCGGCCCCGGCCAGCTCCGGGCGAAATTCAAGCCGGGCATCTCCAAGTTCATCGTGGAAAAACTCCTCGAAATGGAGCCCGCGGGGCGCAAATAAGCGCGTTTTCTTGATGGCTGACCTGCCGGAGTTTCCGGCAGGTCATTTTTTTGCGGAAACGCTTGCGCGTTACTTGCTCAGTTCGCCGTTTTCCGCCGTCACGGCCTTGCCGGGGGCCCAGTCGGGCTTTTTGCCCCGCGCCTGACGGGAAAGCCATTCGAAGGAGACGGCGGGGAAGATGTTGTGTCCCCCTTCGAAGATGGTGATCCGCCCCGCCGCGGAGGCGCGGCGCAGCAGCACTCCGTGTTCGGTCCCGAAGGCTTCGTCGATCCCTTTGAACTGCAGCGCTTCGGGGATCTTTTCGGTCTTCACCATGAAGTCGATCTCTTCAGTACTGAAGCGGTCCTTCTCGTCCGCCAGCAGATCGAAGGCGTTGAAGGCCTGACTGATGGGGACGCTCCCCGTGTGGCCGTCGTGGATCCCGGTGCTGATGTCCACGGGGAGCCCCGCCCGCCGGGCGTTGAGGAGCCAGGTGAGGGGCGAGCGGATGGCGCACTGGAGCTTGGCGGCTTCCGACGTCCGGGGATCGCCGCCGCAGGCCTTTTCGATGTGTTCGGAGTAGCCCTTGTGGCTTGTCCCGATGCACTGGGCATGCCAGGCGGCGATGTCCGAAATGGGGCACCAGCTGGAAACGGCGGTCCACAGATCGGGCCGACGGCCCGCCATGAGCAAGGAGCAGTGGCCGCCGCCGGAGCCCCCCGTCAGGTAGATACGGGCGGGATCCACGTCGCAGACTTCCCGCATATAGGCGACGGCGTCTTCGAGGTCGGAAACCACCATTTCGGAGCCGCACCCTTCGGGGAACCAGTTCGGGCCCCGGAACTTGGGGAAGATGAGGTGCCAGTCCCATGTTTCCGCCGCGCGGGCGTAACCGTCGAACTGACTGGAATGGTCGAAACTCCAGGTGTGGAGCGCTACCACGAGGGGCCGGGGACCGGGCGTTGCCGCTTTCCTGAACATGGCGGGCTGCATGGAGCGGTCGAATTTGCAGGGATAACTTATTTCGGTAAGCGACATGATGAAGTTCCTCATATTGGTTTGTTTTCCGGGAATATACACCTCTTCGGCGCAAAAGTCAAGCAGGACGGGCGGGATTTTTCCGTTTCGCGATTTGAAAAGCGGGCCCGAACGCATTATATTGCCGGAGAGAGGAGGATTTCGATCATGAAGAATTGTTTTTCGGCGGTTTTCGCGTTTCTGGGGCTCTGCATCGGCGCGGGGTGCGCGGGGCCGGGGGCTTCCGGAGTCCCCGCGGTGAAGGATTTCGACGTGAACTCCTACATGGGGGAGTGGTACGAGATCGCCCGGCTCCCCAACAGTTTCCAGAAGGGGATGACCCATGTCAAGGCCCGCTACACGCTGAAGCCCGACGGCACCGTCGAGGTGGTCAACTCCGGCATGAAGGAAGGGGAAAAGCGTTCCATCACGGGCAAGGCCTGGCTCGCGGGAACGAAGGACGAAGGCGAACTGCGGGTGCGTTTCTTCTTCCCCTTTTCCTCGCCTTACCGGATCATCCGGCTCAAGAACGACTACAGCGTCGCGGTGGTTGAGGGCGGCGACCGCTCCTATGTCTGGATCCTCGCCCGTAAACCTCAGCTGCCGCCCGAGGAGTACCGCGAACTCACCGCCTGGCTCCGGGAAAAGGGCTTTGCGGTGGACAAACTCCTCCCGACCGACCAGAGCCGCCCGTAGGCCGGGCGACGTTCGCCCCGCCTGAGTTTCAGCCGGAAAAGCCTTGACATTCTTTTTGTTCTCGAAAGGAGTGTCCGGCTTCCGGAAGCGTCGAAGGCGCTGCGGGACTTTCCGTCTGCGGCAAGGCGCGGGTGCGGAAGGGGAGCCGGGAGAAAAAATACGATTATTTTCGATGTCCGGCCGTTTTCCCGCTTGCATTTTCGCCCCGAACGGTATATTCTATGCAGCAGACTTGGAACGAAGCGTTCTGCGGTCGGGGCGCCCTTGCGGGCGCCGCATCGAAATCATCCGGTGGGGCAGTCGCCAATGACGCCGATTATTTCATGAAAAAACGCCCGT
>JAFSYV010000094.1 GCA_017443585.1 Lentisphaeria bacterium | reverse complement strand
GGGGGAGCCCAGCATGAAAAGGCGCAGCGCGACCGCGCCGCAGCGGTCGATGACCTCGTTGGGGTCGGGGTAGTTCTTCTTTCGCTTTGACATCTTCTGCCCGTCCTCGGCCAGGATGAGGCCGTTGACCACCACGTTCCGGTAGGGGGAACGATCGAAGAGGCAGACGCCCAGCACCATGAGGGTATAGAACCAGCCACGGGTCTGATCCAGGCCTTCGGCGATGAAGTCGGCGGGGAAGTTCTTCTCGAAGCGTTCCTTGTTCTCGAAGGGATAGTGCTGCTGGGCGTAGGGCATGGAGCCCGATTCGAACCAGCAGTCCAGCACCTCGGGGGTCCGGTGATAGGTCTTGCCGTCCTTGTGGATGACCACCTTGTCCACGAAGTGCTTGTGCAGATCGCTCACCTTGACGCCGGAAAGCTGTTCCAGCTCGGCCACGCTGCCCACGCAGATGCAGTCCCTGGGATCCTCGTCGTTGATCCACACGGGGATGCAGGAGCCCCAGAAGCGGTTGCGGCTGATGTTCCAGTCCCGCGCGTTGAGGAGCCAGTTGGTGAAGCGCTTGCCGCCCACGTACTCGGGCTGCCAGCGCACCCCTGCGTTGCCGGAGGCCAGACGTTCGTGCAGATCTTCGACCCGGACGTACCACGCTTCGATGGCCCGGTAGATGAGGGGGGTGTCGGTCCGGTCGCAGAAGGGATAGGAGTGCTTGATGACCGCCTGATGGATGAGTTTGCCCTCGGCTTTCAGGCGCTGGATGATCTCCTTGTCGCAGTCCTTGCAGAATCTCCCCGCGTACTCGGAGAGCTTTTCCGTGAAGTTGCAGGAGCTGTCCAGCGGGTCGGCGATGGCGGTGATCCCGGCTTCGCGGCAGACCCGGAAGTCGTCCTCGCCGTAGGCGGGGGCGATGTGGACCAGCCCCACGCCGTCGTCGGTGGTCACGTAGTCGTCGTTGAGGACCCGGAAACACCCCTCATCCTTCAGTTCCGCGAAGTAGGGGAAGAGGGGCTCGTAGGTCCAGCCTTTCAGCGCGGAGCCCTTCATTTCGGCCACGATCTCGTACTGTTCCTCCTTCTTGAAGAGGGTCGCGATCCGGGCTTTTGCCATGACGTAGCAGGGTTTCGCCTCATCGGTCAGGTCCCGCACCACGGCGTAGTCGATGGAGGCTCCTGCGCAGATGGCCAGGTTTTCAGGGAGCGTCCACGGGGTGGTGGTCCACACGAGCAGATAAGTGGTCCCCCAGGCGGGATCGGCTCCGGAAAGGACGCGTGTCCGGACCGTGACGGCGGGATCCTGCACCTCCTTGTAGTTGCTCCCGGCTTCGAAGTTGGAAAGGGGGGTCGAAAGTTTCCACGAATAGGGCATGATCCGGTAGGATTTGTAGACCCGGCCCTGATCCCACAGCTGTTTGAAGATCCACCAGATCGTTTCCATGAAATCCGGGTTCATGGTCTTGTAGTCGTGGTCGAAGTCCACCCATCTCCCCATGCGGGTGACGGTCTTGCGCCATTCGGAAACGTAGCGCAGCACCATGGAACGGCACTGTTCGTTGAACTTGTCCACGCCGAAGGACTTGATTTCATGAGCGCCCGAAATACCCAGAGCGTCCTGGGCCAACGCTTCGATGGGGAGCCCGTGGGTGTCCCAGCCGAAGCGGCGCTCCACATAGTTGCCCCGCATGGTCTGGTAGCGGGGGATCACGTCCTTGATGGTCCCGGCCAGCAGGTGGCCGTAGTGGGGCAGTCCCGTGGCGAAGGGAGGTCCGTCGTAGAAGACGTATTCCCGGCCGCCCTTGCGCTGAGCCAGAGATTTGGCGAAAATCTGCTCCTTTTCCCAGAATTCGAGGATATCTTTCTCAAGTGCGGGAAAATTCACCTGATTGGAAATGTTCTTGAACGCCATATCAATGCTCCTTTGACTCCGGGAAACAGCGGCTGAGCAGTGCTTCGCCCGGTTTTTGAGTAAACAGACTGACGACGATCAGGACGATGATCGCCAGCGGGAATGCGTAGATGAAGGGATCCACCACCGGCCAGGGATGGACCGAAATGAGCACCGCCTTGCCGGTGAGAGCCTTGCAGATGCCCAGCGAGGCGGCCTCCTTGGCGTGGAGGAAGAGCAGTCCGAAGAGGGACGCCGCCACGCCCGCGGAGATGCTGGCATAGACCCCCGCCCTCGTGGCGCCTTTCCAGTACAAGGCGGCCACGTAGGAGGGCAGGAAGGCCGCGGCGCAGACGCCGAAGAAGATCGCCGTCCCACGGGCGACGATGCCCGGCGGCAGGGCGATGGCCACGAGGACCGAGACCACGATGCCGAAGAAGATGCCGAGCCGGGTGATGAGGTTGCTGTCGCACCCCGAATGGGTCACGGAACGGTAGATGTCATGGCCGAGGGAGGAGCCCGTCACATGGAAGAGGGAGCTCATGGTGGACATGGCCGCCGAGAGCATGGTCAGCGAGAAGAGGTAGAGCACCGCCGTGGGCAGCGCTTCGCGGATGAACATGGGGATTATCAGGTCGGGGTTCCCCTTGGCGGCCTCGATGGCCAGCAGCTGGACGTTCCCCGCGATGCCCTTGTCGGGGGCGTAGAAGAAGACGTTGGAAAGAGCTCCCACCGTGTAGGCCGCGCCCACGGTGCAGAGGATGAAGACCGCGCCGATGAGGACCGCCCGGTTCAGCTCACGGGTGCTCTTCACCGTCATGAAGCGCACCGCCAGCTGAGGTTGCGCCAGAGCGCCGATGCCCACCCCCAGCATGAGGCTGGAAACGAGGGTCCACCACCAGACGGAGTTGAACTCCGGCATGACGGTCCAGCCCCGGTGGCCCAGCTTGTAGACCTCGGGCATCCGCTCCTTGACCAGCGGGGCCATGTCGGTGAGGGCCTGATGGGCGGGGATGACGCCCCCCAGCTTGATGTAGCAGAGGACCAGAAGCAGCAGCATGCCGCCGATCATGATGGAGCCCATGAGGGCGTCCACGTACATGACGCCCTTGAGGCCGCCGAAGATCACGTAGATGGCCACCACGGCGGCGAAGATTCCCAGCGCCCAGTGATAGGGGATCATCATCACTTCCTGCAGGAACCGGGCCCCGCCGATGAGGACCACGCTGGAGTAGAGGGGGATGAAGACGCAGATGATGGCGCCGATGAGGAGCCTGAGCCCGTTGGAGTGGAACCTGCGGCCGATGAATTCGGGGAAGGTGGCCGCGCCCAGTTCCACGCCCATGGCCCGAGTCCGCCGGCCGAACCAGATGAAGGCGATGAAGATCCCGAAGGCGATGTTCATGAAGACCAGCCACAAGAGGCCCATGCCGAACTGGCCGGCGATGCCGCCGAAGCCCACCAGCGCCGAGGTGCTGATGAAGGCCGCGCCGTAGCTCATGGCCATGACGAAAGGATGGGTCTCACGGCCCGCCACGAGGTAGTCCTTGTGGGTGTGCGTCCCCCGGAAGCCCCGGAAGCCCAGAAAGCCGATGATGAGCACGTAGATGAGGATGAGGATCCCCAGCCCCCAGGTGTTCATGCCGGAACCGTTGACGGCGGCGAGGAGCATGTTCATTTGTCCTTGTCCTCCGTTCCCGAGTTCCAGGTGATGATACCGAAAACGACGCATACGGCGGTGATGAGGACACTTCCCACCATGGCCGCGAACACGAACCAGTCGCCCAAGCCAAGCATAATCAGCTCCTTTTTCCTTTCCGAAAATGAAAACAGGCAGGCCCCTCCAAAAGGGACCCGCCTGTTTCCGAAGTGTTCCGAACCGTCAGCGGATCAAGCCTTCTGGAAATTCCCGGTGCGAATGCAGCTGGTGCACATCTTCACCGTTCTGACGGTTCCGTTCTCGATGATTTTCACACTCTGGAGATTGACTTCGAAAGTGCGTTTCACATTCTTCACGACATGCATACCGATGCCGCCGGCCTTTTTCGCCAGACCGCGCCGGGTGATGCAGCCGCCGTTGCCGCGGACCTTGCCGCAGATTGCGCAGACTTTGCTCATTTTACCTGATCCTTCGTTGTTGCAAACCTGAAAAAATGGTGGGTTGACCGGGACTCGAACCCGGGACCACCGCCTTAAAAGGGCGATGCTCTACCGACTGAGCTATCAACCCGCCGTTGTTACTACGGTGCCGATTTCCTAATATATACCCGGAAAGGGCATTTTGCAAGTCTCCTTTACAACTTTTTTTCAAGAATTTCGGCCTGTCGACGGTAGACCGCTTCGTCCGCTTCCGAAAAACAGCAGATCGAAGCTTTTTCGGGCAGGGGGCCGGCCCAGGAGCTCAGACAGCGCAGGACCAGCGCCGCCGCCCGCTCCTTCGGGAAGCCGTACACTCCGGTGCTGATGCAGGGGAAGGCGACGGTGCGGCAGCCCTTTCCGGCGGCCAGGGCAAGCGTGTTGAGATAGCAGGACCTGAGCAGGTCGTCTTCGCCCCGCGAGCCTCCGTGCCAGACGGGACCGGGGGTGTGGATGATCCACTTCGCCTTGAGGCGGAATCCCGGCGTGATCCGGGCTTCGCCCGTGGGGCAGGGGCCGATCCGGCGGCAGCACTCCAGAAGCTCCGGTCCCGCCGCGCGGTGGATGGCGCCGTCCACGCCGCCTCCGCCCAGAAGGGTGCAGTTGGCCGCATTGACGATGGCGTCCGCGTCGAGAGAGGTGATGTCGCCCCGGAGGATTTCGATGATCACTTCATTGTCTCCTTGAATGAAAAAGGCCGCCGGGGGAGCGGCCTTTCGAACAAGAGCCCCCTGCGGGGCCCGCAGTCATTCTTTTGCGTAGGGGTTGGGACCGAAGTCGTTGTCGGCCTTCTTGCCGTCGTAGAGGAAGAGCAGGAAGAGGGTGAAGCCGGCGCCGATGGGCCAGAAGAGCCAGGTGAGGATCCAGCCGAGCCAGACGGACCCGATCTTCTGGATCTTGTCGATGACCAGATTGCTGGCCTTGTCCAGGTCGAGCAGATAGACCATGAAGATCACCGGCAGCCCGACGGGGTTCAGATACCAGAGCCAGAAGCCGGAAAGATTCAGGTCATGAAGCCTGCGGACCGAGACGGAAATGTAGGGAACCAGCAGCGCGAGATTGACCAGAAGGGTGACCACTCCGAGAATTCTTCCCGCGATCGAACCGGCGGTGAGCAGCGTCAGGCCGACGAGAACGACGTTCACGACGAACCAGAAGAGGATGAAGATCCAGAACTCGCTCTTGGTTGCTCTGCCCTTGAAGGTTACGCTCTTCTTAAGCGTACTGATGAGAGAATCGATCAAAAACATCATTTTCATCCTTTCCGGGAACGTTTCCCTTGTTTGTTTCGGACGCCCCGCACTGAACGGAGACCCGGACGGCTTCCCCCGAGCCCGGCAGCCTTCCGATCCGGAGAAAACACCGACTCCGGAGCGCGGGACGCTTTGGTTTGTCGACAATATAGCACACTTTTCCCCGAATGCAAGGGGCCGCAAACCCGAAAACTCCTTTTTTATGTGTTTTTGCGTTTTTTCGGAGGAAAAGACGTTCAGAAGAAATACTGCACGGGGGTTTTGGCGAGGATCTCGCGCATGTAGCGTTCGAGGGCCTCCTTGAGCATCCGGCCCGACAGGATCTCCCGGATGGCCGGGGCGGCCTCGTTCAGGGGGATGTAGTCGCCGTCGGTGCGCGAGACGAGCTTCAGCATATAGATCCCCGAAGGGGCGGGCACGGGCAGCGTCTGACCGGGTTTCAGTTCGAGAAGGGCCCGTTCGAAGGGAAGTTTGTCCTCGACGGGGGCGCGCCCGCGGGAGCCGCCGGGGTCGAACTGCCGGGCCAGAGCCTGGAAATCCTCTCCCTGACGCAGGCGCATCAGGACGGCTTTGGCCTGCGCCCGGCCCTTTTCGTCGTTGGCGCCCACCCGGAAGAGGGCGATCTCGCTTTTGCCGGGGCGACGGAAATTGACCTTGTTCAGGTCGTAGTGGCGGCTCACCGCTTCAGGCGTCGGCTCCACCGCCTCCGGCGCGGCGGCGAGAAAGGTGAAATAGAGGGCCGATTTGAGCTGGAATCCCTTGTCCCGGACCCGGCTTTCAAGGCTGCGGGCGGTGGCGGGGGGAAGTTTGCCGCCGTACTGTTTCCTGCGCAGTTCCACGTAGCGCCGGGCGGTGTTCTCGTCGGGGGGGATCTTGCTCAGTTCGAGGAGCTGCCGGACAATGATGAGATAGACCTCGGTATCGACCAGTCTCTTCAGCTCCCGCCGCCGGGCATCGGGTTTTTCGGGCAGCGAAAAAGTCCGGAACTGCTCCCGTTTCAATTCGACGGCGCCGAATCTGGCCACCACGGGGGGGAGTTCGGCTCCCCCGAGGAAGAGGGGAAAAAGAACGCAGAGAAGAAGCGCTTTCGCGGCGCTTTTCGAAATCTCTTTCGGCAATGAAGCGGTCTCGTCCATTTCGGCTCCCCGTGGGTGAGGAAGGGGACTTACTTGTCGTCGAAAGTCCGGATGGGAACTTTGACGGCGGCGGGGTCGTTTCCGACCCGCCGGGTGTTCCAGCGTTCGATGCTCCTGGCGTAGCGGTCGAAAAAGTCGTTGAGCTCGCGGGATTCGATGCCGTCGAGGCCCGCACGGGCGGCGACGAGGGCGGCGTTCATGGCGGTGGGATTGGGGGCGGTGCGCATGGTGAGGAAGAGCTTTTCCGCGAGGCGGAGCTTGCGCAGCAGTCCCAGTTCCCGGAGCAGATTGGCGTTGTCGGGATGGCGTTTCAGGCCCTTTTCCAACACCTTGACGGCCGCTTCCAGATCACCCGCGTCGAGGTGGTTCTGGGCCGCCCGGACGTAATTGTTGGCCTGCTGGACGTTGATCAGACGCAGCAGAAAGTAGTTCCGCTTTTCCATGGCGTAAAGCTTTTCGCACTGCATGGCGGCCGTATCGCCGTCGGCCTGCCTGAGACTGCGGAAGAAACGCACCACCAGGTCGTTCCGCTCCACGGGCGGGGGCGGCACCTCGGGGGTGCAGGCGCAGAAGAGAAACACAAGGGCCGAAGCGGCCGGGAATATTTTTTTCATGCCTTACGGAAATTCCTCAAAAAGGTTTGTCACATTCATAACATACCCCGTCACGGCGGTTTTTTCAATACCGGGGGCGGGAAAAAAGTCCATTTTTGCTGAAAATCGCCGCAGGACCGGAAAAAACGTCCCCTCCGGCCGGAAAATCTTCCCGAAACTGGCGCGAAAGCCGTTCCCGGACTTGACAAAGCCCCGTTCCGGTGCTAAGTTTATAAGATGACGTTGAATGATTCCGGGGAAATGAAATGGATTGGGAAAGACTGGTGACGCACGAAGAGCTGTGCGCCATGAAGATGGAGGAGCTCGGGAAACTTGCCGGAGAACTCCGGAAAGAGATCATCGAACAGGTCAGCTGCAACGGGGGCCATCTGGCCTCCAGTCTGGGGGCGGTGGAGCTTATCCTGGCTCTGCACCGGGTCTTCGACATCCGGCGCTCGCCCCTCATCTTCGATGTGGGACATCAGAGTTACGCCCACAAGCTCCTCACGGGGCGGGGGAAACTCTTCCGGAAACTCCGGCAGGCGGAAGGGTGTTCCGGCTTCCCGACGCCGGCGGAATCCCCCTTCGACGCCGCGGTCGAGGGCCACGCCGGGACCGCCATTTCCACCGCTCTGGGCATGGGGGCGGCCCGGCAGCTGAGCCGCTGTTCCGACAAGATCATCGCCGTGGTGGGGGATGGGGCCCTGGGCAACGGCATCTCCTTCGAGGCTCTGAACGCCGCCTCGGCCGGGGGCAAGGACCTGCTCCTCGTGCTCAACGACAACCGGATGTCCATCACGCCCGCCGTGGGGGCGGTCAGCCGCAGGCTCAGCCGGATCATCGCGGGCAAGTTCTACAACCGGACCCGTTCCGCATTCCGCCGGAAGCTCCGTTCCTGGCCCCGGCTGCTCCATCTGGCCCGGCGGCTCGACGACTGGATTAAGGCCGCCATGCTGCCCCCGAGCGCCCTCTTCCAATCCTTCGGATTCCGTTTCTTCGGCCCGGTGGACGGTCATTCCCTGCCCGAACTCATCTCCATTCTGGAACGGATCAAGGCTCTGGAAGGGCCCCTGCTGCTCCACGTGGTGACCCGCAAGGGCAAGGGGGCCCCCTACGCCGAACGTTCCCCCGTGGCCTACCACGGGGTGGGGGCTTTCGAAGCCGGCAGCGGCAAACTGCCCGCGCCCCGCGCGGGGTTTTCCACCGCCTTCGGGGAGTGGATGTGCCGCACGGCCGCCGCCGACAAGCGTCTCGTCGGGGTCTCCGCCGCCATGATCCCCGGAGTGGGGCTGGAAAAATTTGCTTCGCTCTTCCCCGACCGCTGTTTCGATGTCGGCATCGCCGAGGAGCATGCGGCGGTCTTTGCCGCCGGGCTGGCCCTCGGGGGGCGGCGGCCCGTGTGCGCCCTTTACGCCACCTTCGCCCAGCGGGCGCTGGACTGCGTCTATCACGACGCCGTGCTGGGGAAGGTCCCGGTGATCTTCGCCTTCGACCGGGCGGGAGCGGTCCCCGACGGCCCCACCCATCACGGCATCTACGATCTGGGGTTCCTGCGGGCGCTGCCCGGACTTCCCGTCATGATGCCCCGGAACGCCGCGGAGCTGGAGATGATGCTGGACTTTGCGCTGACGCTCGACGGCCCCGTGGTCATCCGCTACCCGCGGGGAGGGGATTTCGAAGAGGATCTGCCCGAGCCCGGCCCCCTGAAACTCGGGAAGGCCCAGCTCCTGCGCGAAAGTCCCGAGGGGCCCGTCATCTGGGCGCTGGGCGCCGAATGCGGGACCATGGAAAAGGTCGCCCGGCGGCTCCGGGAGGAGGGCATCGGGGCCACGTTGATCAACGCCCGCTTCGCCGCGCCCTTCGATGCCGGACTTGCCCGGCGTTTCCGCTCCCGGCTTCAGGTGACCATCGAGGACCACGGTCCGGGGGGGCTGGCTTCGGCGCTGGCCGATGCTCTGGCCGCGGAGGGCGCTCCGGGGGGGATCCTCTCCTTCAACTGGGGACACGGGGTCGTGGGGTACGGCAGCATCTCCGAACTGCGCCGGAAGGCCGGACTCCTTCCGGATGACATCGCCCGGAGGATCGTGGAAAAGTTGTCGTCCGAATCGCAAAAAAACCGTTGACGGCCCTTGAAAAATGGCCGGGAGGTGGTATATTTGACGTGGTACCGCTTTCGCACACCTGAAAACATATGGAGTTTGAGGATGAAACGACCCGAGCATCTCATTTCGCGGCCGACGCCGCTTCCCGAGGCCCCCGCCGGAGTTCCCGGCCTGTTTCCCCGCGTCCTGCGCCGCATGTCCGTCATTTCGCTGATCGCCCTTCTCGCCGCATTTTCCCTCGCGGGAGCGCCTCCGGCTCCGAAGGCTCCCGCGCGGAAAGCCGCCGTCGCCGCAAGCCCGGCCCAGCCGGAAAAAGACGCCATCGACCCCGCCGTCATCGCCCGTGGGAAGGGGGCGGACCGGAAGAAATATCCCGACGCCGACTATGTCCTTCTCTACGAAAAGGAACACTACATCTACGCCCCCTCGGGGACCTGGCGGACCCTGTGCGAAAGCTACGCCAAGGTCCTGACCGAAAAGGGCCGCGACGACCACCGGACCCTGAGCTTCTACTTCAACACCAACTACACCCGGACCAGGGTGAAGCAGATCACGGTGATCTCCCCGACGGTCGGCGGACCCATGTGGATCCCGTGCGCAACGGCCGGGTGGTCATCGATTCCTCGCAGATGGGGAGCAACATCTACGACCCCGCCTGCCGGTATCTCACGGTTTCGCTGCCCAAACTCGAGATCGGCGACATCGTCTATTACCGTTTCGAAAACGAACACTTCAAATGCAAGATCCCCGGTTTCTGGGGCACCGGCACCCTGCTTCAGTCCGACTGCCCCATCATGGAAAGCGTCATCGAGATCGACGCCCCCGCCGCGCTGCCTCTGCGCTCCATCGCCTTGAAGGACGAGGTCAAGGGCACGGTCACCCGCACCGTGACCAAGGGGCACGAACGGACCTTGCACCGCTGGCGGGCTCTCAACGTGCCCCAGGTGATCCGGGAACCGGGGATGCCCTCGCTTTCGACCTGCGTCCAGCGCCTTCTGGTCAGCACCGCCGCCTCGTGGGAGGAGGTCTCCCGCTGGTACTGGAATCTCTGCCGTCCCCGGCTGGACGCCGTCACCCCCGCCATGAAGCAGTGCGTCGCCGAACTGGTGAAGGGGAAGAAGAGCGACATGGAAAAGGTCGAGGCCATATTCCAGTTCGTTTCCCAGAACATCCGCTACATGGGGCTCACGCCCGAGAAGGAGGCTCCCGGTTATGAGCCCCACGACGTGAGTCTGACCTTCAGCCACCGCTACGGCGTCTGCCGGGACAAGGCCGCGCTGCTGGTTTCCATGCTGGAACTTGCCGGGTTCAAGGCTTATCCCGTCCTCTTCATGTCCGGGGACCCCAAGGACAGCGAGATCCCCAACGGCTCCTTCAATCACGCCATCACCGCGGTTGAGCTGGAAAAGGACAAATTCATCCTCATGGATCCCACCTTCGAATCCACCCGCGACCTCCTGCCCGCCTTCGAGGCCAACATGAGTTATCTGGTGGCCCACCCCGAAGGGCGTAAACTGGCCCGCTCCCCCGTGGTCCCCGCCGAAAGGAACCGGATCGAGATCCGCACCAAAGCCCGGCTCGATGCGGGGAACCGCCTGACGGGCGAGACGGAAATAGACCTCTTCGGCGCCAACGACGTCTGGTACCGGGGCGCTCTTTCCCGGTGGACTCCGGAACAGCGGAAGTCCTACTTCCTCTACCAGCTCCGCAAAGCCGTCCCCGGCGCCCGGCTCGAGGAACTCGAGATCCTGCCGAAGAACGTCCGGGATATGTCCAAGCCGCTGAAGTTCCTTCTGCGTTACTCCGTGGGGGTGTTCTCCTCCCCCGGCGAGTGGCTGATCCCGATGCCCGGAATGGGCGGCTTCTTCGGCGTCAACGAGGCGCTTTTCAGCGGCAGCACCGGACTGCTTTCCCGCAAATACCCGTTGAAACTTTTCACCACCTGTCAGGTCCGGGAGCACTACACCGTGGACCTGCCCCCCACCTGCCGGCTGCTGGAGCTGCCCCGCCCCGAGAAGTTCGGCGTGGGGAACAAGATCTGCTGGGAGATCGCAACGAAAAACAAGGACAACCGGCTCGATGTGACGAAGAATTTCTCCGTCAACGCCCTCGAGCTCAGCCCGTCCGAGTACGCGACGCTGAAAGCGGCGCTGTCCCGTCTCAATACGTTCCGGGCGGGGCTCCCCCTGGCCGAGAACGATTTCCGGCTCAAGGGCGGCAGGAGCTACCGCAACTCCTTCCCCGGCGCCAACTCCGTGATCGAAGACCTCACGACCACGATCACGGTGAAAGACGCTTCCCGCTGGGAGGAAAAGATACAGGTGCGCCGCAGGATCCTCAATTATGCGGGCGTCAAGGCCCACAGCGAGGTCAAGATGAGATACGTGCCGGCCTGGGAAGAGGTTTCCGTCAAGGCCCGGGTCACGGGACCGGACGGGACGGTCCGGCAGCTCAGCGAAAAGGAGATCAACTCCATGGATTCGCCCCGGAACGGTGCGGGCCCCCGCTACCCGGCGGAAAAGATTTTGGTGGCCAATCTCCCCGGCGTGGCCGTGGGCAGCGTCATCGAACTCCAGACGACCCGGAAACGGCGGGACCGGGGGTTCTTCTGTGCCCAGGTCCCCTTCTTCGACTACAGCGCGCCCATCATCAGGCGGCGTCTGGTGGTGGTCACTCCCGACGGATTCCCCCTGCGGAGCGAATTTTCCGGCCGGACACTCCCCTTCAAGGAGATCCATGACGGGAAATCCCGCACCAGAATCTGGGAGGCCGAGGATGTGCCCCGGATGCGGCGCGAGTCTCCCCTTCCGCCCTGGCGCTTTTTCGCCCCCGGTGTGCTGCTGAGCAGCGGCGACGGCCGCGACTGCATCGCGAAGCTCCGGGACGAACTGCTGAAAAAGTGCAACGCCTCCCTGTCTGCGGCCCGCCGTCTGGCGGAGGAAAAGAAGTGGGATCAGCTGCCCCCCGAAAAGGCGGTCCGGGCCATACGGGACTATGTGGACAAGACCATCCGGACCTGCGATATCGCCCCCGGCGACATCCCCCTTTCCGCCCTCAGCGAGGCCGGGGCGACCCTGAGTTCCGGGTACGGACACTCCGCCGACAAGGCGATTCTGCTGGGAGCGCTCCTCAAGAGCGTGGGGGTGGAATTCCGTTTCGTGGGCAGGAGCCCCATCGGTTACGCCGAACAGAGCTACCGGAGCTTTTCGCGGAGTTTCGACCCCAATGCGCTCATTTCCGGGATCCTGGTCTACGTGCCCTCGTTGAAGTGGTACCTCAACGACACCTCACGCTACGCCGTTCCCGGCGCGGTCCGCGGCGAATACTGTCTGGGACTGGATCTGAACACGGGCCGGATCATCGACATCCAGCCGCAGCCGAACATGGAGTCGGAAAACCGTGTCGAGCTCCGCATCACCTGCCTGCCCGATCTGTCGGCGGAAGTCACTTTCGAACGCAGAGTGTCGGGCAGATTGTATGAGGAACTCAACGAAATGTTCACCAACGCCACTCCCGAACACCGCCGCCGCTTCTTCGAGGAGCTGATGAGCAGCATTTCCCACGACTGCAAGATCCTGGAGCCCGGAAGTGCGGATTTCAAGACCTATCCCGGCGTCCTGCGCTGCAAATTCAGGGCCAAAGGCCTCGTTTCCGGCATCGGTTCCGACTATCAGGTCCTGATGCTGCCCCTGTGGTGCGAGCTGCTGGGGAGGAGCGAGACCTCGCAGGAGAGCACCGAGCGGACTCTGCCTTTCTGGCGCAATTCCCGGAAATCGGTCAAGGTGGGGTAGGTCGTCGTTCCTCCCCCGGGATTCGAGGCTGTCCCCGGCCGCGAGCCCCGGTTCGAGATCGGCCGCTACGGTTCTTCCACGTTCTACGAGAGTTACTCCGCCCGGCCCGGCCAGATCGTCCTGCGCTGCCGCAAGACCCAGCCGGTGGAGATGGTGTCGGTGCAGGATTACAACGAGCTGGAGATCCGCGACCGCATCCTTTCCCAGCCCGCCATCGGCAGGATCGTCATGAAGCGGATCTCCGGAAACGAGAGAGGACGGTGAATCCCATGCAGCTGCGCAAACTTCCCGTGGGGCCCTTCGAGACCAACTGTTTTCTGGTGTTCATCGACGAGGACCGGGCCCTCTATGTCATCGATCTGGGGGACGAGGGGGAACGGATCGTTTCCGAAGCGCGGAAATTCGATTTCCTCACTGCGGAAATACTCCTCACCCACTACCATATCGACCACATCAACGCCGTCTCCTTCTGCGCCCGTGAATTGGGGCTGAAACAGGTCCGGCTGCGGACTCCCGACCACCCCTTTTACCTGAGCCCGGCCAACTGCCTGCCCCCCTATTTCCCGGCTCCCGTGAAGGATCTGCCGCCCCCGGTCGAGTACGGGGAAGATCCCCATTTCAAGGTCCTCGCGCTGCCCGGCCACACCAAGGGCGGGGCGGGGCTTCTTTTCGGCAAGACCCTTTTCTGCGGAGACACTTTGTTCCTCAACTCCGTGGGCCGGACCGATCTGCCGGGGGGCGACGACGGGGAGATCACCGATTCGCTCCTCAACGTCCTCATGTCCCTGCCGGACGACACACATGTCTGCTGCGGCCACGGTCCCGACACCACCATCGGGGCCGAGCGCCGGAGCAATCCTTATATCAACGGAGCATGAACATGAACGCCGAGATCCTCGAAAACACCAACATCAGGGGCGATTACTACCGGATACGGTTCCGCGCCCCCCTCATCGCCGCCGAAGCCCGGCCCGGCCATTTCGTCCACGTGCGCATCGATGAGCGCCGGGATCACATCCTGCGCCGCCCCTTCAGCATCATGGACGCGCAGGGGGATGCGGTGACGCTGCTCTACAAGGTCGTGGGCAAGGGGACCGCTTCGCTGAGCGCCCTGACCACGGGCAAGTGCTGCGACCTCATGGGCCCCCTGGGGCGGCCTTTCACGCCTCAGCCCGAGGCTCGGGCGCTGATCGTGGCCGGGGGCTACGGATCGGCGGCCACCTGGCAGCTGACGCGCTCCATGCCCGGCGGCGTGGTCCTGCTGGGGGCCCGCAGTGCCGATGATCTGCTTCTGGCGCAGGAGTACGCGGCCGCCGGATTCGAGGTGAAGCTCGCCACCAACGACGGCTCCGCCGGGACCAGGGGGTTCGTGACCGAACTGATCCCCGAGACCGTCGCCCGGAACGAAGGCAAGCCCTTTTTCGTCTACGGCTGCGGCCCCAAGCCCATGCTTTTCGCCCTGGCCGCCCTGATGCGCCGGAGCGGGCTCCGGGGAGAACTCAGTCTGGACGAGATCATGTGCTGCGGCGTGGGCAGCTGTTTCGGCTGCGTGGTCAAGGTCAACGCTTCCGAGCTGCCGGAAAAGTTCCGCTACGCCCGGAGCTGTGTGGAAGGTCCGGTCTTTCCGGCCGAGGAGATCTATCTCGGGGAGGAAACGAAATGAGTGTCGATCTGAGCGTCGATCTGGGGAAGTTCCAGCTGAAGAACCCCGTGGTCACCGCCTCCGGGACTTTCGGGTACGGCGAGGAGTACCACCGCTTCTACGATATTTCCCGTCTGGGAGCGGTGACGGTCAAGGGGATCCGCATGACCCCCTCTCACGGCAATCCCATGCCCCGTGTGGCGGAGGTCACGGGGGGCATGCTCAACGCCATCGGGCTCCAGGGCCCCGGAGTGGAGAAGTTCCTGCATGATGAACACTACATGCCCTTCCTGCGCAAGACGAAGGCCGCGGTCATCGTCAACATCTGGGGGACCTCCATCGCCGAGTACGGTCAGGTGGCCGCCGCCCTCGAGGCGGAAAAGGAGGGGATCACCGCAATCGAGATCAACATTTCCTGCCCCAACGTGAAGGCCGGGGGCGCGGCTTTCGGCACCGACCTCGGCTTGGCGGCCCAGGTGGTGCGCGAGGTGCGGCGGAATACGGCTCTGCCCCTCATCACCAAGCTGTCGCCCAACGTGACGAGCATCGCCGACTTCGCCCGCGCGGTCGAAGCGGAAGGCTCCGACGCCGTTTCGCTCATCAACACCTTCACCGCCATGGCCATCGACATCGAGACCCGGAAATTCCGCATCGCCAACCGGACGGGCGGCCTTTCCGGCCCGGCGATCAAGCCGATCGCGGTCCGCATGGTCTACGACGTCCATCACGCGGTGAAGATCCCCGTCATCGGCATGGGAGGCATCTGCGACGGCGCCGACGCGATCGAGTTTCTGCTGGCGGGGGCCTCCGCCGTGGCGGTGGGGACGGCCAATTTCGTGGATCCCTACACCCCGTTGAAAGTCATCGAATTCATCGAAAAATACATGGAGCGTCACGGAGTTTCCCGCGTGTCCGACCTCGTGGGCGGAGCCGGAAAGTGACGGCCTGAGCTGGAAAGAGAAGAAAAATGAGCGATTTGAGAACTTTGCTGCTTTCGGCGGCGCCGGGACTGAAGATCTCCGAAAACGTACCTTACCGCGAGATCACCACCATCGGTGTGGGCTCTTGCCTGCCCCTTCTGGCCGATGTCGATTCCGAAGAGGAGCTCATCGGTGTGCTCCGGGCGCTGAAGAAGGACACCTGGCCCTTCTTCATCCTCGGCGCGGGGAGCAACCTCATCGGCATGGATGCTCCCTATCCGGGGGTGGGCATCCGGCTGTCGCCGACGGCTTTCGGAACGGCGGAGTTTTCCGGTACGCACATGCGCTGCGGCGCGGCTCTGCGGCTCCCCAAGGCCGCCCGGAGCGCCGCCGAAAAGGGGCTCGGCGGCCTCTCCGTGCTGGGGGGGATCCCCGGCTCTCTGGGCGGCGCTCTGCGGATGAACGCCGGGGCTTCCGGGGCGGAGATCGGCAGTTTCGTCCGGCACGTTTCCGGCGTGACGTACGACGGGGAAAAGTGGGAACGGGAGGGGAAAGACATCACCTTCGCCTACCGCCGGACCTCGATCCCCGAAGATGTGGTCATCACCTCGGTCGAACTGGAACTTTCCCAAAGTTCTCCCGAGGCGGAGCTGAAGATCCTTCAGGACGAGCTGGAACGGCGGCGGGTCAAGGAGCCCGCCCTGCGCTCCGCCGGATGCACCTTCCGCAACGTGTCGCCGCTGGAGCCCGCGGGCAAACTCATCGACGAGGCGGGGCTCCGGGGCTTCCGTCTGGGGGATCTGGAGATCAGTTCCGTTCACGCCAATTTCATCGTCAATCACGGCAGCGGCACCGAATCCGACTACATGCAGCTCATCCGGCTCATCCGGCGGACCGTGGCCGAAAAGCACTCCTTTTATCTCCGCCGGGAAACCTGCTTCGTCAATCCCGACGCCCAGAAGGTCATCGACCGCTTCATCGCGCCCCTGAAGGTCAACGTGCTCTGCGGCGGGGACTCCAGCGAGCGCGAAGTGTCGCTCCGGAGCGGGGCCGCCGTGGCCGCCGCGCTGGAAAACTGCGGCTATGACGTGACCTTGAGCGACCTGAAAAAATGCGAGATCCTGCCCGAAATGAGGTCCAGCGACGCGGTCTTTCCCATCCTGCACGGCGGCTTCGGCGAGGGGGGCCAGCTTCAGGACCTGCTGGAGCGCAATCTCATCAAATTCACCGGCTCCGATTCCGTGGCCAGCGCCCTCGTCATGGACAAGATCGCCACCAAGAAGATGCTGGACCGCTTCCACCTGCCCACTGCGAGGTGGTGCGTCGTGACCCGTGAAAACCGGGAGTTCCCCTGCCAGCTCAATCTGCCCCTCATGGTGAAGGCTCCCCGCGAAGGCTCCAGCGTGGGCATCGTCAAGGTGGAAAGCGCTTCCGCGTGGGAAAAGGCTCTGGAAGAGGAGTTCAAGCATTCGGAAACGCTGCTGGTCGAGGAGTTCGTTTCGGGCGTCGAGCTGACCGTTCCCGTGGTGGACGGCCGCCCCCTCGACGCCATCGAGATCCGGGCCCCGCACGGCTTCTACGACTACGACGCCAAGTACATTTACAAGAACGGCCACACCGAGTACCTCTGCCCGCCCCGCAGCGTGTCGGTCGAGGTGGTGGAAAAGGCACGGGCGCTGGCGCTGGATTTCTACCGCTTTGCCGGCTGCCGGGATATGGTCCGGGTGGACTTCATCGTGGACGCGCAGGGCGTCCCGCTGATCCTCGAAGGCAACAATCTGCCCGGCTTCACCGCCACCAGTCTGGTGCCCAAGGCGGCGGCCGCCGCGGGGATCAGTTTCGAACGGCTCACCTCGACCATGGTCCGGGCGGCTCTGCTCCGCCGGGCGGAAAATCCCGCCGCCGCCGCCGCGGAGGAGGCCAAGCCCGATCCGCGTCTTCTTGCGGCATGCTGCTGGCTCTTCCGGCTCCTGCTGCTCCTCAACAGCATCCTGCTGGTGCTCATCGGGATCAATCTGCCCCGGGCCGGGATCCCCGGCTGGCCCCTCGTCTGTTCCGCGCTGCTCCTTTTGCTGACGGAGCCCGCGATCCGGTGGTTCAGGAGCCTCGAAAAATGAGCAGCCGTTTCCCGTTTTGGCTTTTGTGCATCGCTTCGGTGCTGTGCTGTGGGTTCCTCCAGATCGGGGAGAGCGTTCCCGAACTGGCGAAGGGGACCTGGGCGGGCAGCGCCCCCGTCAAGCTGGCGGAGTACAAGGGCAAGAAGATGGTCGCACTCCTCTTCTGGGCTCCGGAAAGTTCCGGCGCACGGGCCGTCCAGCACTTCGCCGGCACCGCCTACCGTCTGCGGAAAACCCCAGTGGCCTTCGTCGCCGTGGGCAAGGGCAGTGTCGATCAGGTGATGAAGTTTCCCCCTTTCCGGCAGTTCGGGGGGATCCCCGTGCTGGCGGACCCCGCCGGGCGGAATCAGGCCCTCTTCCTGCGCAGTGAGAACCGCCTGCCTCTGGCGCTCCTCATCGGCAAGGACGGCAAACTGCTCTGGCGCGGCGCTCCGGGCCGCCTGGCCGCCGTGGTCAACGCGGTGGAAAAAGACAAATACGATCAGAAACGCGTCCGGTATGAGGACGACTTCAGCGCCGCCTTTTCGGCCTTCGTGGTCAAAAACGATTTCAAGGGGGCGCTGGCCTACCTCGACAGGGAGCTGGGCAACCCCCTCGCCGATCCTCTGGAGATCGTGGCATTGCAGGTGGGGATCCACTACCGCAGGCTCAACTCCGTCGACGGGGCCCTCGCCGCCGTGCACAAGGCTCAGGAGCGTTTTCCCGGCCAGGCTCCCTATTTCGAAATGGAGCTCAAACTGCTGGAACTGGGACACCGGGAGGATCTGATGGAGGAATTCTATCTGCGGCTGACCTGGATCTTCCGGAAGCAGCCCGGTGTGCTGTTGAATTTCGTCCGCCACGAAATGAACCGTCCGGTGGAGCAGATGATCCCCCGGAACGTCTACATCGCGGCCCGGGCCGCCGCCAATGCGGAAAAGTTTCAGGATGACCGGGAAAAGGGCCGCGCCCTCATCTTCTACGCTCAGAGCCTCTACTGTCTGGGCCGGGTGGATCTGGCCCTGCCCGTGGCCGAACGGGCGGTGAAGCTGCTCAAGGGGACTTCCGAATACCCGCAGGCTCAGGGCGTCGCGGGATTTTACCGGAAACTGGTGGAGTTTTTGCCCCGGATCAAGGAATAAACAATCATTTCCTCCCGCCTTCGGGAGAACTGAGGAAAGGAACACGACGTGAAAAGGTTTTTGCTGCTCTCCTGCTTTGTGCTTTTCTGCGGTGCTCTCGAAAGCGCGGTCTATTACGTTTCTCCGGCGGGGAATGACCGCGATCCGGGCTTGTCTCCGGAAAAACCCCTGAAAACGGTGACCTGCGCCCTGAACCGGGCAAAGTCCGGCGACACGGTGGTGCTCCGGGGAGGCGTCTACCGGGAACAGGTGGTCCGGGTCTGGGACAGGAAGAATCCCAAGCCCATAACCGTCAAGGCCTGTCCGGACGAGACCCCGGTCATCTCCTTCGGCTGGGAGGTGGAAAAGTGGCGGAAACTCCCCGGCGGCCTGCTCGCCGCCTCCTTCCCCTACGCCGTCTGCGACCTCTGGCAGAAGCTGACTCTGGACCGCTACCTCAAGGTCGAAGCCCGTGATCTCATCGACGACCAGCCGGGCTCTTTCTTCCAGGATCTTTCCGACGGGACCATCTACGTGAATCCCCTGCCGGGAACGTTCCCCGCGGACCCCGACGACGCCGGATTCGTCGCCGTTCCCTACGGTGAAAACGGCGCCCCCCTGCCTTTCAACACCAAAAAGGCTCTTGCCCCGCGGCACGGGATCTTCCTCGCCGGGGAAAATATCCATGTCGAAGGGATCCATGCGGCCTTTCACGGCCGCTCCGGCATCGCCATCAGGGGGAGCAAGACTCTCGCCACTTCCGGGAGTCTCCGGAACTGCACCGTCACCGGAACGACCTGCGGATTCCGCCTCAACGGCAACATCAACGGCTTCGCCGTCGAGAACTGCCGGGCCTTCCGCAACTGCGGCGCGGGGATAGCGCTGGGCAAGGACCTGAGAAACATCACGATCCGCAACAACTTTCTGCTGGACAACGGCAACTGTTCCCCCTTCTACGGCAACTTCACCGACACCAGCGGCCGGGTCCACGGCATCGCCCGGTACGGCGGCTACACGGAATACATCGACTTCCTCAGCAACACCGTCATCCAGCTGGACCGCTCCCGTCAGGGGGGACTGCTCCGGTGCAAGGGCGGGGTCCGGAAGAAGACCGACGTGCTGTACAACACCCTCATCGGCGGGGGCGTTTCCATGTACGCCGTCCCCGGGAGCAAGGCCCGCATGAGCCACAACACCGTGGTTCCGGGGACTTTCCACTTCGTCGCCTCGACCACGGGGAAACCCTACACGCCGGAAATGATCGGCAACATCACCTCCACCGGGCACAACTGGCTGAAGACCGCCCGGTTCGCCAACCCCGCGCGGAACGATTACCGGCTGCTGCCGGATTCCCCCTATCTGGGGAAGGGGGCCGCGCCCAAGCCCGCGCCCGTCTGGTTCGTGAAGCCGGGAGCCCCCGCTTCGGGCAGCGGCCGGACGCCGGAAAAACCGCTGGGGTCTCTCGCCCGGCTTCAGGGAGTGCTCAAAAGCGGCGACACGGTTTATTTCATGGGCGGGAAGTACTCCGGGACTCTGAACTTGAAGGGCCTCACGGACGTGACGCTGTCGAGCATGGATGCCTCCCCCGTGTCGTGGAACAAGTCCACGCTCGTCTTCGACGGCTGCCGGGGCATCCGCGTTGACCGCATGGCCTTTCATGACGGCCGCTTCACCTTTGCGGACTCTTTCGTCGAAATGAAGGAATGCTCCTTTATCGACGGAGCCTTCGCGGGCAAGGGGGGAAGCTCCTTTTCGCCAACAGCTGTCTCAGCGGCTGTTCCGTCCAAAGCTCCGGGCGGGCGGTTTTCCGGGAAAATCTGCTGGACCGGGTCAAGGTGGGCGTGTGCGAACTCGTTTCCGAACACAACGGCTTCCTCGATGACGGGGAGCGCCGGGCCTGGCCCGTCAAGGGGACTTTTCCCAACTTCACCGCCGGGGTGAAACAGCCGGACGGCCGGGTCACCGTGCCGCTGAAAAACCTTCTCCGGGGCAGTGACGCGACCTGGATCGGCACCGCTCCCGTTCCGCAGGTGTGGCCTCCCCTCGAGGTGAAGGAACTCACCTTGACGCCGCTTGCCTGCGGCACCCGTGCCGTGGTCAGCTGGCATACGCCCCGTGATTACGTGGAAGCGGTGGTGATCGCCGTTCAGAACGGAAAAAAGGCCGCCGAAGCCAAACAGTGGTTCGGCAGTTATCTTTCCACTCGCGGCGAACTGTGCCTCACCGGGCTCCGGCCCGGAGTGCCTTGCCGGGTCACGGTGGTTTTACGCCGGTACAACGAAAGATCGAACTGGAAGAAGGTGCTGGACTTCACGCCCGAAAAGAAGGCTCCTTCCGCGCCCCGTGTGCTGAAGGCGGGCCCCGGTGAAAAGTACGCGACCGTGGCGGCGGCCCTGCGGGCGGCCCGCTCCGGCGACACGGTGCTCATCGCTCCCGGAACTTACCGCGAAATGCTCAACGTCTTCACCGACGGCCTCACCGTCAAGGCGGCCCGGCCCGGAACGGTGAAGCTCAGCGGCAAGTACATGTTCGACTACATTTTGCAGGCGGACAACATCAAGGGGTTGACCATCGACGGGATCGACTTCACGGGACTGCGTTACTCCGGGGCCACCCGGGCGCTGTCGATGCTCCGTTCCACCGGGATCCGGGTGGTGAACTGCCGTTTCTACCCCGGACGGCCGCGCATGGGGAACTGCCAGTTCTACGGGAGCGATCTCAAGGATGTCTTCATTTCGAACTGCCTTTTCGACAACGGCTTCTACGCCGTTCTCTTCATGAAGGCGGACAAGGTGAAGATCGACCACAACACCTTCTGGGGGACCGGCGTCAACGCCATCCACATTGCGGGCGGCCCCGGCGCGGAGATCGTCGTCACCAACAATATCTTCTCGGATGTGGTCTCCAATCACGCCAATTGCGCCGTGTCGGTGGGGGATCCCAAGTGCAAGGTGAACTGCGACTGGAACCTCTACTGGAAGACCGACAAGCGCTGTCCGCTGCAGCGGCTTTTCGGCAAGGCGGGCGTTCTGGGCGTCAACTCCACGGGGCACGTGCTCCAGAAGGACGCCTGCATCACCATCGAAGAGGCCCGCAAGCGCTACGGCGTGGAAACCCACGGCCTTTTCGCCGATCCGAAATTGAAGGATCCCGTCAGCGGCGGGGATTTTTCGCTCCTTCCCGGTTCTCCCGCTCTGAAGCGGGGCTCCGACGGCCGGGATCTGGGGGCCGATTTGACCGTATTCAAGGAGAAGTAAGATCATGATCAATCTGCGCACCATGCCCGCCTACACCTTCCCCGAGCCCATTCTCTGGGGCAGCGCCACCGCGGGACACCAGATCGAGGGGGACAACATCCACTCTTCCAACTATCATTACGAGCAGGCCCATCCCGAAAACTACGTCGAGCCTTCGGGCAAGGCCTGCAACAGCTACGAGCTCTACAAGGAGGATATCGAGCTGTTGAAGCAGCTGGGCCATCAGGCCTACCGCTTTTCCATCGAGTGGTGCCGCATCCAGCCCGAGGAAGGGCGCGTCGACGAAGGGGCCGTGGCCCACTATCAGGACATGCTGGACCGGCTGGCGGCCGCCGGGATCCACGCCTGCGTGACGCTGGTCCACGGCAGCGTCCCCTGGTGGTTTGCACAGAAGGGGGGCTGGGACAAGGTCGAGAATCACCACTATTTCACCGAGTACATCGACTACATTGTCCCCCGCATCGCCGACCGGGTGGGGTCGTGGATCATCCTCAACGAATTCAATCTGGGGCGGGCGGTCACCCCGGCGGCACTTCAGCACAAGGTGGGCTCCCTCAAGGCCCACTGCGCCGGAGCGCTGGCGGTGAAGCAGTATTCCAAGGCGCCCGTTTCCTCGGCCCACGCTTTCGTCCATCAGGACCCGGTGCGGCCCCTGGATAAGATGGACCGGACCATGGCGGACCTTTCGGATTGGCTCATCAACGAATTCTTTTTCCACGCCGTCCGCACGGGGGAGATCGTTCTGCCCTACCGGGAAATGGAGTTCGTGCCCGAACTCAAACAGAGCTGCGACTACTGGGCGGTGAATTACTACCACCGGACTCCCGTCACCGGGCGGACCGCCACCGGCGTCGGCACCAAGCTGGAGTTTTCGCGCTGCAAGCTCGTCGACTGCGACTTCGGCCAGCGGGAGTTCAACCCCGAGTCCTTCATGCAGTGCGCTTCGCGCCTCACCGACAAGGATGTCTGGATCACCGAAAACGGCATCTGCTGCGACGACGACCGGGTCCGGATCATCTACACCATGCTCCAGCTCGAGGCCATGAAAATGGCCCTCCAGTACTATCCCGCGCTCAGGATCAAGGCCTATCTCCACTGGTCGCTCCTGGACAACTACGAGTGGAGCTCCTTCGTGCCCCGTTTCGGGCTCTGCGACGTGGACCGCAAGACCTTCGAGCGCACCCCGAAGCCCAGCGCCTGGTTCCTGAAGGAGGTCATCGAGCGCAACGGTTTTTCCGGGGCGCTGTTCGAAAAATACGTGCCGGAACTTTCGTGCTTCAAGCTCTACGGCGGCGAGAACCGGTCCATGGACATCACCATCAATTGATGGCGGCGGCGGCATTTTGACTGAAGGACCTTGCGAACCATGATCGAAATACTCCGGGGACTGCGGCTGATCCTTTCGCCCGCCGACAAGTGGCGCATGCTGGGGCTGGTGGGGCTCCTGACCTTCGGCGCGCTGCTTGAGATCGCCGGGCTGGGACTGCTTCTGCCCGTGGTGGCGGCCTTCACCAAGCCGGAACTTTTCGAACAGAACAAATTTCTCCACCTCTTCCGTTCCCTGTTTTCCGGGGCGGGGGAGACCTCGTTCCTGCTGATCTGCTGTCTCCTCATCACGCTGGTCTACGCCGGGAAGAACCTCTGGCTCTATTTCACCATCCGGCTCTACACGAAGTTCATCTACGGCCGGTTGGCGGAGCTGACCGGGAGACTTTACGACCTCTTTCTGCATTGTCCCTACCGAATCTTCGCCGAGCGCGGCAAGGTGGAGCTCAACGTCACCATCAGCAAGGTGGAACAGATGTGCAGCATGGTCATGCTGCCCGCCATGCTCATCACCGTGGACGCGCTGACGGTCCTTTTCATCAGCGCCGCACTGATGGTCACCATTCCCGGCGTGGTGCTGGGATGCGCCGCCTTCTTCCTCGCGGGCAGCCTGATCTTCTACCTGCCCGTCCGCCGGAAAAGTTCCCTGACGGGGAAAAGGATCAACGCCCTCATGGGGGCGATCACCAAGCTCAGTTTCTACTCCCTCGAAGACATCAAGAGTCTCCGGGTGCTGGGCGCGGAAGAGCATTTTTCGCGTCGTTTTCTGCAGCTGCGCCGGGAAAAGAGCACCTGCGACACCGACTTCTACGTGCTGGGGCAGATCCCCCGGCTGCTGCTGGAAACCATGGCCGTGGCCGCCGCGCTGGCCGTGCTGGCTTTCATGCTCTGGATCGGCCGTCCCATAGGCACGGTGATATTGAGTTTCGGTCTCCTCATCGCCGCCATGTCCCGGCTGCTGCCTTCCATCAGCCGCATCAACTATTCGCTGAACACGATCCGGGTGGGGCAGCCCATTTTCCGGGAGATCATCACCGCGTTGCAGTGGGGCCGCGAGAACCTGGGGGATCCCGGTGCGCGTTTCGAGTTCCGGAACGAGCTCCGGATCCGGGATCTTTCCTTCGCCTACGACGCGAACGGCCCCCGGATCATCGACCACCTCGATCTGACGCTGCCCCGGAATTCATCCTTGGCCGTGGTGGGGCCCACGGGGGGCGGCAAGAGCACCTTCATCGACCTGCTGCTCGGCTTCTACGAGCCGCTCTCGGGGAGCATCGAAGCCGACGGCAGGAACATCCGCGAGGCCCTGGGGGCGTGGCGGAAACTCATCGGTTTCGTGCCCCAGTTCATCGTGCTGGCCGACGCAACCATCGCGGACAACGTGGCGGTGGGGATGGATGAGCAGGAGATCGACCGGGAACGGGTGAAGGAGGTGCTCGAGACCGCCCAGCTGTGGGAGTTCGTCGCTTCGCTGCCTCAGGGGATGGACACTCCCGTGGGGGATAACGGCATGCGGCTTTCGGGCGGTCAGCGCCAGCGGCTGGGCATCGCCCGCGCCCTCTACCGGGATCCCGAGATCATCATCTTCGACGAGGCCACCAGCGCGCTGGACACCGAAACCGAGGAGGCCCTCATCAACGCTTTGGAAACGCTCCGGGGCCGCAAGACCCTCATCATGGTCGCCCACCGGCTGAGCACCGTGGCCAAGTGCGATCAGCGGCTCGAGATCGGGGGCGCGTCCACTGGCGGAGCCGACAGCAGATAGCGGCAAAGGAGTTCCACGTTTGCCGCAAGTCCGGGGGAGTCGACGCACTCCGCCTTGTGTCCGGGGAGAAAATTGACCACCCGGCCGCCCCACGGGGTGAAACTTTCGGTACATTGCGGGAAGGTCCGGCCTTCCACATCGCACTCCAGAAGCGTCCAGAAGGGCGCCGTCTGTTCCAGCGCGGTGTAAATTTCGTCCTCCGGCAGTTCGAAGGGGACCAGCTGCCCCGCAAGACTGTGGCGGCACTTGCTCAGGCGCACCTGGCAGGGGGCGGAAGGGTGGACGGACCTCTCCACGCCGTCGGGGTCTTTGGGGCGGACCCAGCGCATCCCGGTGATCCGCCGCCACCAGGGCCACTGCCAGAAGGCGGCGCTGGAGCCGTGGAGCAGCAGCAGCGGCCCCCTGCGGGCGCAGTAGCGCTTCACCGCCGCCTCCGCTCCCGGTCCCGGATGGGGCAGGGAGCAGGTGGTTCCGATCAGGTGGAGCACCAGCAGTTCGCAGGCGGGCTCCCACGCGCCCGACTCCAGAAGCGAGAAGTCGTTTTCGCGGAAAACGCTTTGGTTGCGCAGGTCCCCCGGCAGATTGCCGAAGATCCGTGCGCCCGCCCGGGTCCGGTAGTGGTCGTCGGCGAAAAAGAAGATCATGGTTCGGCGCTCTTTCAGAGAAAAATCACTTTTTCCCGAGTCTCGCGGCCAGCTCCCGTTTCCGCTCCTTCAGGATCTCCGCCTCCTTCCGGGCCCGGTAGAAGGGATCCAGCGGATAACATCCGGAAACCAGTCCGTTCCGGGGGGCCGTGGTGCAGTCGCCGAAGGTGCGGCAGAGCTTCTTCCACTGCATGGGCGCTCCCGCGAGGGAGTCGGCGCAGAGTTCGGGATAGGCCAGAGCCTGCCGGCCGATGCCGACGAAGTCCGCCATGCCGTCGCGGACGACTTTCTGGGCCACGTTGACCAGATACTCCTGCAGACAGCTGTAACCGGATCCCACCAGCTTGATGCGGTCCCCGAACCGTTTCTTCAGCTCCGCCACCGCCTTGATCTGGCGGCATGCGCCGACGACCGGATCTTCGGGGGGCAGGTAGCCGTCCCACACGGGGAAGTAGGCCGGGCGCTGGAAATGGGGATTGTAGTAGGGACTGCACGCGGTGGTGCAGACGAGCTCGATGCCGAGCTCGATGCAGAGTTCCAGGAAGCGGGCCGTTTCGGTCAGGTCCATGCCCAGCCCGGTGCCGTCGCCGCCGAAGGCGAAGGGGTAGTTCCCCACCTTGTATTCGCCCCGTTCCATGGGGATCCCCCGGCGGTCAGGACCCGGCTCGAAGGGGATGCAGTCGAAGAGGGAAAGGCGCGTGGCGACGGGAAGTCCCGGCGCCGCCTCGCGGATGGCCGCCACCACCTCGCGGAAGAACCGCGTCCGGTTTTCGAAGGAGCCCCCGTAGGGACCGGGCCGGGTGAAGGCGCTCAGGAATTCGTGGCCCAGGTAGCCGTGGGCCATCTTCACGTCCACGAAGTCGAATCCCAGCTTCTGGGCGAGGACCGCGGCGGCGGCGAAGTGCTTCACCACGCCGGGGATGTCGCTGTCCCGGATCACGTTGGCCTGGGAGGAGCGGAACTTTTCGTCCAGCAGGGGGTGGGCGTAGGCGGTGACGGATTCCAGCTTCGCGTCATCGTGGGGGTGGCTGTACCGCCCGGAGTGGGTCAGCTGGAGCCCGATGAAGGTGTCGGAGGCACTGCCGAAACGCTGCGCGTGAACGGCGCGGACCTCGTCCAGCAACGAGCCCAGACGGCCCGCGTTGGCGTCGGTCAGCATGAGCTGTCGGGTGTTGCTCCGGCCGGACTCCATGACGGCGCAGGCTTCGCAGCCGAAGAGGAGTTTCGCTCCGGAAATGCCGAAATTGCGCCAGCGCCTCCGGGTGAGGTCGCTGGGGGCCCCGTCGGGTTCGCAGTCCCACCCCTCCATGGGGAGGATGCACCAGCGGTTGCCGACGGCGCGGCCGTTCACCGTGATGGGCCGGGCCATGGGCGACGCGGGGGCGCTTTCGATGTTTTCGTCGGGTTCCAGCGTTTGCCCGAGGGCGCGCAGGTGGTCGCGGAACTGGGCGGGGGTCTTGAAAGATGTGATCTTCGGGATCGTCATGTCGCTCATGGTTTTTCCTCTCTCACGAAAAAGGGATTTTTTTCCGGATCCAGCCCCCGGCGGTATTCTTCGAATCCCAGGTGGAATATTTCCTTGTCCAAAGGCAGATCGACCTCTCTCAGCCGCGCCTCCAGCGCCGCAAGGTCCGCCGTGGCGAAACACCAGCTGACGGCCGCCGATCCGTGCTCGAGGCAGGGCAGGCCGCTCTTGAGGAGATAAAGGCCGCCCGACTCCGAAAGGCTGTAGAAACTGCCGAAGGAGGAAGTGAATTCCGGATCCCCCAGGCCCAGCACGTCGCGGTAGAAATTGTCGCACAAGGTGAAGTCGTTGACCTTGATGACGACGGCGTTCCGAAGCGTTTTCTTTTCCATTACTCCATTTCCCGGCAAGTTGTGGCGCTGAGGGAGTCCGCCAGCGCGATGTATTCACTGACCGAAAGTTTGCCTTCCCGCTTTCCGGCGATCCGGGCGGCCTTTTCCGCCTTGCCCGCCATCAGGTCCACGGCGATGGAACCCAGGATCTTGGCGTTGGTCACGTAGGCCCGCTGCGGGTCGGCGATGTGATAGGTGACGCCGTGGCCGGTCCCGGCGGCTCCGGCGGTGTAGCCGTGAAGCGTGGGCATGATGGTGCTCAGGTCCCCCATGTCGGTGGAACTGCACATGAAGCGCTTGCCCCGGTGGGGAACCTCCGGATCCAGGACCTTGACCGCGTCGCAGTAGAGCTCTTCCAGCTCCTCGTCGTCGTACTGGGGCATGTAGCCGGGGATCGTTTCGACCTCGACGCCCGCGCCCACGGCCAATGCCGCGCCGCTCATGGCCCGGTCGAACTCCTTGTGGAGGACCTTGAGGGTGTCGATGGTGTCGGCCCGGAGCAGGAACTCCATGCCCGCGGTGTCGGGAATGATGTTCACCACGTCGCCCCCCGAAGTGACGATGCCGTGGATCCGCACGGTGGGGTTCATCCCCGCCCAGCGTTCCCGGAGCAGTCCCACGGCGCTCTGGGCCAGCGTCATGGCGTGGAGCGCGTTGACCCCGTTCCCCGGCGAAGCGGCGTGGCAGGCGCGGCCCTTGAAGGTCACCTTCTTGGTGATGAAGCCGTTGTGGCGGCAGCAGCAGTAGGCGCCGCCGCTGTGGAGCATGAACGAAAGCCCCACGTCGTCGAAGACGCCGCAGCGGATGAGTTCCCCCTTGCCGCCCAGCGAGGAGATCTTCTTCTCCCGGATCAGCTGAAGCCGCCGGCCGATCTCGATGCACTCTTCGGCGGGGACCGCCACGAAGGCGATGGTGCCGCTCATCCGGTCGGCGATCCCGGCTTGGGTAAGCCCAATGGCCGCCCCCAGCAGTCCCGCCATGCTGGCGTTGTGGCCGCAGGCGTGGACCGCTCCCGTGGCCGGGTCGCACTGGGGGTGGGTGGGCAGGATCAGGGAGTCCATCTCGCCGAGAACGGCGATGACGGGGCCGGGTCCGCCGAGTTTCAAGTCGGCCCGGACTCCGGTAATCCCCAGACCTTCCTTCACGGGGAGCCCGAGGGACCGGAAGGTTTCGGCGGCGAGTTTCGCGGTCTTGAATTCCCGGTAGCCGGGTTCGGGATTGTTCCAAATGGTCTCGCCGATCCCGATGATCTTTCCGGCATTGGCGTCGATGGCGGAGCAGACGGCTCTTTTGAGTTCTTCGTCAGGCATGATCGAGTTTTCCTTGTATTTTCCCCGAAAGGGCGGGAACGGGATGTTGCCGCCTTGCTTTCGTTTCCGAAATTCAATATCTGACCTGGGGCTGCATCCGGTAGTAGGCGCCGCCCAGGAGTTCCACGGCCAGTTCCGCGGTCCGCCGGGGGTCGAAGAACCCCTTGGTGAAAAGATCCAGATAGACGGTTTTCGCCTCTTTGCGGAGCGAGCCGGAGATCCGGCCCGACTCCAGCGGCTGGCTGAAATCCCGCCACTCGGGATCGTTCCCGTCGAGCTGGAACGCGCCCCGGCACCGGAAGCCCGCCGCGTCGGCCAAGAGCCGAACGAAACGCTCCGGCGCCGCCGGGTCGGCGAAATCCAATTTGGCGCATTCGCAGATGTCGTAGGCGCAGGACATGGCCCGCGCCCGTGTCTGTTCGTAGCGGCTCTTCCACGAAAGCTGGAAAGCGGAACACTCCCCGTTTTCCACCGCCTGGACGATCCGCTCCACGCCGTTGTTGCTCACGATCCCCCGGTTGACCAGACTGGAAACGATCCACTGCCGGCTGCCCAGTCCGGAGGCGATGACCTCGATGGCCTTGTCGAAGTCCACCTTGCCGCCGCAGGTGAAAAGATCCACCGCCGCGTACTCGTGTTCCGGCCAGGCGTGGACGGCGAAATGGGATTCGCTGATGACCACCACGCCGGAAACGCCCTGGGGCGTGAATTGATGAAAACGGGAGTCGATCACCGTGGCGCCGGACTCCTTTGCGGCGGCGAGGAACACCTGCTCCATGAGGGCGGCGTCGGCCAGATTCCGCGGAGAACAGTCGTAGAACTCCACGGTCATCTGGCGGCCGAGGGCGAACCCTTCGGCGCCGCCGTTTTTCGGGACCGGGCGGGGATCCATTTTTACTTGCGGTCCGCGGTCAGGGAGGGATCGAGCATGCACTTGGCGCCGAGTTCTTCCATGAAGGCGGCCTGGAGCTGGCGGGCCTTCTGCATCCGGACGATCATCAGGTATTGGCTTTCCTTGCCCGCGTAGCCCTTGTAGTCGGGCGACCGGCGCGAGACCAGCCGGACCAGCTGCAGATTGGGCAGCGGCGCGGAAATCTCACCGACCTTCATGCCGAGAGCCATCTCGGCGGCCTGCTGGAATCCGGGATCGGGAGCCTGATCGGACAAGGTGAATTTCAGCGTGGTGAGTTTGGCGTTCTTGAGGCTGTCGAAGGCCTTGGCCTGCTGGTCTTTGGGCAGTTTCCGCAGAGCGACGTAGGTCTCTTCGGCGGACTTCTTGGCCTTGAGATAGAGATCGTTCTTCATCTTGTCGGCGCGCACGGTGGCGAGCACTTCGTCGAGCTTGGCGGGCCGGGTTTCCGTGCGGCTGCGCAGGAAGGCCACGCAGGCGCTGTCGGGCGCATTGACCACCTTGGTCACGGGGTTGCCCGCGCACTGGTCGAGAGCCTGCACGAGTTCACGGGAAACGATGGTGCCGACCGAAGAGGCCGTGAAGGGCACTTTGGCGACTTCCACGACGGTGAGTTTCCGCTTGTCGGCGGTGTCGCGGAAGGACTTGATCTTGTCGGTCTGCTTGTCCACCGCGGCGGCGGCATCGGCGGCTTCGATCGAGAAATCCTCGGCGGCCCGCTGGGCCAGATCGGCGGTTTCGATCCGGATCAGTTCCGACCGGACCTTATCCTTGACGGCGGCGAAAGGCTGGAGTTTGCCGTTCTTGTCGTGGAAGAGGGTGGGGTTGGCGGTGTAGAACTTCTGCAGTTCGGCCGGGGTGGCCTTCTTTGCGGCCTGAGCGGCGAAGAGATTGTGCTTGAACTCCACCACCAGCACGTCCATCCAGCCGGGGATGGTGTAGTTCCTGCCGTTGTTCCGGAAGAACTCCGACAGGGCCTTCTGCTCGGCTTCGGGGAGTTCGCTCAGCTTTTTCGCTTCGGGCTTGACGAGCTTGGGCGCGGCGGGAGTCCTGATCTCGGCGACCTTGAGTTCGTAGGAGGTGTTGAACTGGCGGTAGAGTTCTTTCGCTTCGCCGGGCGTGGCGATGATCGAGGCTCCGAGCTGGTTCTGGAGTTTGGTGATCACCAGCACCATGCGGATCGACTCCTGAATATCCTGCTTGGAAATGCCGAGACGGCTCAGGTTGTTGATCATGTTGGCGTATTTCTGCTTGTCGAACTTGCCGTCGGTCTGGAGCATGGGGTGATTCTTCAGACTTTCCGCCACTTCCTTGTCGCTGGCGGCGATGCCCATTTCCTCGGCTTTCAGCAGCAGGCAGTAAAAGAAGAACTGCTGTTCGATCCGGGAATCCCCGACGGGGAAGCCGATCTGATTGCAGACCTCCAGATTCCGGTGGACCGCGCGGAGGTCGTCATAGGTGACCTTTTTCCCGAAAGCCGTTCCCACCCGGGCGGAGCTTCCCGTGTCGGGCCCGAATCCGAAGAAGGAGCCCGGCACCATGAAGCCGATGAAGGAGACGATGATGATGATGGTGAACAGCCCGAAAAGCCAGCGGCTGTGACGGTGGAATATGGAGTTGAGTTTCTTGATGATCATGGTCACTTTTCCTTTCTTTTCTTGTTTATTTCAGAAGTGTTTCTGGTAAACTGAACTTCCAATTCTGCGGGAACTATGGAAACCGGAACGATTTCCGGAACCCGCCCATGACAGCGCACGGGCAGGCGGCGGCGGCCCGGGGCGGAGATCCCCGTCGCGTCCACGAAAAGCCGCACCCGGTCGGGGGGCAGATCGGCCAGCTTGGCCGCCGGACCCCGCAAGTTGACCTCGATGCCGTTTTTCGGGGCCGATACGATTGCGGCGGAAAGCGCGCTCCCCGGCGAAACGAGCACAGCCGCCGGGAGCTGCATAGATCTGCGGCTGACTTTCCGGACCAGCCTGATCCGGAACCGCACCCTGCGGGGCGCGGCCGTCACCCCGGGAGGAAGATTCAATGCGGGATCGAATTCGAAAAACTCCGGCGCGTCCGTCAGGGGAATGGGGGCGGTGTAGACCGTCTGAAGTCTGGATATCACGTTTTCCGCTCCGGTGAGCCGGACCTGATCGGGGAGCGATTCCCAGCTCAGTTCCATGCCGGAGGGGATCTCCCCGTCGAAAATCGGCCGCACGGCGGCATTCCGCTCGTC
>JAFSYV010000093.1 GCA_017443585.1 Lentisphaeria bacterium | reverse complement strand
GTTCAAGTTCCACCCCGTCCCGGACTCGGTCCGGAACATGAACGGCTGGCAGCGGATCATCATGCGCTCCCAGTACGGGGAAAACGTCTATCCTTTCAGTTCCATGGGGGCCATCTGCGACGAAGGTCTGGCCGCCGGGATCGACACGCTGCTCATGTTCGGCTGGCACTCGGGGGGCCACGACAACGATTATCCCAACTACACCATCTCCCAGGCTCTGGGCGGCCGGGAGGAGCTGAAAAAGGGCATCGCCGCCATCCACGAAAAGGGCGGCAAGGTGATCTTGTACTCCAACGGCCAACTCATTGACCACAACAGTGACTTCTACCGCTACGGAAACGGCAAGTCGATCTCCACCAAGGATTTGCGTGGAAACGAGCATCTTCAGAGCTGGGGATATGCGGGGCGGGGGCTGTCGCTGGCGGTCTTCGGCGGGAGGACCTTTTCCCGGGCCTGCCCCTCTTCGCGGGAGTTCTTCGGGATCCTCAAGAAATTCATCGACATGGCGGCGGATCTGGGCGCGGACGGCGTCTTTTTCGACCAGCTGGGGAGCGGCGACCAGCTCTGCTGCGACTCCGGCCACGGGCATGCCGTCCCCTTCACCACCATCATGGAGTGCCGCAGCGCCATGCTGGCCAAACTCCGGGGCTACGCCGAGAACCGGGGGCTTTCCATGGGCATCGAGCACCTTTCGGACATCACCGCCCAGCATGCGGACTACATCCACTCCTACCCCGGCGGGGCCAACGCGGCCAATCCGGACTGGGAGGCGAAGGGCGAAAAGCCGCAGGTGCTTCAGGACTTCAGCTTCTTCCGCTACGTCTTCCCCGAGGTCATCGTTTCCAACCGGGAGATCCGGGACCTGAACGACATGGTCCGGAGATGCAACTATCTTCTCGTGCAGAACCTCGTTTCGGACGTGGAGGTCTACCGCTGTCAGCGTTCCATCGGGGCGCTCCCCGAATATCAGGAGTACCTGGGGAAAGTCAACGCCTTCCGGGAAAAACACGCCGATCTGCTCCGGGGGGCGAAGTTCCGCTCCGACGCCCTCTACGCCTGCAGCACCGACGCGTTGTACACGGCGGGCCATCTGGCCCCCGACGGCTCCCTCGTCATCATGGCCACCTTGTCCCACCTCGACAAGTGCAAGGCTTCCTTCGATGTCCCCGGATACCGCTTCGACTCGGCGGATTTCTTCGGCGGCGGCAAGGCCGACAAGAAGGGCGGCGTGGAGCTGAAACGGCTCTCCGTGGCTCTGCTCCGCTTCGTGAAGGCCGAGTGAGGCCGGGACGCGTCCGAAAATGAAGACTCCAGTCGTTCCCACGCCGGAGCTCCGGCGCCGGGCCGAGTGGCTCACCATCGGCTCCGCCTGCACGGGCGCCCTCGGCGACGTCACCTTGACCGACAGCGCGGTCATCATCCTCTTCGCCGCCATGATGGGAGCAGGCGAGATGTTTTCCATGCTCACCACCTCGGTCATGCCCTTCATGAACGGCGTGTTCCTGATCCCCATGGCCTACATCGCCACCCGGACGGGCCCCCACCGGCTGGTGGTCTGGTCCTGCGGCGTTTCGGCGGCTCTCTATCTGCTCATCGTGGCGACGCCCTTCTTCGGGAGCTGGGGCGTGTCGGTCATGATCGGCTCCCTGACGCTTTTTGCCTTTCTGCACACGGGGTATCTGGCGGGCTGGTTCCCCATCTTGGACACCTTCCTCACCCCGGAACGCCGGGGCGGCTATCTGAGCAAGATGCGTTTCCTCTGGCAGCTTTCCTCGGTGCTCTTTCTCTTCGTCGTAGGGCGACTGCTCCCGCGGGAGCCCTCCATGGGGCAGCTCCAGCTGGCGCTGCTGGCGGCGGCGGTGATCTTTTCGTTCCGGACCTTTTTCCTGAGCCGGGTCCCCGTCTTCGTGCAGGAAAAGAAGGAGCGCTTCGGATTCCACGACGGACTGGCCACCGCTCTGGGCAACAAGGCGCTGACCGCCTATTCCGCCTACCTTTTCGTCCTGAATCTGGCGGCCTACGGCACCATCCCCCTGTCGGTCCTGTATTTGAAAAATCATTTGAAGGCTCCGGACAACATCATCGTCATGATCTCGGCCGTGACCTTCGGCGGCATGCTGCTGGGGTCGCTGCTGGCGGGGCGGATCATCCGGAAGATCGGGATCCGGGCCGCGCTGCTTTCGATCCACGGGATCTTCTGGCTCACGAACTTTTCCCTCTTCTTCATCGGCAAGGGGGGAAATATGACCTATTTCCTCATCACGCTCCTCATGCTGCTCTACTGCTTCACCTACGCCGCCTCCAATATCGCCGTTTCCATGGAGATGATGGCCCTGGCCACGCCGGGGAACAAGATCATGGCCATGGCGGTGTGCGGGACCTTCTCCTCGCTGGGAGGCGGCCTTTCCCGGG
>JAFSYV010000092.1 GCA_017443585.1 Lentisphaeria bacterium | reverse complement strand
TAGCCGAAAGGCGGCGTGTGGATGAAGGGTTTGAGGATCTCCATGACCCGGGTCCGGCCCATGCCGGGATAGCGGCTGTCGATGAGATTTTCCAGGATCTTCATGTAGTCGAAGTCGTCGATGGCTTCGCGCATCATGGCGGCGCGCTGGGAGGGGATGTTCCCCTCTCCGGCCTTGCGGGGCGGGTAGAAGATGGTGGCGGCACCGCAGTTGTGGCCCGTCTTTTCCATGTCGGTCCAGGGATTGATCCCCTTGTTGGTCCAGGTGGTGCACCAGAGCAGCGCCCCCGTGCCCCGTCCGGCGTAGGTCCGCCAGGGGAAGAGCCTGTTATGGATGTAGTCGTGATTGCTGAGGCGGGAGTTCCAGTTGTAGAACCAGATGCCGCCGCCTTTTTTCACATGTTCGGCATGAAGGTCGGGGTGATAATATCCGGGGGCCAGAGGCACGCAGAAAGTGTGGACGTAACCGATCTGGTCGGTGACCAGTTTGGGAATGAACACCTTGAGCTCCGGCGCGGCCTTGTGGACGGCGTCGAGATAGATCTTCAGTTCGGCGTGGACCTTGGCCGGGGGTTCGTCATAGATATAGGCGTAGAAGTCGACACCGGGGAACTTCGCCTTCACATGGTCGCAGAACTGCTTCGCATACTGCCCGGCGTACTTGAGGCCTTCGGGGGAGATCATGTTGAAATTGCCGAAGGAGCTCTTGCCCGGCTTGTCGAGGCGCTTGCCGCCCTTGGCGAACCAGCCGCCGTTGTCGCCGCGCATCCGCAGGATGGGCACGGGGAAATTGCGCTGATTGTACTTTTTGACCCGGTGTTCGACCTCGGCGTCGAAAACGCTCCAGTCGTAGATCTTGAGTTCGCCGTTTTCGATCTTCCACTTGGGCGCGGTGGGCGTCATGGCCTGATTGCCGGTCATCCGGTGTTCGAGGTGCAGCCGGTGGAAGTTTTCGCTGATCACCTTGCCGGGACGTTTGTCGAACTGCCGGTAACTGGGGTGAGCGGAAGTGTAGAAGTAGGTCCGCAAGTGGGGAGTTTCGGGCAGTTCGAAGTCGAAGACCCGGAGTTTCAAGGTGAATTTGCCCAGTTCACGGGCGCCGGAAAGGATCTTCCCTTCGCCTTCGTAGATCCCGGCGAGGGTCTTCGGGGGGACCATGACCCGCACGAAGAAAGGCAGATTCCGGTCCTTTTCCGCATCGGCGCTCTTTTCGGGCAGCAGCGGGTCGGCGTTGAGTCCCTTCAGCGCGGGGTTGTCGGGGTTCTTGATGTCGATGAAGCCGACGCGCTTGAAGGTGACAGCCGTTGCGGGGATCACGCCGCCTTTGCCCTTGAGGGGAGAAAAGGCCAGCGTCACGCCGGGGAGAGCCTTTTTCGGACTGACGACGATCTGAAACGGTTCGGATTCATTGGCGGCGGCGGCCAGCTCGACGGTCGTCCCGGCCTTCACTCCGGCGGGGATCCCTTTCGGAGCGACTTTGAGGTAGGCGGCTTCCTTCCAGATGGTGCAGTCGCCGGAGTCCTTCAGGGCCAGTGCGGCCGCGCTCCGGTTATCCGGGGTCTTTTCCTCGTCGAAGCCGTAGTAGAAGTCGTCGAGATAGACGGTCTGAACGCCGCTGAACCACAGAGTCACGAAAATGCGCGCGCAGTTCACCGGGGGGAAGAAACGCTGGTCGATCCTGTGCCATTGGCCCGGTGCATGGGGGAATTCGGGGAACAGGTGACGGATCACCTTGCCCTTGGCGTCGATAAACGATATGCGGCCCGAAATCCGGTTGCCCTTTTGACACGAAGCGATAAAATACCAGGCGGAGAAGCGGTACTTTTTGCCGGGCGTGTAGGGAAGATTGTTGAAGTTTAGTTCCATGCCCCGCTTGGGATCTTCATCCTGCATGCGCAGGGACCAGCGGCCGGTTTTGGCCTTGTCGGTAGTGCGTTCGAAGCTCCGCAGGGGAGTCTTGGAGATGTACCGCAGGTAGTAGCTGTTCATGGTGGGCGTCTCGAGCCCGCCGTTGAGGATCAGATTGCCGTCGGGGGAGTCCAGCGGAAATTCCGTGGAGCAGAGAAATTTATCCACCCGGAACGACTTGATCCCGTGAAAGCCGAAGGAAAAGGTGACGTATTCAGCGCCCTGGGGCATGGTGAAATGGAAGAAGATATCGTAACTTCCGGTCTCCTTCACCGGCATATCCCGGGCGAAAACGATCATGGGCTTGTCCCTGCCGGGCTGCTTCAGACTTTTCTTGTCCTTGTCCCAGAAGGCCGCATAGGCGGAAACCTTCTGATCCTTGGCCGTTCCCATTTCCAGGACCTCGAAAGGCACCCGGACATAGTAGCGTTTCCCGACCTGGGGAGCGGTCAATTTCAGCTGGTAGTAGTTGAGGCGGAGACTGCCGTCGGGAGACACCTCCCTGAGCAGGAAATCGTTGCCGGCGAGGGCGTGTTTTCCCTTCCCTTTCAGATACTGCACATGGGGCTTCAGACCCTTGGGGTCGGTGAGCTCCCCATTGGGGATGATGTTGGCGCCCTGAAGCGCCAGAGCCGCGAAGGCGGCCAGAAACATGACGACTCTCATAAATGCTCCTTTCCGAAAAAGTTGACTTTGTACAGCAAGTCCATTAATATACCCCACGCAGTCGTTTTTTGCAAGCACTGACAGTGCATTTTTTTGCAAGTGTGGCGACTTTTGAGACAAGTCCGATGCTGCTTGTACCCCCAAAGTCGTTTTTTGCGTAATCCCAGAGGCCGGGGCCGGGCGTCTTCCGTCGCACTTCGACAACAGGGGTTCGCAACTTTCCGAGAGGATCCGCCCTCAGCGGCTCCCGCGACCTGCTTTTTGTTTGAAAAGGCAAATATTCGATTTGACTTTTCCTTTTCGAGCTGTATATTACGGTACGGTCTTGACATGGGATCCAACGGGATGTCGGCGAGCTGTGATGAAAGTAAGTTGCAGGAAGTTGTGGAAATTGCGGATCGACCGCGATATGTCACGTGACTGCGAATGTTCTCGTTAAGATTGGCTCTGCATTGGACTGCAATATCGGCGGCATCATGGATATCGTGTCGGAAAGAGGGAAATATGCCCTGAAAACTTATTTCGTTCCCGGCGGTGGAGGCGCTGCCGGGGAAAAACTTCTGAGGGAAAGGAAATCCGCATGAAACGTTTTTTTGTTCTCCTGATG
>JAFSYV010000006.1 GCA_017443585.1 Lentisphaeria bacterium | reverse complement strand
CCGGCACTCGAAGCTGAAGGAGCTCCACAAGGTGGCGTAGCGGTCCTTGAGGCCCCGTCCGGAAAAATGGCGGGCGGGGTGGCAGACGATCTTCACCCCCGCCACCGTGGCGTAGCTGTTCCAGTTCATTTCGATGATCCGTTCCTTCGGGATCCCCCAGCCCCGGAGCCGGGCTCCCACGCCGAGGGAGGTGACGATGGGGAATTTTTTGTTCCGGAAGGAGCGGATCGTCTCGTATTCCAGGTGGTCGTAGTGGTCGTGGGAAATGACGACGAAGTCCAGTTCCGGGATCTCCTCGCGGGGCAGGGGGGAGGGCACCGCCCGCCGGACCGCGCCGGGAACGGGGGCCGCGTTGCCGAAGACCGGGTCCACCATGAAGCGGCGTCCGCCAAGTTCGAAGATCAGGGAGGAGTGCCCGAGCCAGCAGACGTTGAAGAACTCCGGCTTGGCGGGGAAACTCCCCTTGAGCAGTTCCACCCGCGGGTAGGGCTGCCTGGGCGCGTGGGATTTCCCGAAGATGAAACGGAAAAATCCGGCCCCTTTGGAAATTTTCTTGTGGTCCAGCACCACCGGGTCCAGATTGAGGAACTTGCCGTCCTTGAAGTTGGGGAGCTTGCTGAAACGGGCGATCTCCTCCGCATCGGGCACGTCGCCGATCCGGGTCGATATATGACACGAGGTCCCCCCGATGACGCCCCCCGCCGCGATTGCCGTCCACAAGAGGATCTTCATCACCAGTCCCTTTTTGGAGCTCCTGCCCTTTTCTTTCTTGCCGGAAGCCATGAGAAGCGTGTCAGCCTTTCTTCTTCCGCAGGGGGAAGTCGGGAGCACTCCAGCCGCACCGGCAGTCCAGGGATTTGTGCAGTTCGGCCATGAGGATGATGATCTTCTCCAGCTCCTCGGACGAAAAGACCGACATCACCTGCCGGATCAGTTCGAAATAGGGCTGCTCGATCTCTTCCAGGATCGCCTCGGACTTCGGCGTGAGTTCCAGAAGGAAGCAGCGGCGGTCCGCCGTCGACCGGACGCGCCGGAGCAGTCCGGCGCTCTCCATCCGGTCCGCCAGTCCCGTCAGGTCGGATTTGTCCACCATCAGCTGTTCGCTGAGCTCCTTGGGCATCACCGGCCGCCCGGCGTACTTCAGCCGCATCAGCACCTTGAACTGGGTTTCTGTGGCGCCCTTGTTGCGGAAAAACTGCCGGGCCGCGTTCTTCTGCATCAGCCCCGCGTTCCACAATGCGTACCACGCTTCGAGCTGGCGGCCCTGCTCCTGTACTTGTGTATCGTGTTTCACGATCTTCTCCTCCTCGCGCATGACTGTAATATAGCACCGTTAAGTTGGTATGTCAAGGCGTTTTTGCGCTTTTCTTCCCTTGACAAATGAAAGCGGACGGTCTATATTATGCCTGTAATGCAATCATCCGGGAGGAATTCGGACCATGAGAAGCGACACCATGAAGTCGGGGCTGGAGCGGGCCCCCCACAGATCCCTGATGCACGCCACCGGCATCAAAAGCGACGAAATCGGACGCCCCTTCATCGGCGTCTGCAACTCCTACACCAACATCGCCCCCGGCCACTGCCACCTGAACAAGGTGGGCGAGATCATCTGCGCCGAGATCCGAGCCGCGGGGGGCGTCCCCTACGAATTCAACACCATCGCCGTGTGCGACGGCATCGCCATGGGCCACACGGGCATGAAGTACTCCCTGCCCAGCCGCGAGATCATCGCCGACAGCGTGGAGATCATGGGCATGGCCCATCCCTTCGACGCCATGATCTGCATCCCCAACTGCGACAAGGTGGTCCCCGGCATGCTCATGGGTGCCATGCGGCTGAACATCCCCACCATCTTCGCTTCCGGCGGGCCCATGATGCCGGGCAAAAGGTATCCCTTCATCAAGGGGGAAACGGACCTCATCAGCGTCTTCGAAGGGGTCGCCGCCCGGACCACGGGCAAGATCACCGAAGCTGAGCTCGAAGCCCTCGAATGCGACGCCTGTCCCGGACCGGGCTCCTGCTCGGGCATGTTCACCGCCAACAGCATGAACTGCCTCTGCGAGGCGCTGGGCTTCGCGCTCCCCGGCAACGGGACGATCCCGGCGGTCTCCGAGGAACGGAAGGTCTTCTGGCGCAAGGCCGCCCGGAGAGCGGTGGAAATGGCCCGCGATCCCGAAGCGCTTCCCGCCCGCGCCTATGTGACGGAGCGCAGTCTCCTCAACGCGCTGGCTCTGGATATGGCCATGGGGGGCAGCTCCAACACCGTGCTCCACACGCTGGCCGTGGCCTCCGAGGCGGGGGTGAAACTGGACTTGAAACTCATCGACGAAGTGAGCCGCAAGACTCCCAACATCTGCAAGATGTCGCCTTCCGGGATCTGGCACATGACCGATCTGCAGAAGGCGGGGGGCGTCATGGCGATCCTGAAGGAGATCAGCCGCGTACCCGGTCTGCTGGCGGGGGAGGCCCCCACCGTTTCCGGCAAGACGCTGGCGGAGGAATACGCCGATTCTCCCGCTCCCGACGGCGAAGTCATCCGCACTCTGGAAAATCCCTACAGCAAATCGGGCGGATTGGCCGTCCTCTTCGGCAATCTGGCTGAAAAGGGCTCCGTGGTCAAGGCCACGGGGGTGGCTTCCGCCATGCTGACCCACCGGGGCCCGGCGGTGATCTTCGAAAGTCAGGAAGAGGCCTGCGAAGGGATCCTCGCGGGGAAGATCAAACCCGGCGACGTGGTGGTCATCCGCTACGAAGGGCCCAAAGGCGGCCCCGGCATGCAGGAAATGCTCGCCCCCACCAGCTACATCATCGGCAGCGGGCTCGGCGAAAGCGTGGCCCTCATCACCGACGGACGCTTTTCCGGCGGCACCCACGGGGCCTGCATCGGCCACGTGAGCCCCGAAGCCGCCGCGGGCGGGACCATCGCTTTGGTGGAGCCGGGGGACATGATCGCCATCGACATTCCCAACCGCACCCTCGTGCTGGAGGTCCCCGCCGAAGTCCTCGCCGAGCGCCGGAAAAACTGGAAGCCCCGCACCCGGAAACTTTCGGGCTATCTGGAACGCTACTCCCGCAACGCCACCAGCGCGGATACGGGCGGCGTGCTCAAGTAAGTTACCCTCAACCCTTAACCAACATAAGGAAAAAGAACCATGAAAAAAACATTGCTGCTCCTTCTCGGGATCGCCGCCGTGACCCTTTCCGCCGCCGGGTTCAAATCCGGCTCACGGGCCGTCGCCTACAAGATCGACAAGGCGAACAACTCCGTGACCGTGATCTCCGCGACCGCCTACGATCCCAAGAAGCCCGAAGGGGAGTGCGTCCACACTCTTCAGTGGGACAAGGGGACCGTCTTCGCCAAAGTGAGCGTTCCCGCCCTTTCGGCCATCACGCCGGGGAGGGTGGGCATCTGCTTCCTTTCCGCCGCCGAGGCGGCCAAGGCGGCGAAGGGGCAGGTCTTCCGCTGCGGCAGAGTCGAATTCGAACCCGACTACAAGGGCAAGACGGGCTTCATCGGCAAACAGAAGCTGGCGACCCCGGTCTTTCCGCCCAAGAAGGGCAACTTCGCCGAAACCGAGATCGACGGTAAAAGGGTCAGATTCAGCCCCGGAAGGATCATGGTCTTCACCAACGGGACGATCAACGATGTCCGGGTCGGCGAGAACCAGCTGCGCATCTGGGGCAAGGAGCAGAACGGCAAGTTCGTAATCTCCCGCGTGGAGATCAACCCCGCGCCGAAATTCGACCGCGATCCGAAGCTGCCCGACGTGCTGGTTGCGGGGGATTCCATCAGCATGAACTACGAAAAGGCCCTCATCGCCGCGCTGAAGGGCAAGATGAACTGCCGCCGCATCGAAGGCAACTCCGGCGACAGCAACCGGGGCAACGAGGCCCTGAAACTCTGGCTGGGCGAGCTCCCCGGGAAGAAGAACCGCTGGACCGTGGTGGTGCTGAACCACGGGCTTCATGACCTCAAGCAGAAGTCCGACCCCAAGACCAAGGTCTTCGATCCGAAGCATCAGGTGGAGCCCGACGTCTACGCGAAGAACATCGACCGTCTGCTGAAGTACCTCACGACCAACAACTACAAGGTGGTCTGGTGCACCACCACCCCCGTGCCGGGGAGCTCCTACGGCGCCTATTCCCGGCGCAAGGATGAGGATCTGGTCTACAACAAGGTCCTGGAGCCGGTGCTGAAGAAGTATCCGCAAGTCACGGTGTGCGATTTGAACAAGGTGGTCCGGAATTCTTCCGTCTACGACGAATGGCGCAAGGGCACCAACGTGCACTTCAAGGAAGGTCCCGAACGGGAGCTTCTCGGCAAGGCCGTGGCCGAAGCGGTCCTCAAAGCCGCGGGCAAATAACAACGCAAGCAGGGGAGGGCGGGGTCTCCATGCGGAACATCCTCATGATGTGGGCGGTGTTCGCCGCCGCCCTGAGCCTCTGGGGCAACGTGGGCGTTTTCCGCGGCGGCGGGCAGACGCCGGTCCTCGAAAAGAGCGCCGAGGTGCAGATGGTGGAGGAAGAGGTCGTCATGCGCCCCCGGCGCGGCGATTTTCCCGTGGACGATTCCCTGCGCAATCTCGACCGCATGGATTTTTCCTGCCGCTTCCTGCTCCGCAATCTCGCCGACAAGCCGGTGAAGCTCTCAGTCGGGTTTCCCGTTTCCGCCGAGGGGGTCTCCTCCCCTGTCTCCGGGAAAGCCGCTTTGAAGCGTTTCCGTTTCGTCGCCAGGACCAAAGACCGGACCTTCCCGGTGCGCTTCGTTCCGCATGACAAAAAGCGCAAGTTCAGCAACATCTTCCTGTGGGAGATGTCCTTTGCCCCCAAAGAGGAAGTGACGCTTTTCGTCACCTACACCATGGAGGGCTACCGCGGACTGGCCGTCACGCTGAAAGGGCAGAAATTCGAGAATCGGCCCTACCTGGACAGATACGGCGAAATCTGCATATTGGCGGTCGGGCAGTTTCAGACCTACGTGACGGGGACCGGTTCCTGCTGGGCGGGGAAGATCGAAAAGGCGGTGTTCCGCTATTATCCCTTCGCTTTCGAAGAGTATTTGAAAAAACGCGGCAGCAGCGAGGAGTCCGCCGGAGCGCGGAAGCGCCGTATGGAGGATATCAAAAAACATCCCGACGACTACAGCCGCCGGCTGGGCAGCCAGAAGCGTTTTTTTCGGGTGTGGACGCCCGCTCCCGATGAATGGAAGCTCGTTCCCGGCAAAAAACGGAACGAGGAATCTTATTTGGAGCTGGTGAGAACTCCCTTCACGCCCGCTCCCGGCGACAAGATCTCCATCGGGTACGTGTTTCCGCTGCTCCCCGAAAACATCGAGGATTTCGAAGCTTGGTGCAGGGCCCGGAAGAAAAGTCTGGGAATCATGAACAAGATCCCCTTCACCCCGGCGCTCCGCCGGGAACTGGCGGACATCATCCTCGAGTCCTGCGGCATCGAAACGGGGAATCCGGCCATCCGGGAGTATTTGAAGGAGCAGGTCTGGTATCCGGTCAAAAATCCGCCGCCGATGGATGAGGCTTACAAGGAGTATCTGCAGAAGTTCCCGCGCCCCTGACGCGGCGGTAATTCGGGGCCGCCGTCTATTTTACCTGAAGCAGCTGGTTCCAGTCGGTGGTGAAGGCGTCCGAAAGGCGCTCCCGCTTCATTTGCCAGGGCTTGCCGATCCCTTCGCCCAGGGTGAAGAGCGTTCCCCGTCCGAAGCGGGCGTTGATCTTGTCCACCACTTCGAAGATCCCGGCGTCTCTTCCGGGGGGCGGGGCGAAAAGGTCCCCCGCCGTGCCCGGCGTTCCCTGTTCGAGGCCGAAGAAGAGCACTCCCGACTTCTTGTACCTCCGGCCCGGCAGAAAGAGTTCCTTCAATTTCGGACGCAGAAGTTTCATCATCCTGCCCGGGTCGTTTTCGGGGGAGGGGAAGACGAAGGAAAAGGCGCTGTTCCCCCCGGCGAGAGGAAGGGGCTCGTATTCCGGATAGTATTGGAACCAGACCTGGATCCCCGCCGCGGTGAGTTTTTCCTTACGGAGTTTTTCCGCCGCCTTGGCGGTGTAGGAAGCCACCGATTCCTCCAGGTCGCCCAGCTCCGTCACCGGGTGTCCGAAGGAACGGGAGCAGGTGATGCTCTGCGAAGGCTCCTCCGGGAGCCGGTCCTCGATGCAGGAGATCCCCCGGAGCTCCATGACGGTCCGGGCCAGCGTCACGGAGTGGCGCTTTCTGATTTCTTCGGGCTCCTGCCGGGCCAGATCCAGCGCGGTGCGGATCCCCGATTTTTCCAGTTTCGGGGCCAGACGGCGGCCCACGCCCCACACTTCGCCCACGGGGAGTTCCGCCAGACACGCCGAAGGATCGTCGGGCATGACGAAGACGCCGGAAGGGCTTTTCTTGCCTTTGTGATTGGCGATCTTGGCCAGTGTCCGGGTCGGGGCGAAGCCTATCCCGCAGGGGATCCCGGTCCACTTGAGCAGCGTTTCCCGGATCTTCGCCCCGAATCCCTGCCAGTCCGTCCCCGCGGGGAACTGCGGGAAGATGAAGGCTTCGTCGATGGAATACTGCTGCACCTCGGGGACGAACTCCCGGAGCACGGCGATGATCCTGCGGGACATGTCCCCGTAAAGGGCGTAGTTGCTGGAACGAAGAAGGAGGCCGTACCTTTCGATCAGAGGCGCCAGCTGAAAGAGGGGCGTCCCCATGGGGATCTTCAGGGCCTTGAATTCGTTGGAACGGCTGATGCAGCAGCCGTCGTTGTTCGAGAGCACCGCCACGGGTTTCCCCTCGAGGGCCGGGTCGAAGACCCTTTCGCAGGAAACGAAGAAATTGTTGCCGTCGACGAGCCCGATCATTTCGAGGGGGGCGGTCCGAAGCGGTGGATGCAGGCGGTGACGACGCCGAAAAGCCGCAGCTCCATCCCTTCCGAAAAGCGGATCGGCTTGAATTTCGGATTGGCGCTTTCGAGGCGCACCCCCGTTTTGTCCCGGCGGAAGAACTTGACGGTGAACTCGTTGTTCACCGCCGCGATGACGATGGAGCCGTCTTCCGCTTCGAGGGAGCGGTCCACCACCAGGATGTCTCCGGGCCGGATCCCCGCCCCCGTCATGGATTCCCCCGCCGCGCGGACGAAATAGGTGGCCGCCGCGTGGCGCACCAGAAGCGTGTTCAGATCGAGGGGAGATTCCATATACTGCTCCGCGGGGGAGGGGAACCCGCAGACGGCGGGGGACTCCATCAGGGGCGGCAGTTCTTTTTTCGCAGCGGACTTTCCGGACATGGCCGTGTATCTTTCTTTCAGAAGTACCCGCAGGCCCGGAGCAGCGTTTCGTGGACCAGCAGTTCATGTTCCGCCGGGAAAGGATTTTGAATCTCTCCCCGGACGATTCTGGCGAACTCCTTGAGCTGGGAACCGTAGCGGCTGTTGAGCATGCCGCAGGGAACTTGCCGCGTCCCGGCGGGGTAGGGGCCTTTGGGATATTTCAGAGTCAGCCGGACCGAAAGGGGATCGGTGTAGTACCTCTGAAATTCGATGGGGCACACCTCGACGGTCCCCTCCGTGCCGCAGACGATGAGCCGCCGGTGCTTGTAGCCTTCGATCTCGGCCACGGAGACCCGCACCGTGGCGGT
>JAFSYV010000091.1 GCA_017443585.1 Lentisphaeria bacterium | reverse complement strand
CGCCTTCACCGAATACGCGAAGAAATACAGTCCGGGACGAGCCGATGTCTGCTATCGTGGCCTGACCTCGCTTTTCGGACTGGACGGCAATCGACCGGACCTGTGGAAATAACCCTGTGAGTCCGACCAACTTCAGGAGCAGGTGGTGCAGGCTCCCGAAGCGTCTCAGAGGAACGCACCCCGGAGGCTGAAACACGCCTCCGGTCTTTTTAACCAAAGAAAGGAAATTTAAAACATGATTTGTCCAAAATGTAAAGGAAAAGCTTCGCTGACCAATCAGTTCAAAGGACCAGCTACACTTCTGGGGACAGGGGGAGGCGGCTATTTGGCAGCCGGAGCAGGTGGCAGTGTCGGAGCAGCAATCGGCTCCTTCGTCTTTCCAGGCGTTGGGACCTTGTTGGGTGGTGTCCTCGGTATCCTCACCGGAGCTGCCAGCGGTGCAATCGCAGGCAATACTGTTGGCAAACTCGTGGACGAAAATGTCATTCGAATCTACGAGTGTGAATCGTGTGGATATAGGTGGCGGAGGGCATCATAATGCACTGTCCTGACTGCAACTCTGATAGGGTCATACCTTGGGGTGATGGTTACATCTGCTGCTCGTGCGGCTGTGAATTTGGCAAGCTCCGTCTGCCAAGCCAAATTTATTGAGCCGAAGCAAGAGGATCCATGAACTTGGGTCCTTTTTTTCTGCCTTATACGAGAAACCTGAAACGTGGTCTGATTGACGGTTTCGTTACGCTGAACTCACCTGATTACAAACGTATAGAAAGTCTTTTTTCAATGTGTCCTCGCTGATTCGAGGAATCTCGAATCAGCGAGCGGGTATCGTTACTTATTCACCCTTTCTTCAAATGCTTTTTGGAGACTCGGGACATAGCGGGCAAGAATGCCATCCAATACCTTATTGGCATGCTCATACTCCTTAGAGTAATTTGCAATAAGTTCCTTCATGGTTTTCTTGATGGTATTCGCATCAGCGATAATTTCATCCGGGGTCATTTTATTCTCATATTCTTTGTATTGAATTTCACAATTATATTCATTTGATAAAGAAACCAAGGCAGACGCTTTGGATTCCGGGAAATGAGAACATTCTTTGACAAAGTCGAAAATTATGGCCTTGGATGCCTCCAATTCTGGGTTATAATCAGATTGCTCGACGGCTATTTTTCTCAATGCCGTCTGCAGACCCGGAACATACCGCCCAAGAATCTTATCGAAGACGACATTCGCGTGATCGTGTTCTTTTGAATAGTCCCTGAAAAGTTTTTTCATGGTTTTAACAATAGCTTCTGCATCTCCTATGATTTCTTGTTGAGTCATTTTCTCCTGATGAGAAAGAGAATCACTAGTTGCAACCCATTCTGTATAAGTCTCTCTCATTTTATCTGCTATATCTTCTGGAAAGGACGCACATTTTGTAACAAAATCTGAAAGTATTGTTTTTGCTGTTTCAAAGTCGATTGCCTTTCCCTCGATAACGAACTTCTTATCTGGTTTATTTTCCTGTTGGCAAACACATTCTGAAGCCACTGATTTGGTCTCCTCTTTTGTTGTTTGTTTTGTTTCTTCCGACACGCTGCTGGTAGCAGCACCGACGTTTTTTGTTTTCTTACTAGTCATGATCAAGATCCTCGATTTAGTAAGAGTTAGTGTTTGATCCGAAGCCAATTTGTTCAGATTCGGATTTGGGAACGTCGTGCTCCACATAACATAGCGACTGCATTATTTTTTAATTAGTTATGAATTTTCTGCTAATGCAGTCATATTATGCGGGTAAAAAATCAATCATTCATGTGCTTGTAATCCTTATAAATAAGAATGTTGTACCTGCAAACATGTTTAGGTAAATAGGTAATACCTTATTCATTTCAAAAAAAGGCTATAACTTAACGTACCATAAGATAAATCAAAAATCAATTTATCATAAAGGAGTTGAATATGACAAAAAAGATAACAGAGACAACGGAGAGCACTTACAATAACCATCCGATTATGACTGACAAGGAAGATGGATTATCCTGCAACACCATGATCTTGAATGAGATAGAAAGGCAGTTCGAACATGCAGAAGAAACAAAGAGCAAAATTTTCTTCATGCGATATGACATACGCTTTCCCCTGAACTACGAGCTCAGCAATAACGACCTTTTTAGAACATTTCAGAGTGCGTTCATGAAAAACTTGTCTCGGCGGGGATTGGAACCGCAATACGTTGCCGTGAGGGAACAATCGCGGGAGAAGCATCAACATTACCACGTCGCCCTTTTTCTCGATGGTCAAAAAACCCAGAGCATTTGTGACCACATCAAAACAGCGGAACGTTTGTGGGACCGGACCTTGGGCCTGCCGGAAAGGGACAACGGCTACGGTCTGATTGACGACTGTACCGTAAGCCGAGACGGAAAACCTCAAGTAAATGGCGTGATGCTTCGAAGGGACGATCCGAACTACACGGTCAAGAAAGACGACTGCTTCAGGAGGGCCAGCTATCTCGCAAAGACCAACACCAAGGGAAAGGCTCCGAAGGGACAGCGGGAGGTTTTTTCCTCCCGCATTCCAAAATTACAGATTTCGCAATAACCCCGAAAAAATCTCCAACAGATTCACTTTTTTTCGTTCAGTGTAAAAAAGAAACAGTTCCCGGGACAGGTAGCCAAAATACGGTTCAAATTCCTCAGAGGTTTCTTCCCCCGCATTAAAACGGCGTTGGTACTCAAATATGATTTTCTCAAAAGTACTTTGAGCGTAATCGTTTAACGCCTCGACGTAGTCCTTCTCCTCCGGCGTTAGTGATGTAAGTGCGTCTTTCACACAGGCAGCCCAAAGTAAGCGTTTATCCCGCAATCTTCGATCCGCCAGAAGCACCTCCGGGTCCACAATAACATCGTCTAATGCCAACGGCTGAAGCAGGTGCAGATCCTCCAATCTCCGGACGCGGGATATGGCGGCATAACACTGACCATGAGCGAAACACCCACGATTGCCCCGATCCAACACGACGGACTTCAGCGTCATTCCCTGCGCCTTGTGGATGGTCAGGGCGTATGCAGGACGGAGCGGCAACTGCCGGAACCAACCGATTTCCACAGGGACGGGGCGCTCCTCCCCGGTTTCAGGGTCACGCACGACTCTGTAGGAGATATTCTTGAATTCGTACGGCTCGATGTGGATTTCCCGTCCATCAGCCAGTTCAACTATCACCGCGTCATTGGTAAAAGCCGAGATGATGCCGGTCGTCCCGTTGACCACATCTCCGGACATGTTCGCCGTTATCAACACTCGCTCGCGCAACTTCAATCGCAACTCCCAGTCGACAGGAAAATCTTTTTCGTAGATTCCCCGCTTGGTCGCCGTAAAGCACCTTGTTTCCGTCTTCAATTTGAACAGTTCCCCGTCATTGATGGCGTCGACCTCGCTCTTTCTCGGACAAAGGTAGACTGCATCGGCGGGCAAGTTGGCAGTGACCCTGCTGTTGAGCACATCTATCGCGGCCTGATGTTTTGCTACATCGCCGCAACGGAACGCGTCAAGGCATTCCTGAAATTCCTCATCTTCCGCTTGCCTCATGTTCGATCGCAGGTATAGAGGCGAGATTTTGGCCTGAAACCACAGGGGCGTGTTAAAAGCATAGATGCCACCGAGGTCCCGTTCCAGCAGTTCCCCGACCGAATAGCCGCCGATGTTGTCGTTACTCACCACAGGTGGCAACTGGAAGAAATCTCCGCACAAGATGAGCTGACGGCCCCCAAACGGCAAAAGCCGACTTCTCTCCGGTCCATATTGTCGCAAGCGATAATCGATGGCAGCAAAGACGTCGGCGCGTACCAAGCTGACTTCGTCGATGACCAGCGTCTTGATCGCCGCAATGGCTTTTCTGGCGCTTTTGCTGGAGAGCACGTCCATGGACTCCTCGGTAATATACGGATGGGGCGGAATGCGTAACAGGCTGTTGAGTGTGGCTCCGCCGATCAGACGGGCCGCGGCTCCGGTAGGTGCGGCGTAAACCGCATCCGGGATGGCATCACGAAGATGTCTAAGCAATGTCGATTTGCCCGTCCCAGCATTCCCGACGATGATGTAGTTCCCGCCTTGTTTAATCTTCTCTAAGGCGACGGTTTGCTCTGGGTTCAGTTTTTCGTGATTCATTTTTTGACCTCCTTTGTGTTGATCCTCATCAGGAGGCCAGAGCCCGTTTTTTTATAAAGTTACAGCCCCGCATCATGCCATGCGCAAAAGGAGGCGCGTGACATGAACGATATCAAAATTTCCATGGAAACGGTGCGGATGTTCAAGAGGATCATGCGGCCGGTCGCCGAAACTGGAATCATCCCGTTAGCCGAGTACAACGAGTCCATTTCCCAACTCACATCGCTAGCAGAACACGGTTCTCTCAAACCGGCTGTCATCCCGAAATTAATTGATCAGCGTCAGGCGGCAGAAATGCTCGGGATCGGAATTTCGAATTTCAAAAAACTCGAATCTGAAGGATGTTTTCCATTTAAGCGAAAGATGGTAGGTTCCTCCGTCCGTTACAGGAATACGGATATCTATAATTTTTTGCTGTTAGAGTGAGTATTCAAGTGCTTTACGTTTCGGATACTTCGGAGCCCTGCTGGGGACCTTTTTACTCACCCCAGCCCTGCCTCGAAGTCTCTTTACGTAAGATTCCGATATTCCAAGCGCTATAGCCACATCTCGGATTCTTTTATTGCGATGCTGCTTGATATATGTGATCTTGTCGGCGACCGATGTTTTTTCCGCCCCCCTTATCTTCCACTGCCGATCGCTGGCCGCCATCACGAGCTGGCAACTGTCTTTCTTCCGGTCAATGTCATTGCGTATCGTTACCAAGTCGATGTACACCTGTTCAGGATCGCTATTTTGCCGCTGCACCCTTACTATCTTGTCGAACGGCAGATTCCGAATAGAAGATTTCTGCATCGGATGCGGTCTATTGGTCGCCAAAACCAGGGCATATCGCCCCCGCAGACTGTACAGCATCCACGTGAGCTCCGCGAAATCAATATCGAGGGTCCATAAAGCGGGAATGTCTATCACCAATATTTTGATATCCGGATGGTTGCGTTCCAAGTTGTTGGCCGCGTCTGCGAGCATTTGAACGAAGGCTTCCGGTAACTTTGCGCCGATGGAAGTGCATGGTTGGAATGACAGAAAAACAAAAGTGTCTCGTTTGAATTTTTCAAACGGGTTATTCGCCAGAGGATACGCGGCGAATATGTCCTGCTGCATAAGCATACGCGCTTCAATAACCGTAGTCGGGTAGCGGTTGCCGGAGGGCGCTGAAAAATTCTGTCTTATTATTTGGGAGAAACCTTTTTGAATCCCCTCCTTAAAATCATCATCAGCAGAATTTGCATAGATGTATGCCACCCCTGCCGGGGGAAATTTTTTGTCCCCCCTTATGTTCGATTCCCCTTGTGAAATTGCCGCCGCCCAGTGCGTGAGATACGATGTCCGGTCCATCGGGCTGGCATCGTACAGTAACGTGGCGGTTCGTTCCAATAGGCCATCGGCAAGCAATCGGCGGGGCTTTGAGTACGGCGCAGCCCAACGAGGTGCCTCTATGTTTGCCGGTTCTTTTTCTAATCTTTCGACCTCGGCATCGAAATGTTCCCTTGATGACAAAAATACCGGATCCCTAGTGAATGATAAATTGTCTCTTTCCGGATAGCTGATGAAATATATCTTCGTGGATTCCGGGAATCTCTTGACAATATCTGCGGCGTTCAAGCATGTTTGGCGCCAATCATATCCGGAATGTTCCACAAGATAATACAAAACCGTTTTCCCGCCGAATAAAGAAAAATCCAACGAGGGCAATTCGCCACGCGAAAGAAAGGAAACCCTTGCCCAAATGATTTCAGTTTCGAATTTGCTGTAACCGGACAGTGCATGGGAGAGGGTGAGATTATCAGAAAATAATATGTATTGCGAATGTCCTATCACCCCTTGGTTTTGGAAAATAGGTTTTGGCGGGGGCGCATAATGCATTCTGATATTATCGTCGAACAAAGCCGCTACCAGCGCACTTTTCCGGCCGTTGCTGAAACTATACACCATATAACGTATTCCTCCCCACTCAGTGAACATCGGGATTTTATACAGCAGCCTCCAGCCGAGATTAATGGGACGATCTTTGCGGAAAGTTTCCCGAACCGCATAATACTCTGCTTCCTGTCGGGGGTCACGCGGCAATTTTGTTGTTGCCGGAGGACGCATGAGCTTGCTGGCTTCCCAGTATATGTATTCCGTTTTGTCGTTTCTTTTTATTCCGATGTATTCCATGAGGGATATCCTTAGTAGATATAAGTTACTTCAAGTATACTTTAAGTACACTTTTAATATACAACAAAAGCGGCAAAAAATCAAGTGTGAGACGAAAAAATTCTGCCGACGGTTCAGTCGGCAGAAGGTCGCAAAGGGATGTTTTGAATCAGTCCTTGAGAATTTTGGCGACCGCTTGCAAGTCAGCGGTAGGTTCCGAAACGGAGGCTATGTATTCCAGGGCACGTTTGATTCTTCCGGATGGGGTGGAGGCACTGGATCCGGAGATAGCCTCTACTGCGGCCCGTTGGGCATCTTCGCCGACGTGTGTGTAGAACTCGTCGACGATGTCACTGTTTGCGCCGAGAATGGAGACTACCACTGCCTTGGGAACTCCGGCTTCTGCGCAGAAGCTGGCGAAAGAATGGCGCAAGCTGTGGAAGCTCAGAACCGTGGTTTTCTTTTTGCGTCCTTCGACGGCAACCGAGGTTTCGACGCCGATCCAGCGGATGACCCGCATGACGTCGATATTAACCAAACCATCGCCGATGCACTTGCCGCGTTTGTCGGTGTGCTTATATCGCTTGGCCACGTTCGGATTCACGTAGGCATCAACCCTGCGTTCCAATGCGGCAGTCAGTACCTGCTGAAGCGGCGGGGCAATGGGAATGGAAACCTCCTTGCCCGTTTTGAACTGCTTGACAAAGATCCTCTGATGTTCGAGGTCAACATTCTGCCACTGCATCAACACGCAGTCCTTCAGGCGCTGCCCTGTGTACATGCCGATGTAGAAAATGACCTTGATCTCCTCTTTGTTGAGAATCCGGTATTGCGGGTCGTCCAAAACAGCCCGGATCTGGTCCTCCTGTTGCCGGGTAAAAGCAATACGTCTGACGGAGGTGTCCTGTTCTTCCCGCTCTTTGCGGAGCAGAACCTTCAAAGCAAAGGGATTGTCCGCTTCGCGATATTCCTGCAGTGTGGCAAAAATTTTGCGCAGACGCACGATTTTCCGGTTGTGGGTGGAGACGGAGATTTGAGTTGTCCGCAGATAATCGGCAAACTTGATGGCGTGAGCCTCGGTGATTTGCGAGAATTGGGTGACTTTGCTGCCGAGAAAGCGCAGAAGTTCCGCAAGTGTGGCTTTGTAGCTGAGTTGCTCCCGGACCGTTGCCGGAAGTGCCCGCAGTGGATGGGCCGCATAAACTTCCCAAACTCTCCCCAGCGGCAACGATCTTTTCTGGGCTGCCAGTTTGCGGGCTACCTTGACGTGGGTGGCAATGACTTCCAGATTGCTGGCCTGCACCGTAGGCAGCAACGCCTTTGCCTTTTGGATCGCCTCTTCCTGATTGCGGGTGCCCAAGCTGACGCATTTACGTTCACCCTTGACTTGATAGCGGTAATAGTAGGTGCCGTTTTTACTGGTCTGATAGACCGTCCCGGCTTCCAGTTTGATGCGGTGAAGATCCGAATCCATTTTGCGCTTCCCCATGATTTGCTCCCAAGTAACCGATTTGACTCAATATAGCACAAATCTTGGGAATTGAAAGCCCATTATGGTAAAAAACGGCAACGATTGTTGCCGTTTTGAGGTCAAAAATGGTGGTGGGAGATGGATTCGAACCATCGAAAGCTGTGCTAGCAGATTTACAGTCTGCCCCCTTTGGCCGCTCGGGAATCCCACCAGATAAGCTCTGGAGCGGGTAAGGGGAGTCGAACCCCTATAACCAGCTTGGAAGGCTGGTGCACGACCGTTATGCCATACCCGCAAAAAATTGGTGCCGTCGGGGGGAGTTGAACCCCCACTCCGGTGAAGGAACTAGGACCTGAACCTAGCGCGTCTGCCATTCCGCCACGACGGCACTTCTTTCTTTTCTCATCAGCATCGCGGTCTCGTGCCGCGTTTCATAATATACCCCTCGATCCCCGCGTTTTCAAGCCGTGTTTTGAAAATTTTCCGAAAATTTTTCCCGAAATGCCCCCAGCTCCCCACGCTCCAGCCCCCCTCCGGGCCGGGAGGACCGGGCTCTTCCGGACCGGAAAATCCCCCCTCTCCGCCCTTTTTTTCGGAAAAAACGGAAAAAAACGAGAAAAAAACGTTTCCGAACTTTCAATCCCGCCGAAATGGTGTTATATTATATCCGGGGAACCGGCTTCGCCGGAGACTCCCTCTTTGTTTCCGGGAACGGCTCCCGGAAGAGGGAGCCCGAGGCGGCGCCGGAGAAGAGGTTTTTCGTGGAACAGCAAGCCGATGAGGAAAAATCCCGGCTGCGCCGTCTCTACGGCTCCAAGCGGAAGGAACTTTCTCCCGAATGGAGACGCAGAAACGACCCCGAGATCCGCGCCCGGCTGCGGGAACTGCCGGCCTACCGTGAAACGGTCTGCGCCGCGTTCTTCGTCGCATGGGGCGCGGAACCCGACTTGAGCAAGCTGTTTTTGGAAAAGCGCACGTTCCTGCCCCGCTTTTCGGCGGAGCTCGAGAGTTACGAGATGGTGGAGATCACCGATCCGAAAAGGGATCTTCTGCCGGGGAAATACGGGATCCCCGAGCCGCGGCCGGACCTTCCGGCTGCGCCCGCGGACCTGCTCCGGGAGGAGGTGCTTTTCGTGGTGCCCGCCGTCGCCTGCACCCCGGAGGGGATCCGGCTGGGTCGCGGCGGCGGCTATTACGACCGGCTGCTCGCCGGCGTGAAAAAGGCCCCCGTGGCGGTGGTCTATTCCTGCCAGATCGCACCCTTTCTTCCGTGCGCCGGTCATGATTGCCGGATGGGGGCCGTCGTGACCGAGAACAAAACATGGTCATGTTGAAAGCTCCCCGGAGCCGATACCAGGAACGGGGCGCAGAAAAGAGGTCAAAAATGCAAGGCTCATTGTGGCAGTTGATCGCGGTTGCGTGCATCTTCTGCGCGATCGGTGTGGCGTTGGCGTTCGTCATCAACGGCTACATCCAGAAACTCCAGAAAGACTCCGCCCAGAAGGGGGCGGAAAAGATCCGCAAAGACGCGGAACGCGACGCGGAACATCTCATCCGGGACGCCCGGGTGTCGGCCAAATCCGAGGTCATCAAGATGCACGAGGAGTGCGAACAGGAGATCCGGGAGCGCCGCCGCGAACAGCAGCAGAACGAAAAGCGTCTCGCCCAGAGAGAGGAGACCCTCGACCGCCGGGCCGACGCCCTCGACGAGAAACTCAAGGGCGTGGAACGGCAGGAACGCGAGATCGAAGCGCTCCGCGAACGGCTGAACGGCAAGGAGGCCGAACTTTCGAAGTGCATCGCTTCCCAGGTCGATGAACTGGAACGGATCTCCGGCTTCAGCCGCGACCAGGCCAAAGAGGTGCTCCTCGAAAAACTCCAGAACGAGATCCGCAACGAGGCCGGGATCCTCGTCCGGAACAACCTCGAGGAAGCCAGGGAACGCAGCGAAAAGGAGGCCCGCCGGATCCTCACCTACGCCATCCAGCGCTACGCTTCGGACTGCACCTACGAGCGGACCACCGCCACGATCCCCCTGCCCAACGACGAAATGAAGGGCCGCATCATCGGGCGTGAAGGCCGCAATATCCGCACCATCGAGGCGGTGACGGGCGTCAGCATCCTCATCGACGACACTCCCGAAGCCGTGGTCATCAGCTGTTTCGACCCCGTGCGCAAGGAGGTGGCCCGCCGCCTCATGGAACGGCTCATCGGCGACGGCCGGATCCATCCCACCCGCGTGGAGGAGCTGGCCAAGAAGATCGGCAAGGAGATCGAGGAAGAGCTCTTCCAGGAAGGCGAAGCCGCCGTGCTCGAAACGGGCATTCAGGGCGTTCCCCCCGCCATCATCAAGCTCCTGGGGCGGCTGAAGTACCGCTACAGCTTCTCCCAGAACGTGCTGCAGCACTCCCTCGAGACCGCCTACTTCATGGGCATCATCGCCGCCGAACTGGGGCTGGATGAGAAACGCGCCAAGCGCATCGGGCTCTTCCACGACCTGGGCAAGGCCATCGACCACGAGGTGGAAGGCCCCCACGCCAAGATCGGCGCCGACATGCTCCGCAAGTACAACGAGGCCAAGGAGGTGGTCCACGCCGTCGCCGCCCACCACGGCGAAGTGGAGCCCGAAAGCCTCTACGACATCCTCATCAGCGCCTGCGACACCCTGAGCGCCTCCCGCCCCGGCGCCCGCAGCGAGACCACGGAACTTTACCTCAAGCGCCTCGAACAGCTTGAAGGCATCGCCGGGGAATTTCCGGGTGTCGAGTCCTGTTTCGCGCTCCAGGCCGGACGCGAGGTCCGGGTGGTGGTGGTCCCCGAAAAGGTCGGCGAGGGCGAAGCCCAGATGCTGGCCCGCGACATCAGCGCCCGCATCGAGAAGGAAATGACCTATCCCGGCCAGATCAAGGTCACGGTCATCCGCGAGACCCGCTCCGTGGAATACGCCAAGTAACTTCCGGGCCATGAACGCCATCCGTTCCCCGCGGGCGCAGCTGCTCGTCGACTGCGCCGCGCTCAAGGCCAATGTCGGAACTCTGGCCGCGATGGCTTCCGGCTGCCGGGTGCTGTGCGTGGTCAAGGCCGATGCCTACGGCGTCGGCGCTGAGATCGTCGTGCCCGCCCTGCTTGAAGCGGGCGTCCGCATCTTCGGCGTCGCCACGCTGGATGAGGCCGAGGCACTGCGCGGGTACGGGGCCGAAGTGCGGCTCCTGAGCGCCGTGCTCCCCGACGAGATCCCCGATGCCGTGGCGGGAGGTTTTACTCTCCCCGTCATCGACCTGGCGACCGCCCGGCTCATCGACGCGGAAAGCGCCCGGCAGCAGCGCAGGTGTACGGTCCAGCTGGCCGTCGACTCCGGCATGGGCCGGGTGGGGATTCCTCTCACAAAGGCCCGCGAAACCGCCCGCGCTATCCTCGAACTCCCGAATCTTCGGGTGACGGGACTTTATTCCCACTTCCCCAAGGCCGAACCGGGGGACCGGGGCTCTCTCGAACAGATCGCCGCCGTGGGGGCTCTGGCACGGGAATTGAAGTTGCCTCAGTGCCACATCGCCGCCAGCGAAGGGGTGCTCTTTTTCCCCGAAGCGGTGGGCGAGCCCTTCAACCTCGTCCGGCTGGGACTTGCCATGTACGGCGTCATGCCCGCTCCCGGACTGAAGGGGGCCGTCAAGTTCACCTCGCGTCTCGCCGCCGTCCGGGAGTGTCCCGCCGGGGGCGCCGTCAGTTACGGGCGGCTCCACACGCTGGCCCGGCCGACTCGGGTGGGGACCGTGGCGGCGGGTTACGCCGACGGCGTCCCGCTGGCTTTGACCAACAAGGGGTTCTTCCGGGTCCGGGGAAAGCTCTGCCCCATCCTGGGCCGCGTGACCATGGACTACACCATGATCGACCTGAGCGATGTTCCGGGGGGCGGCGTCGGGGACGAGGTGGAACTTTTCACGGCGGGCTCCGGGGATGCTCTCGACCCGGCCAACTGGGCCCTTTTCAAGCGGACCCATCTGTGGGATATCCTCTGTTCGATCTCTCCCCGTGTGATCCGGCGTCGTGCGGAGTGACCGGCCATGGACGCGCGACAGATCCGCGACCGGATAACCGGTCTTGCCGAAACCTTCCGGGAGGAGGGGCCGCCCGCTCCCGCCGAGCGCAGGAAGCGCCTCAAGGAGCTGGAGAAGCTCTTCTGCGCCAGGACCGATGCGGCGGCGGCGGCCCTTCTGGAGGACTGGGGCCGGAGCGAGACCGAGGCCCTCTTTTCGGAACTGCTGCCCCTCGCCCGCGACCTCCGCTATTTCGCCTCTCACGTGGTCGGCTGGGCCGCGCCCAAAAGCGGCGGGCTGTCGATCTTCAACTTTCCCGGCCGGGCCTGCACGGTCGCCGTGCCCCTGGGGATGGTTCTCATCACCGCCCCGGCGGATCTGCCGATCCTGCGTACGCTCCATCTGACCGCCGGGGCCTGCGCCGCCGGAAACAAGGTGGTGCTGAAGCTCGGTTCACGGGTCCGGCACAGCATGCAGTTCGTCCGCTGGCTCATCGAGGAGTGCTTTTCGCCGGAGGAAGTCCTGGTGGTGGACGGGGAAATGTCTTTCGAGGAGCTGTGCAAACTTCCCTTCGATCGGGTCTTCCCGGCGGGGGAGGGGTTCCCCGGCGCCTCGCCTTTTGCCGTTTCCGGAAGGTTTGGCAAGTCCCCCTGCATCGTTCACCACACCGCCGACCCCGAGAATGCCGCCTGGCGGATCTGCCGGGCCAAGTTCTTCAACGCGGGGGCCTGGTACGGCGCTCCCGAAGTGCTTCTGCTGGAAAAAAACGTGCGGGACGAGCTCATGGGCGCGCTCCGCGAGGCGCTTCTGCGCTTTTACGGCGACGATCCCTTGGAAACGGTGCAGGGCCTCGCCGATGACGAAAGCTATCTCCGGGTGGTGAAGCTGGCGGAACAGGGCCGGCTGCTTTCGGGCGGGGAGCGGGATCCCCGCCGCCGGGTCCTGGGACCCACGATCATCGATCGGCTTTCGCCGGACGATCCTCTGCTCAGTCAGGTGATCGACGGGCCCATTCTGCCGGTCCTCGAGTTCGAGTCGGATTCGCAGCTCCTCGGCCTTCTGGGGAAAATGGCTCCGGCTCCCGCGCTCTACTTTTTCGGCGACGCCCCGGAACTGCGGGAAAAACTGCTCGACACCTTCCCTGCCTCCTGCGTGGTCTTCAACGACGCGGGAACGCAGCTCCTCAACCGGACTCTTCCCTTTGAGGGCGCGGGGACCGGGGAGAGCATCAACGGCCGCTGCACCTTCGAACTCTTTTCACGCCGGAAACAGGTGATGGAGCGCAGTGAACTCTTCAATTTCCGGGGCTTCTTCCCGCCCTACTCCAGCGGGTTCCTGCGGTTTCTGGCGAAACTTTACGGGTTCAAGCTGAAAAAACAGCCCTGAGGTCACTCCCCGCCGTATTTTCTGATGATTTCCAGAAAGGGGGGCAGGATCCGCTTCGCCTTCCGTTCCCCGATGCCGGGGATCTCCATGGCCTCTTCCGCCGTCCGGGGACGTTTTTCGGCGAGAGCCGCGAGGTCCTTGTTGGTCAGCACGGCGAAAAGGGGGACGCCGCGGGCCGCCGCGATCTTCGCCCGGAGCTGCCGGAGCTGTTCGTAAAGTCCCCCCTGCCGCGTCGCGGCGGTGCGGGAACGTTTTTCCCCGGCCGGAGCCGCCTTGGCCCGCTCCCGGCGGGATGTTGCGGCCGCGGGGGCCAGATCCAGTTTCACTTCGGCCGCGCCCGTGAGCACGTCTTCTCCCTGCTCCGAAACCTGGAGGCAGGGGAAACCTTCCCGGTCGATCCGTTCCAGCGCTCCGGCGCGTTCCAGACTGTGGATGAGGGCCGAGACCGCATTCACTTTCCAGCTCTTGAGTTTGCCGAAATCGCCTGAACTGCGGAGCCAGGCGGAGTCGATTTCGGAGCTGCCCGTCAGGATCTTCGCGAGTTTCCCGCCCCCGATGCGGCCGTCGAAGTTGGCGGCCGCGAGCAGGATGATCCGCACCGCCCGGAGTTCCTCCGGCGTCGGGTCCCGCCACGCGGTCTCTTCGCCGACGCAGATGTCGCAGCAGCCGCAGCGCCAGTTGTCCGTCTCTTCGCCGAAGTAGTCGATGAGGGCGGCCTGCCGGCAGCGGCGGCTCCCCGCGTAGGCGACGACCTCGTCGAGCCGGGCGATCTCGGCGGAGCGTTTGGCTTCGATCTCATCCCGGTCCAGTTCGGGCATGGGCCGTTCGGGATCGGTCAGGCTCACCGCCCGGCCCGCGAAGCCCGAGCGCCACTCCAGACACTCCCCCTCCAGCGCCCGGATGACCCGGCGGACCTGCTCGGGATTCAGTCCGGCCACCGAGGCCAGGTCGTCGATGGAGTAGGCGTCG
>JAFSYV010000090.1 GCA_017443585.1 Lentisphaeria bacterium | reverse complement strand
GAAGAAACTGCTCGGTCAGAAGGCCACCTCCGAAACCACCTATGAGGAGGCTCAGAAGGTCTATCTCACCACCATGGCGAAACTCGACAACTACAAGGCCCAGCTGATCCAGGCTCAGGACAACCTCAAATACACCAAGGTCCGTTCCCCCTTCGACGGCCGCATGGGCAAGGTGGTGATGAGCCCCGGCAACTACGTGACTCCCGGGACGATGCTGGTCCGGATCGTCAGCATCTCCCCCGTCAACGTGGACTTTTCCATCAGTTCGAGGGACTTCCTCGAGATCTTCGGCAGCATGGACGCCCTCAAGGCCCGCGCCAAGGTCGCCATGTTTCTCGCTGACGGCTCCCGGTATCCCGGCGACGGCCGCATCATCTTTATGAGCAACAGCGTGGATTCCAGCACCGACACCATCGAGATCCGGGCCAGCTTCGAGAACAAGGAAGGCAAACTGATTCCCGGCGGTCTGGTCACCATGCGCCTCGGACTCCTCGATCCGCCCAGGATGACCGCCGTGCCCCTGACCGCGGTCCTCAACGACCGGAAGGGCTCCTACGTCTACATCATCGGTCCCGAAAACCGGGCGCTCCGGCGCGACGTGACCCTCGGCCCCGTCATCGGGAGCTTCCAGCTGATAAGCAAGGGGCTGAAAGAAGGGGAATCCGTCGTCTCCGGCGGCACCAACAAGATCCTCTTCCCCGGAATGCCGGTGAAGCCCGTCTTCGCCGACAGTGCGAAAGGTGCTGAAAAGAAATGATCTCCCAAATCTTCATCGACCGTCCCCGCCTCGCCATCGTCATTTCCATCGTGACGGTGCTGCTGGGACTGCTCTGTCTCATCAAGGCGCCCATCGCCGAATATCCGGAAATCGCGCCGCCGTCGCTGGTGGTCTTCGCCAACTACACCGGCGCGGGAGCCGAAGAGGTGGCCGACACCGTGGCCACCGTCATCGAGGAACAGATGAACGGTCTGGAAGATCTGCTCTACTTTTCCTCCACGTCGAGCAACGCCGGACTCTACATCCTTTCCATCACCTTCAAATCGGGGACCGACACCGACATCGCGCTGGTGAACGTCCAGAACGCCGTCGACCGGGCGAAGCCGCTCCTTCCCCAGGTCGTCAAGGACAACGGCGTCCGCTTCTTCAAGCGTTCCAGCGACATCCTCGCCCTCTACAACTTCACCACCGACGGGACGGAACTTTCCCAGACTCAGCTTTCCAACTACATCCGGACCAACATCCGCGACCCCCTGTCGCGGGTGGACGGCGTCAGCGAAGTGAGCATCATGGGCGAGCGGAACTACTCCATGCGCATCTGGATCGATCCGGTGAAGATCTCCTCGCTGAACATCACCCCCGACGACGTCGCCTCCGCCGTGCGCTCCCAGAACCAGCAGGCGGCGGCGGGCTCCGTGGGAACGGAGTTCAGCCATGACTCCCTGCAGCTCAAGGTCAACACCCTCGGACGGCTCAAGACCGTGACGGAGTTCGAAAACATCGTGGTCCGCAGCTCCTCGGGGGGCAGACTGGTCAAACTCAAGGACGTCGCCCGGGTCGAACTGGGCGCCGAGCAGTACTCCAACGGCAGTTCCTTCAATGGCCGGGAGTGTGTGGCCCTGCTGGTTTACCGGAACGACGACGCAAACGCCATTCTGGTGGTGGACCGGGTCAACGCCCTGCTTGACGGGCTCGCCAGGAATTTCCCGAAGGGCGTCCATTACAACATCGCCTACGATCCCACCAAATACATCCGCATCTCTCTCGAAGAGATCGTCATGACGCTGATCCTGACTCTCGTGCTGGTGGTCATCATCACCTACGTCTTCCTGCAGGACTGGCGGGCGACGCTGATCCCCACCATCACCATCCCCGTCAGCTTGATCGGAACCTTCATCTTCCTGATCCCGCTGGGATTTTCCATCAATCTGCTGACCATGTTCGCATTGATCCTGGTCATCGGCTCCCTGGTGGACGACGCCATCGTGGTGACCGAAAACACCATGAGCATCATGGAAAAGGAGGGACTGCCGCCCAAGGAGGCCGCCTCCAAGAGCATGCAGCAGATCACCGGGGCGATCATCGCCACGACGCTGGTCATCGTCGCCATCTACGCGCCCGTGGGCTTCTACGGGGGCATGGTGGGGACCATCTACGTCCAGTTCGCCGTGACCATGTGCATCGCGCTGTGTCTTTCGACCGTGAACGCCCTGACGTTGAGCCCCGCCCTCTGCGCCATTCTGCTGCGGAAGCCTCAGCCCACGCGCAATCCCTTCTTCAAGGGATTCAACTACTGCCTCAACAAGAGCCGGAACGGCTATCTGAAGGTTTCCGGGTTCCTGATCCGTTATCTCATCATATCGGTCATCCTTTTCGCCTTCGTGCTGTGGCTCAACTACTTCTTCTACAACCGGATCCCCGGCTCCTTCATCCCCACCGAGGATAAGGGCGCCCTCATGGCCGCCATCGAGCTGCCGCCCGGCGCGGCCCTGACCCGGACCATGAACACGCAGAAAGAGGTCCTCGACGCGGTCAAGAAAGTTCCCGGGGTCAAGGACGTTATCTCCGTCAGCGGTTTCAGCTTTACGGCGGGAACCGGCGAAAACGTGGGTGTCGGCATCTTCGTCCTCGATGACTGGGACAAGCGCAAGACGCCCGAAACCCAGATCGAAGGGGTCCGCGGCAGGATCCAGGCGGCCGTTGCGGCCATTCCCACCGCCAGCGTCAACGTCTTCCAGCCCCCGGCCATCATGGGGCTGGGCGTCACGGGCGGCATCAGCTTCATGCTCCAGTGCACGGGCAAACAGACGCCGCAGGATTTGGAAAAGGCCATCCGCAGCACGGTGGCGAACATCCGCACCTTCCCCGGCGTGAGCATGGCCTTTTCGAGCTACGACGCCTCCACGCCTCAGCTCTTTCTGGACATCGACCGGGACAAGGCGGAGGCTCTGGGCGTTCCCGTCAGCCGCATCTTCAGCGTGCTGCAGGGGAACCTCGCTTCCGCCTACCTGAACGACTTCAATTTGCAGGGCTACTCCTTCAAAGTGAAGCTTCAGGCCGAAAGCGACGACCGGGACACGGTCAACACGCTTTCCGACCTCGCCGTCAAGAACAACGACGGCAAAATGGTGCCCCTGAGCTCCTTCGCCACCTTGCGCTACACGGTCGGTCCCCGGCTGCTCACCCGGTTCAATCAGTATATGTCGGCTCAGGTCAACGTGATGCTGAAGCCCGGCACTCCCTCTTCGTCGGTGATGAAGCTGGTGGAAGAGGACGTCGCCCAAAAGCTGGGGCGGGACTACAACGTGGAGTGGGTCGATATGGCCAAGCAGGAGCGGGACAACGAGGGCAAGATCCTCGTCCTGCTGCTCTTCGCCACGGTCTTCGGCTACCTCTTCCTCGTGGGACAGTATGAAAGCTGGACCATCCCGCTGCCCGTCATGCTGACCATCACCTTCGCCTCCCTGGGCGGACTGCTGGGACTGCGTTACGTCACCTGGATCGGCGGACTTTTCGGCATCAAGTACACCAACATGGATCTGAGCATCTACGCCCAGTTGGGGCTGGTCATGCTCATCGGGCTTTCCAGCAAGAACGCCATCCTCATGGTGGAGTTTTCCAAGCAGGCCCGTGAAGAGGGGCTTTCCATCTTCGACTCCGCTCAGGAAGGCTTCAAACAGCGCTACCGCGCCGTGCTCATGACGGCCTGGAGCTTCATCATCGGCGTCTTCCCCATGGTCATCGCCACGGGGGCCGGTTCCGAAAGCCGCCGGGCCATCGGCGTCACCACCTTCTACGGAATGCTGCTTTCCACGCTGGTGGGCATCGTCTTCATCCCGCCCATCTTCGTGCTCTTCCAGACCATCGGCGAAAAGGTCATGGGAGGCGTCAAGAAGCGCAGCTGATCCGGGCAAAGGAAACCGCAACGCCTGCCGAAAGTTTCTTCGCAGGCGTTTTTTTCTTCCGCTCCGGGGGAGGGAACACGAAGTGAAGTACGGAAAAGTCATACCTGCCGAATTTCTGGCCCGGCCCAACCGCTTCATCGCCGAAGTGAAGATCGGAAGCCGGGTCGAAAGGGTCCACGTGAAGAACACGGGAAGGTGCCGGGAGCTGCTCGTCCCCGGCTGCCGCTGCTATCTGCACGACTCCGGGAACGTGTCGCGGAAGACCCGTTACGACCTCATCGCCGTCAAAAAGGGGGAGCTTCTCATCAACATGGACTCCCAGATCGTGAACGACGCGGCGGAGGAGTTCCTGAAAAAGGAGACGCTCTTCCCGAAAACGGCGGTCATCCGCCGGGAAACGGTGTTCGGTTCTTCCCGTTTCGACTTCTATATCGAAACGGGGCCGCGGAAGATCTTTCTCGAGGCCAAGGGCGTCACGCTCGAAAACGACGGCGTGGTCTCCTTCCCCGACGCCCCCACGGAACGGGGCGTGAAGCATCTCGATGAACTCGTTTCCGCCCTGAAGCAGGGATATGAAAGTTACCTCCTTTTCGTCGTCCAGATGGGAAATGTGCGGCTCTTCCGGCCCAACGACGAAGCGGATCCGGCATTCGGGGCCGCCCTGCGCCGGGCGGAAAGGGCGGGAGTAAAAATCTTCGTCATGACCTGCAGGGTCACGCCGGGGAGCATCACCGTCGACGCCCCGCTCCCCATGGAGCTGTGAAGCCGGGGAAAATGTTTGCATTGTTCGGGAAAACGTGGTATATTATTCAGATACACTTGTTTTTGCTTGAAGGAGTATCATGTCGAAGTTTTTTGAACGGGGCAATTTCCGCGAGGTCCTGACCATCGCGCTGCCCCTGGTCCTTTCCAACGCGGGCCACGCGCTGAATCTCTTCGTCGACCGGGCCATGCTGGCCGGGTATTCGGACATGACCATGGCGGCGGCCTTTCCCGCGGGCCTGAGCGCCTTCGCCTTCTCCTGCCTTTTCGTGGGCACGGTGGGCTACAGCGGCGCCTTCGTGGCCCAGTACTACGGCGCGAAGGAGTACGACCATGTGGGCAACGCCGTCTGGCAGGGCGTCTGGGTGGCGCTCCTGGGCGGCGCGGTCATGTGGGGAAGTTCCCTTTTTGCCGGAGAGATCTTCGACTTCTTCGGGCACGGCCCCGAGGTCCGCGAACTCGAGGTGATCTACTACAAGATCATCGCCGCCGGGACCGTAGCCAATCTGCTCTGCATCGCCCTCGCCAACTTCTGGAGCGGCCGGGGGCGCGTCACCATGGTCATGGTGGTGAATCTCGTCACGACCTTCGCCAACATCTTCCTCAACTACCTGCTGATCTTCGGCAAAAAGCTGGAGATCCCGGCCATCTTCACGTTGAACGTGCCGGAAATGGGGATCCGGGGAGCCGCCTGGGGGACGGTTTTCGCAAGTCTGCTGGGGGTGCTGATTTACGGCACGGCCTTCTTCCTCTTCTCCGGAAGCCGGAAATACGGGACGCTTCACCTGTTCGACTTTCCGCTCTTCAAGCGGCTGCTCCGCTTCGGGCTGCCCACGGGCGTACAGCTGGCCATCGATCTGGTGGGATTTCAGGTCTTCATCATTCTGCAGGGCAAGATCGACTCCGTGGCGCTGGCGGCCTCGGGCATCGCCTTCGGCATCAACAGTCTGGCCTTCACGCCGCTTCTGGGCATCGGGCAGACGGTGGGGATCCTCGTGGGGCAGAGCGTGGGTTCGGGCGACATCGACCGGGGGGAGCGTTCCGTCTTAAGCGCCCGGTTCCTCGGATTCTGCTACGCAGCCGTGTTGGCGAGCCTTTTTTTCCTCAAGCCGGATCCGCTGCTGCTGGCTTTCGGCAAAGCTTCGCCTCCGATTCTGTCCGATGCCCGGATCATGCTCAAATTCGTCTCGGGCTACCTCTTCTTCGACGCCATGTTCCTCATCTACAGCAACGCCATCAAGAGCGCGGGGGACACCCGCTTTTCCATGTT
>JAFSYV010000089.1 GCA_017443585.1 Lentisphaeria bacterium | reverse complement strand
GCCACCTGGGGCGCGGCGCTGGATCCCGACGTGACGGAAGCCCGGCTCTGGATCAACTGGTGCTGCAACATGGCGGCAAGCACCAAAAAGGGACTGAAAGGGGGCTGGACCCCCGCCTGCACCCCCGCGCTGGACTACTTCGACGAGGTATTCATGGCCAAGCGGATCAGGAAGGCCAAGGTCGAGATCGTCCGGGCCGGGCTGGGGGACTACGTCTGTCCGCCTTCCGGCCTCGCCGTCTATTACAAGAATCTGGCCACGCCCGACAAGAAAATGACCTGGGTCCAGGGCAGCAATCACGGCTACACCCCCGAAGGCACCGAGCGCATCGTCTGGGACAACACGAAGAAGTGATGCCGGTCTGCCGCAAAAGCGCGAAGAATTTTTTTTTGGACTGCCCTTGACAAAGAGGATTCCCGGTGTTATATTATCGTTGCTATGAATAAGATTTACGGTAGTCTCAACTGGTGGTCGTGGCGAGTTTGAATCAACTTCGCCTGATTTGCCGTGCAGAGAAAAATGTTCAGCCGGGACGGGTGGAGTTGTTCCCCCCGTCCTTTTTTTTAACAGAAAATCCAAGGAAAAGAAAATGAACCGGAATTCCAAGGTGGACTTCGACAAGCTTCCCTACAAACTGATGCTTTCCGAAAACGAACTGCCCTCCCAGTGGTACAATCTGCGGGCCGACATGAAGAACAAGCCCGCGTCCCTGCTCAATCCCGGGACGCTGAAGCCGGTGACCTTCGAGGAACTCAGTCACGTTTTCTGCGACGAATGCGTCAGGCAGGAGCTGGACGACACGACCCCCTTCTTCGACATCCCGAAGGAGATCCTGGATTTCTACCGGATGTACCGTCCGTCGCCGCTCACCCACGCGGTCTTCCTCGAAAAGGCTCTGGGCACTCCCGCCCACATCTTCTACAAGTTCGAAGGCAACAACCCCTCCGGCAGCCACAAGCTCAACTCCGCCATCGCTCAGGCCTACTACGCCAAGAAGCAGGGCCTCACGGGCGTGACCACCGAAACGGGAGCGGGGCAGTGGGGCACGGCTCTTTCCATGGCCTGCGCCTTCTTCGGACTGGTCTGCAAGGTCTTCATGGTGAAGTGCTCCTATGAGCAGAAGCCTTTCCGGCGCGAGGTCATGCGGACCTACGGGGCTTCCGTGGTGCCTTCGCCTTCCGACACCACCGACGCCGGGCGCAAGATCTTGGCGGACTTCCCCGATTCCCCCGGAAGCTTGGGATGCGCCATTTCCGAAGCCGTCGAGTGCGCCGTCAAGACCCCCGGCTACCGCTACGTGCTGGGCTCGGTGCTCTCTCAGGTCCTGCTCCATCAGAGCATCATCGGTCTGGAAACGGCCGCGGCCTGCGAGAAGTTCGGCATCGATCCCGACATCATCATCGGCTGCGCCGGGGGCGGCTCCAACCTGGGCGGCCTCATCGCGCCCTTCATGGGCCGGAAGCTCCGGGGCGAGAAGGATTACCGCATCATCGCCGTCGAACCGGCCTCCTGTCCCAGCTTCACACGGGGCCGCTACGCCTACGACTTCTGCGACACCGGCATGATTTGCCCGCTGGCCAAGATGTACACTCTCGGGTGCCGCTTCATTCCCAGCCCCAGCCATGCGGGGGGCCTGCGCTATCACGGCATGAGTTCCGTCCTCTCCCAGCTTTACGACGACAAACTCATGGAAGCCCGCTCCGTGGAACAGACCGCCGTCTTCGCGGCTGCGGAGCAGTTCGCCCGCACCGAAGGGATCCTCCCCGCGCCCGAGAGCAGCCACGCCATCCGCGTGGCCATCGACGAAGCGCTCAAGTGCAAAGAGACGGGCGAAGAAAAGACCATCATCCTCGGGCTCACGGGCACGGGTTACTTCGACATGTACGCCTACCAGAAGTTCAATGACGGCGTCATGAACGACTACATCCCCACCGACGCGGATCTGGAAAAGGGCTTCGCCCAGCTTCCCCCGATGAAGTGATCTTTTGCTCACGAAGATCCCGGAAGGCGTGTCCTTCCGGGATCTTTTTGTGTCCGGGACAAAAAAAACCGGATTTTTCGGGGTTGAGATTTGTTTTTCGGTGCAAGCGATAGTATATTAACGCGGTGTGTGTCATAATCCTAAAATAGGGAAGTTATACGATGACAAAGGGAAAGCAGCTGTTTTCCGCCGCGGACATCGACGGAGCCGTCGGGAAGATCGCTTCCGGGATCGGGGACGAATTCAAGGGGGACTTCCGGGAGTGCGCGCTGGTGGGGATCCATCAGCAGGGCGTACCCCTCGCGGAGCGGATCTGCCGGGCGCTCGAAAAGAAGTTCGGTTCCGCCCCCGTGCTGGGCAAACTGGATATTTCCATGTACCGGGATGATATCGGCAACCGGATGCGGCTGCCCCCCATCCGGGAAACGGAGATCCCTTTCGATGTGAACGGCAGTTCCATCATTCTGGTGGACGACGTGCTCTCCACCGGGCGGACGATCCGCGCCGCCCTCGATGCCCTCACCGACTACGGCCGGGCGGGGCTCATCCGGCTGGCGGTGCTGGTGGATCGAGGAAATCCCGAATTCCCCATCCGGGCCGATTACGTGGGGTTCACCGCCCATCCGCCGGAGAAGATGAAGGTGGTGGTCCGCTTCGAGGAAGACGGAGAACCGGGCATCTACGCGGTCGAGTGGAAAAATCAGAACCTCTGAAACAACAGGAGCTTGCAACCGAATTATGGAATGGACTCGAAAAGATCTGCTTTCGCTCTATGATCTGAACGCCGAAGAGATCGAATGTATCCTGGATACCGCCGCCGAATTCAAGAAGGTCTCTCAGCGGCGGGTCAAGAAGGTCCCCGCCCTGCGGGGCAAGACCGTGGTCAACTTTTTCGTTGAACCCAGCACCCGCACGCGGGTCTCCTTCGAGCTGGCCGAACAGCGCCTCAGCGCCGACGTGGTCAACATGCAGGCCCAGTCCAGCAGTCTGCTCAAGGGCGAAACGCTGCTGGACACCGTGAAGAACATCGAGGCGCTCCAGGTGGATCTGGTGGTCATGCGCCACTCCGCCACGGGGGCGCAGGCCTTCATCGCCTCGAAACTCAAGTGCGGCGTCATCAACGCGGGCGACGGCGCCCACAGCCATCCCACGCAGGCGCTGCTTGACATCTTCACCATGCGCGAGAAGAAGGGGACGGTCAAGGGGTTGAAAGTGACGATCCTCGGGGACATCCTCCACAGCCGGGTGGCCCGGAGCAACATGTGGGGGCTCCTGAAGCTGGGCGCCCACGTCACTCTGGCCGGGCCCTCCACCCTGGTCCCGAGGGAATTCGAATCCGTGCCGGGCGTCCGGGTCTGCCACAACCTCGAAGAGGCGGTCGAGGGGGCCGACGTGGTCAATCTGCTCCGGATCCAGCACGAGCGCCAGACGGCGGGATTTTTCCCCGGCATCGGCGAGTACGCCAGATTCTTCGGCATCAACTCCGACAACATGAAGCTGATGAAGCCCGACGTCCTCATCATGCACCCCGGTCCCATCAACCGGGATGTTGAACTTTCAGGGGAGGTCGCCGACTGCTCCAATTCGGTGATCCTCGAACAGGTGACCAACGGACTGGCCATCCGGATGGCGGTCCTTTTCTTAGTAGCGGGATGTGTGAAAAAATGAACTATATTCT
>JAFSYV010000088.1 GCA_017443585.1 Lentisphaeria bacterium | reverse complement strand
GGGAGCTGGTAGATTTTCAGAACGAAATACTCACGGTCCCGGAAGCCGTAGGCCTGCTTTATCAGCCATCGGATCTTGTTGTTGAATCCTTCCATCTTGGCATTGGTAATGTGCCGAAAAGTCCAATAGGTCACGATCCCCTCCAATTTATCCCGGATCGTCCGAGCCATGGTTTTCAGTTCCGGGATACCCGTTTCTTCCGCAAGGCGGCACCAACGGCGGAAAGCCGCCCCCGCATGATACGCATCCTTTGCCTGTGCATAGATGCCTCGCAACGCCTCCTTGAACATGTACGCATCCCCCAAGTCCTGAAAATCGCCTCGCATATTCTTCAAAATCTGCTTGGCGTCTTCCGTCAAGTCTTCATGGTTCCTCAGAAAAACGAAACGCAATCCCTTTAACTGCCTTCGCTGAACTTCGTCCATTTTTGCCGTGATACGCTTTCTGACCATGTCCACCTTGTCGTTCATCAGTTTGACCACATGGAAATGGTCAAACACGATGCGAACACCGGGAAAATGTTCCGAAACCCAACTGTAATAAGCATTGGCCATATCCATCGTCACGAACCTCAATTTGCTCCTCTTCAACTTCTTCATGGCCCCGGCAAGGGCTGAAATGCCCTTGCCTTCACCCACATGAATTACCGCCCCCGATTCCAGATCGCGCACTACCGTCAGAAATTGAGAATTCCCCATCCCTCGACCGACATGGATTTCATCTATGCCGATTGCCTTGATGTGGGCGGTCTGGATCCGCGCGTATTTCTTCCTTAACTGCTTCTTTTCGAGCTCTTTGATGGTATGCCAGCGCAAGTTGTAGAACTTCGCCAGCGCACACAGACTCATGTGCGGACGCAATTCAAGCAGCGTCCGTTCCAGTGCTTTGGTCATCCGGGCCTTCGGATGGGAAAGGAAGGGGATGTGCTCCATTTCCCTGGCATGGCATTGTCGGCAATAAAGGCGGTGGACCGTAAACTCCAGTCGCACTTCCCGACAACGGCCCATGGGTTCTCCGCGGATACTTCTCTTGCGGATCGGTGTGGCAACGACTGCCGTCGAACCGCAGCGGGGACTCTGATGGCGGGTGCGCCGCAAGGCAAAAACAACGGAATTTTGGGAATATTTTACGGTTTCCTGTTGAAATCCGCGTACATTCTGTGTATAGTATAGGTTGACCGACATTGCTTTCCTCCTATCGTTTTTTTGGTCAATAAACAATAGGTGCAATGCCGGTCTTTTTCAAGCCCGTCTTTGACTTCTTTCCGTTTTTCTGCCCGTTTCCGTCACAAACCGTCGAAGAACCCTTTTTTTGTCCCGGCTCAGTCGGCGGAGCCGGAAAAATCGGCTTGCATTTTCGAGAAAGCGGCGATATATTAGGCCTGTTGCCCGGAAGAACAGCGGTTGATTCACTATTTTCCAAAAAGAGTGTAAAGATTGACTAAGGAGCTTGCATAGATGTCTTTGCTTGAAAGGTGTGGCAAAATAGGCAAAACAATCAAATGGGGAATCGACAGGGGAATCGAAAAAATCAAGTCATTCTCCCGAGATGTGGAAGCGATGCTTTTGTTGTTGCTGGGGATTGCGATCATGGCGGCCGCGATCGTTGTTGCTGTTCACATGGCGCCTTTGGCGCTGTTGGCGATCGCCGTGGCCGTAGCCGGGACTTTTATCGGAACATTCATTATCGCCGGGGCGTTGCGGCGGTTTTCTCCTTCCGTCGTGTCTTCAGTTTCTTCCGAGTTGGAAAAATTGAAGAAGGAAAAGACTGACGCCGAGTCGAAATTGAATGAGGAATTGTCGAAAAATGAGCAATTGGAGCGGTCGCTGAAAAGCAAGGAAAAAGAATGCAGTACATTGGAACGGCGGTTGAGCATGTTTGCCAATGTGACGAAAATCCAGCCTGAGCTGAAACTCGAGGCGGGGAAGTTTTCCTTCGATATCACGGATTTTTGCGAGGAAAAAATCCCAGGGGAGAAAGACGGAACACCTCAAAAACATCTGCTTTCCGGACATTATCATCAGGTGCGGGACTTTTATCGCGGCGTCTACAAATACTCCGGAGAACTGCATCTGGCTGCCGATCTTGCGAAAATCAATATTTACGAGACAGATGATGAGATAACGATTTACGGGCCTTTTTATTACTCTCCGACGATAAGTCTCGATTACGAAGAAAAATGGCTTATGCCCGGCCGCCGCGAACGGGAATCCTTGAAAGGAGACACGCCCGAAGACATGGAAGTAACGGAACTCACTGTTACCAAGACGAGAGATGAAAAAAATGCGGAGAAGCAGGTACAGCAGGTCCGTCAGAATTTGAGGAACCTGAAAATCATCGATTCGATGGAGTGTTTCACCGACAACATCGTGGTCGAATTCGTCAAAGCGATTCTCAAAACCTTCAGGAAAGGAGGTCAAGTTCGTGCCGAGCCTTCCGGAGGGCATGCCCTCCGGGGTAAAAACTCTCGGTGCTTTTATCGATGAATACAATAAGAGAATCGATGCAAAGCAGCTCGAATGGCAGAGAAGGATCGGTACCGTTTCGGAAAAGGAATAGGTCCGGTCGAGGGGAAATGAGGGGACGGTCCGGCAGCGGCCGCCCTCTTTTTTGTCTGCCCCCGGAGGCAAGAACGTTATTTCGCTGCTTGAAAACTGGGGTTGCATTTTCGCTTGCAGGGGTGTATATTATCCCCGAGTTGTGGTTTTACTGAACTTGAGGATTCGATCGCATGAAAAAGAATGTTTCTGCTTCCCCCGTTGCGGTTCCGCCGATGCTGAAGATGGCTTTGCCGGAGATCGTCTATGCCGCGCCCGGCATCGAGTGCAATATCTACTTCGAAAATGTGGTGGATACCGCCGTTTTCCGGAATTACGCCTATGAGGTCCGGTGCGCACGGGGAACTCAGGGGGAACACCGCTGGTTCTGGACGCCCGCCGAAGAGGATGCGGGGCGGAGCTTCGAACTGGAACTGCGGCTGTTCAACGATTACGGACTGGTCCTGTCGGGCACGTGCCGGGTGGCCGTGGCCGCAAAAGCTGCCCACCCGAGGCGGAAATTCACGCTGGCGCTGCTGGCCGACTCCGGCGTCAACTGCGAATATCCCGACCGGCTCCTCGAAGTCATGCGCGAACAGGGATTTACGAACTATACCCCCGTGGGCAGTCACGCCGGGGGAGGGCGGCCCGTGGTTCCCGGCGGCGTGGCCCACGACGGCTACGGCGGCTTTGCGTGGGCGAGTTTCCTCAGCCGCTGGTCCTACAGCGTCGAGGAGCTTCCCGACGCTCAGAACAAGGCCGAAGAGGAACAGATGCGCGCGCTGGGCGTCCACAACCTGCCCAAATCTCAGGCCTACCGGCTGCGTAGTCCGCTTCTGAGGCTGGAGAACGGCAAGCCCGTGCCGGACGTCCCCGGGTGGCTCCAAAGAATCAACAAGGGCAAGGCCCCCGACTACATCGTCATCCAGCTGGGCGCCAACGACATGTTCAACGCCCGCCCCGAGGAGCTCGACGCCCGGAGCGAAAAGATCATGGGGAACGCACGGAAACTTCTGGAGCTGCTGCGCAAGTACGCGCCCCGTGCCGTCTTCGGCGTGACCACCGGCCCCTGCGGCTGCGGACAGGACGGTTTCGGCGCCAACTACGGCTGCATGCAGTCCATGTACCAGTACCGCAGAAACATCCAGCGCTACAACCGGGACCTCGCCGCCCTGGTCGCGAACTTGAACGATCCCCTGACCGTTCTGGTCCCCCTGCATCACTGCCTCGACCCTGAAAACAGCTACCTGACGGGGACTTTCAAGGCTCACGCCCGGTCGTCCAAGGAGGTCGTTCGGGACCGGAACGGTCTCCATCCGACCGGCGAAGGCGGGTCACAGATGGCCGACGCCATCGCCTGCTGGCTCATCAAACAGCGGGAAAAATAACGTCCGGAATTACGCCCGTTTCACCAGGGCGTCGATCGTTTCGCAGAGTTTTCTGATCGAGATCTGGTGGCCCGCCGCGTTGGTTTCGTTCTGGAAGCTTACCAGATGCGGACACCCTTTCAGGGCCGGGAGCCACTTGTCCCATTCGATGGAACCGCTCCCCGGCAGCATGTGGGCGTCGGAGTAGCCGTCGTTGTCGTGCAGATGCGCCGTCACCAGATGGGGGGCCAGTTTGCCGATGGGGTCGCTTTCCTGGATGATATTGCCTTCCCAGATCTTGTCGAAATAGGGTGAGTAGAGTTCCGCTTTTTTCCCCGGCGCGGGATACATGACGTTGGCGTGGCCGGTGTCAAAACAGCATCCGAAGTTCGGCGAGGTAAATTTCGTCAGGTAACGGAGCAACGCGTTCGGGGCACAGCCGGGGTCCATGCCGTTTTCCAAGGCCAGTATGATGCCGGTCTTTTCCGCCGCCGGGATCAGCTGCTCCAGCGCCTCCTCGACGGGGGACTCCATGCCCCGGTAATACTGCCCGACATGGACTGTGCAGGTCTTGCCGCCGAATTCGGCCGCATACTCCATGCAGAGCTTGTGCTCCTCGATCATGGCTCTGCGGCGGGGACGGTCGGGGGTGTTCAGGTCGTATCCCGGTCCCCAGAGCCCGTGGCATTCGAAAATGGAAAGACCGAACTTCTTGAGCCACTTCTTCAGCGTGCTGCAGAAGGGCGGCTCCTGGATGAGACGCAGGGCCCAGGCCGGAGTAAGTACGATGTTCCGGGCGCCGTTGTCGGCGAATTCCCGCAGGAACAGCTGGGTCAGATTGTCCGGGACTCCCTGCCACGAATAAATATGGGTTACTGCGATATTGTCCATACGCTCTCCTTTCGGTTTCCCGTCATTCCTCGACGGATTCGCCCATTTCGGCGAGGCGGCGGTGGAGCGTCCGGCGGCTGATGCCGAGGAGCTTGGCCGCCGCCGTACGGTTGCCGTTGCACTGTTTGAGGGCTTTGCGGATGAGTTCGTAATTGTTCTCTTCGAGAGAAAGTCCCGGCCCCGGAGCGGGGGAGGGGACCGCCGTCGCCGCAGGCAGGCTGAACTGCTCGGGCAGCTGCTCCACGCCCGGCTCGGGGCAGTTGGAGGTGACCACCATGTACTCGATGGCGTTGCGCAGTTCGCGGATGTTTCCCGGCCACGGATAGGCGAGGAGCTTTTCCATGGCTTCCGGGGCGATCCCGGTGATCTCGCGGTTGTTTTCGACGGCGAATTTGTGCAGGAATTCCGCGATGAGCCCCGGCAGCTCCTCCCGCCGGTCGCGCAGGGGCGGCAGGTGCAGATTCACCACCGAGAGGCGGTAGAAAAGATCTTCCCTGAAAGTTCCTTCGGCCACCATCTTGCGCAGGTCGCGGTTGGTCGCCGCGATGAGGCGGGCGTCGGTCTGGATGGGCTCCGTACCGCCCACGCGTTCGAAGGAGCGGCTCTCGATCACCCGGAGCAGTTTCACTTGCGTCTGGGCGTCGATCTCGCCGATTTCGTCCAGAAAGACGGTGCCCCCTGCCGCGACCTCGAAGCGGCCCCGCCGGAGCGACTCCGCCCCGGTGAAGGCCCCCTTTTCGTGTCCGAAAAGTTCGCTTTCGAGCAAGTTGGCGTTCAGCGCCGCGCAGTGGACCGGGACGAAGAGCCCCTGTCTGCCGCTCAGATCGTGGATTTTCCGCGCCAGGACTTCTTTCCCCGTTCCGCTTTCTCCCGTCAGCAGCACCGTGGTTTTGGAGGGGGCCACCGTGGCGGCAAGTTCCATCACCTTCTTCATGGCCGGGGAGAATACCTGCGCCGGCTCCGCGGGAGCCGTTTCGCCCGCCGCCGGGCGGCTCTTCAGCGCCTGGGCGATGACCTCGTCCAGCTTTTCCAGCTTGATGGGTTTCGCCACGAAGTCGAAGGCCCCGGCTTTCACCGCCCGCACGGCGTCGCTGATGGAGCCGTAGGCCGTGAGCAATATGCACAGGGGCCGGGGCGTCTTGCCCTGCACCGCCTCGAGCACACTCATGCCGTCGGCACGGGGCATGCGCAGATCGGTGAGGACGAGGTCGAAGTTTTCCGTACGGAGAAATTCGATGGCCTCGGCCCCATCCGCCGCGCCCTTGACCTGGAAATTCCGCCTCAGGTAGCGCAGCAGGGCCTCACGGGTGGGGGCCTCGTCGTCGACGATGAGGATCTTATGCTTTTCCGCCATGGCAGGAGCTTCGAACCTTATTTTTTCTTCCGCCAGTCGAGGGCGCCCGTGGGACAGGCTTCGACGCACTTGCCGCACTTGGCGCAAGCGAGGGGCAACCCTTCCTCGAAGGCGGTCCCCACGAAGGTGGAAAACCCTCTGAGTTTCGGCGACAGCAGGGAGAGGTTGACGATCTCCTTGCAGGTCTTGACGCAGATGCCGCACTTGATGCACTTGGAGCGGTCCTGGATGATTTCCGGATGGCGGATGTCGTAGCTGAGCTTCTGCTTCGCGCCGGGGATGGCGCAGGGATCGCAGCCGTAACACTCGCCGTGCTTGCGCAGCAGGCAGTCCTGCTTGTCGGTGCAGGAGCACTCGATACAGCGGTCGCCCTCGCGCTTCAGCTGTTCGGGCGTCATGGAGCTCGTCACTTCCGCAAAGGAACTCTTGCGCTCTTCGATGGGAATGTACTTCAGCTGCTCACGGGGACCTTCGGAGACGTCATCGCGGAGGAACACCAGATCCTCCTTGCTCAGGCACTGCCAGTCGCCGCGGGAAACGTTGATCGTGTGCTCGGCGGGGACGGGGATCCCCAGCAGGTCCCGCAGAACCAGATTGGCGGCGTCGCGGCCCGAGGCCACGCCTTCCACCACCGTGGCGGCTCCCGAAACGCAGTCGCCCGCGGCGTAGAGTTTTTCGCCGGGGATCTGCGGAATGTCGCCGTGGCGGTCCGCGGGGATCCCGTCGGGGGCGGCGGTCCGCTGACCGATGGCGGCGATGACCGTATCGAATTCCAGCGTGTAGTCGCTGCCGGGGACTTCCACGGGCTTGCGCCGTCCGGAAGCGTCGGGTTCGCCCAGCTGCATCTTGCGCAGCGTGAGGGCGAGAGCGCCGTTGCGTTTTTCCAATTTCACCGGAGCGCTGAGGAAGTGGAACTTGACGCCCTCTTCCTTCGCTTCGCGTATCTCCAGCTTTTCGGCGGGCATCTCGTTTTCGCTCCGGCGGTAGAAGCAGTTCACGTCGGGGGAGCCCAGACGGACCGCCGTGCGGAGGCAGTCCATGGCGGAGTTGCCGCCGCCCACCACGGCCACCCGGCCGGGATTGGCCAGTTTGTTGCCGCTTTCCACCACCTGCCGCAGGAAATCGATGCCCGAAAGGGCCAGCTCTTCGCCCTCGCAGCGCATGGAGCTTCCCGCCCAGCAGCCGAGAGCGAGGATGACCGCGTCGAACTCCTTTTTCAGCTCGCCGAGGTCGAGATTTCCGCCCAGTTTGCACCCGAAGCGGAACTCGATCCCCATCTTTTCGAAATGGGCCAGCTCACGGTCGAGGACGGCCTTGGGCAGACGGTATTCGGGGATCCCGTAGCGGAGCATGCCGCCCGCCTTGGGCATGGCTTCGAAGATGACGGAAGCGACGCCTCCCAGCCGGAGATAGTAGGCCGCCGACAGCCCGGCGGGCCCGGCGCCCACGATGGCGGCGCGCTTGCCGGAAAGGGCCGGAAGCTCCTCCATGTACTCGTCGTAACAGAAGTCCGCCGCGGTGCGCTTGAATTCGTTGATGGCCACCGGCTCGCCGTAGACGTTGCGGCGGCATTTTTTCTCGCAGAAGCGGGGACAGACCCGGCCGATGGAAAGGGGCAGGGGGATCCACTGCTTGATGAGCTTCAAGGCGCCCATGAAGTCCCCCTTCTTCCCGGCGCGGACGTACTCCTCCACGCTTGCGTGGGCGGGGCAGGCCAGTTTGCAGGGGGCTTCGCAGTCGCCGGAGTGCTCGCTCAGGAGCAGATCCAAGGCGGTCTTGCGCATATCCCTGACCGCTTCGGAAGAAGCGTCGATGTTCTGCCCCGGAGCGGGGCAGGCGGAGCAGGAGGGAATGAATTTCCCCGTTTTGAGGTCCTTCACCACGCAGACGAAACAGCTGGTGGTCTTGCTGACCTTTTCGTCCCGGCACAAGGTGGGGATCTCGATCCCGTTCCTCCGGGCCACGTCGAGTATGGTTTCGCCCGGTTCCGCCGTCACGGGCCGGTTGTCGAGGAAAAATTCGATGCTCATTTCACTTGGTTCCTTTCGCAACGCGGCTGATGGCCTTTTTCGGACAGACGTCGGCGCAGCTGTTGCACCGGGTGCACTTGGTGTTGTCGATCGTGAAGTCCTGCCCGACGGCGCCAACGGGACAGGTCTTGATGCAGAGTTTGCACTTCACGCACTTGCTCTGGTCGAGGAAGAGGTCCACGAAGGCGTTGCACTGCAGCGCCCGGCAGCGGTGCTCCCGGACGTGTTCCTCGTACTCCTTGCGGTAGAAGCGCAGTGTGGCCAGCACGGGATTGGGGGCCGTCTGCCCCAGCCCGCACAGGGAGCCCGCCTTGACCTTGGGGCCCAGCTCCTCCAGCAGCGCCAGATCCTCCTCGGTGCCGTTCCCGGCGGTGATGCGTTCGAGGATCTCGAACATCCGCGTGGTCCCCACCCGGCAGAAGGTGCATTTGCCGCAGCTTTCCCGGTGGGTGAAGTCCAGAAAGTAGCGGGCGGTTTCCACCATGCAGCGGTCGGTGCCCACCACGATCATGCCGCCCGAGCCCATGATGGCGCCGAGGGTCCGGAGCGAATCGTAGTCCACGGGGGTGTCGAAGAGTTCGGCGGGGATGCAGCCGCCGGAAGGGCCTCCCGTCTGCACCGCCTTGACCTTGGCCGGGTCGGCCCCGCCGATGTCGAAGACGATCTCTTTGAGGGTGGTCCCCATGGGAACTTCGGCAAGGCCCGGGTATTTCAGGTCGCCCGCCAGGGCGAAGATCTTGGTCCCCTTGCTCCCTTCGGTGCCTACCGAGGCGAAGGCGGCCCCGCCTTCACGCAGGATCAGCGGCACGTTGCCGAAGGTCTCCACGTTGTTGATCATGGTGGGGAGACCCTTGTAGCCGC
>JAFSYV010000087.1 GCA_017443585.1 Lentisphaeria bacterium | reverse complement strand
TGAAAAGGGCTTTGACTTCTTCGAACTTCGGTGCTACTTTTTCCTTGGTCATGGTATTGGCTCCTTTGCCGTTAGTTTGTTTGTCGATTAACTAATATACCATGACCTCTTTGTTTTTGCAGAACTTTATATACAATACTACTTTCCCCTCCCGCATGGAAGGATCTGAGCGCCCTGTATAAAGAACGCTGGAGAGCGGTCGACCGGATCACGAAAAATCTTGTCCGGTCGTTTTTTACTCAGCGGAGAAACTATTACGGCCGGCGCATCCCGTTGAAACTGCCCTGGCAGATGGTCATCGAAGGCGATACCGCCTTCATCGGCAAATACGACGTCAGTCAGGCCGTCTCGAATCTGCTGCCGCCGCAGGAAAACGAAAGGTGGGTCGAGGGCATCGGCGCGGCGGATTTCGAGAAAACCTTTGTCGCATTCCGGCGGACCGAGGGAGAAAAACCCTTCGGGTGTCTGATATATGCCACGGGATCGGTCGTGGATTTCGAAACCCGGGAAGAACTTGCCGGGTTCGCCCGATTGAATTATCCCGACATCACCTTGTCGGAACTGATGCCGGTGGGGGATTTTCACGATCTGATGTGGCGGGCGATCGAAAAAATAAAGCAAACCGATCCGCGGAAACTCGGGTACTGAAAGGGAAGACCCGTTATCAGTGTCCGATTTCCTCCCCTGCACCCTCCTCGACCGGGCGGCACTCAGAGGTCCACTCAATGGAAAAGGTTCCGTCGGCATGAAACTCCACGGGGAGCCATACATAGCGGCTGTCGATGAAGTCCTTCATGTTCCAGCGGTCCAGCATGACGTACTGTTTCCCGTTGACGGCAAAGGCGCATGCCCCCTGACAGTTGAAGGTCGTTCCCGGACCGGAACCGGTCTCCGGATCCCGCCCCCGGCAGGGATTTTCAAATTCGAACCAGGGCCCGAACATCTTTTCCGCCCGGGCGCCGTGGGCGGGGCAGGGCAGCCAGCCGTAGCACCCGGAGTTCATCATGCAGTAGACGCCGTTGTGCTTGAAGACAATCGGCGCCTCCTGCCACCGGCCTTTGAAGGCTCTGGTGTACACCCCGCTGTGATGGAGATAATCATCCGTCAGCAGCGCGATGTGCATCGTGCTGTTGCCTTCAGAAGCGTAGATGTGGTAGGCCTTTTCATCGTCATCCACAAAAAGAGTCTGATCCCTCGCATCCTGTCCGGTATGAAAATTCTGTCCCACGGCGCCGTATTTCCCCAGATGAAACCTCCACTCCGCGTCGTGCTTATCCTGCCACAGGGGCGTGCGTGAGATGATCCCGGGATCCTTGTCCTGATGAGAAACATCGAGGGGCCAGACGTCCCTATCGGGGCGCTCGACGTAAAGCAGTTGAAAGGGTCCCTCTGGCGTATCCGAAACGGCCACGCCCATATCTGCCCGGGAGTGATCGTCGTTGGCACTGTGAAAGTACATGACGAATTTGCCGGTTTTGCGGCAGAAGATCACCTTGGGGCGCTCGATCCGCTGTCCCCGGCAGATGGGGCTGGCCGGATCGTCCGAAACGGCCAGCGCCGCGCCGCAGTTTTCCCAGTTCCGCAGATCCCGTGAACGGTACGCCTGAACACCGACCTGTGCCAGCCTTCCCTCCCAGCCGGGGCCCTTGTTTTCACCGTACCAGTACCAGACGCCTTCGTGTTCGAGCAGGGAGCCGCCGTGGGCGTTGATGTGGACTCCCTTGCTGTCCGGCCATATACCGCCGTTTTTCATCAGATGTCTCCCCAGCCGTTCCACTGGCGGAGAGTCCAGTTCTGATTGTTCCACTTGTTTCCGAGCGTCACATAGGCGTTGGGCTCTTCGCACTTTTTCGCATCGGTGTGGCCGTCGGCGAAGAGGATGTTGACAACGCCGTGCCGGCGGTTGGAGGGATTTCCCAGCGCGGCATTGGCATTGTAGTAAAATCCCACCCGGTCGTTGCCCTGGTAACCGCCGTCGACGATGCGTTCGCTGTCCATGACGAAATACATGATGGAGGGCTGTTTGATGTCGCTGTAGCTCAGATTGCTCCAGTCCGAGGAGCGTCCAGTCGAAACGCCTCTGGAATACGCGCCCGAAAGCATGCTGCTGAAACCGTATCCGCTGTAGGCCATGCCCAGATCGTCATACTGTTCGTCCTGCGGATGAGTCCCGGCGTTGGTCAGGCTGGGGCAGAGAAAATTGTTTTTGACCGCCCAATTCTGCTGCAGAAAATACCCGTTCCAGCGGCTGAGTGTGGCGACGCCCTCCTGAGTTTTTCCCCAGTTCTTGGAGTGACGGATGATCCACTTGTCGAAGGCGTCGGCGTAGAACTGGAACCCCATGCCGATCTGTTTGAGATTGTTCTTGCAGTTGGACGACCTCCCCGCCTCACGCGCTTTCTGCAGAGCCGGCATCAGCATGGATGCCAGAATGGCGATGATGGCGATCACCACCAGCAGCTCGATCAACGTGAAACGGCGGAGCGTTTCGCTCTTCAAGTGTGAGACGCAAGTGGGAAATTCATTTTTCGGCATGGTTATTTTCCTTTCTTTTGAAGGGTTGATGCTTGTTTTTTCTGTTCTCTGCGTTCCTCCAGAAGGCGGGTGATGGAGAGTCTGTCGTAGAGGATGCTTCCTTTCTTGCTTCGGGAAATGTTCATCCGGACGCTCAGGTATGCCGGAAGGTTCGTCGGCGCGGCGCACTTGAGGACCATCTTCCGCCACTTTTCGGAGGGTTTGCCGTGGATATCGCTGTAAAACGCCGGATGCAGACGCTCGCCTTTTTCGTCGCACCAATCCGCCGAAAGATAGGGAATGCACTTTTGATCCGTCCCTTCGCAGCGGTAAAAGACTTCGATGCGGAAAACGGACTTTTTTTCGACGCGGAAAATTTTTTCCGCGGACCTGTCCGAGGAATTTTCCCCGTATCTGAGTTCCAGCGCACCGGAGCCGTCGATGCCGCCGTTTGCCGAGTGGAAAAGAAATTCTTCCTTTTTGCCCGATCCCTGGCGGGGAAGCCAGGCGCCGACGCCTTTGTCGAAACCGTCATCGAAAAACGGCTCCGTGAAAAGACGGTCGGGATACCGGCGTACCGTGCGGTTGGCGAGGAAATACTCTATTCTGTTCCGCCGCAGACGGAAGCCCTGCCGGAAATACTCGGCCCGTTCCCGGCACTTGCCTTCATCGGCCAGTTCGCACGTCCTGTCGAGCGTTTTTGCGCAGCGGTCGAGAAAGTCCGGTTCCAGCGCGTCGAGATAGTCGTGAGTCGTCCAGACAAGATAGGTCCGGCAGTACCGGGCGAACCAGGCGGTCTTCTGCACCCGCCGCGTCCAGAAGTCTTCGATGAGCTCGAAATATTTCCGCAGGTGCGGCGCGGCTTTCTCGCCCACCGCGGTACGGTACCAGTCGTCGAGAATGACGTTTTCATCCTGATGGGGATCCCACAGGAGCTTGTAGGCCAGATAGGCGAAGGGGCCGTCTCCCCAGCTCTGTTCGTTGCTGCACCCTTGCATGACGCCCAGAGGAATGTACTCGGCGTACATGTGCCGGACGCCCGCGGCATATCCTTCGCGCAGCTGCCGGGCCAGGTGGTGACACACCACCCGGGGCAGGATGTAGCGGTTGGTGAAGAAATAGTCCCACCAGCAGATCTCCTTGGCGATGGCGGACCAGGAATTCTGCCGCTCCATGTCGAGTTTCCTGCGCTCGGGATCGGTCCAGTTCATCCTGTCGTAGGTGATGACGGGAACCAGCGCGGGGTGAAGTTTGAATCCCCGGGGCGCGATGGCGGTGTTGTTGTAGGCGAAGACGCTCAGCTTGGCCTCGGGATATTTCCTCGCCACGGCTTCGGCAACTTTGTTGCAGTAGGTGAGATAATAGCGTGAGCGGTCGAGCGAACCGAAACGGTTGCGCACTTCGGGTTTCGGGTACAGTGCGGTACAGTCCGGACACTCGCACCAGCCGCTGCCGTCGGTCTGCCCGAGACTCCACGTGCGCAGATCGGGGTTTGCGGCGAAGGCGTCGCAGATCATTCTGACCGATTCGGCGATCACCCCCGGATTCGTCAGACACGGCTGCCAGTGAACGTTCAGCAGGGGCGGCTTGGGAATGCGGCGTTTGCCGGAGATGAGGGGATAATACTCCGGATGCGTCTTGCCGTATTTCGCGGGGGCGAACATTTTGCTGAGATTGTGTCCGATGGCCAGACGCCAGGGATTGGCTCCCCTGAGCAGCGGCAGCCAGTTGTTGTAGAGCATCCGGGAGCGGTGGGGAAAGCTCGAAAGCATCCGCGTGAGGAACTTCGGGGCGTCCGAAAACTCCTTCACCGGAACGCTGATGTCTCCGTGTTTCGGCACATGCTCCCCCAGAGGGCCGGGAAAGAGAAAGCGCACGCCGATGAAGCGCTCGCAGAACTCCAGCGCACCGTACTTGAGCCCCTGCGGACCGCCGCCGGTGATCCTCATCACATTTTTTTCGGGGAAACTGAAGCGGAATCCCTCGACATCCAGTTCGCCCTTGCGTATCTCAAGTTCGATCCGGGGACCGTTTGCGGGGGCGTCCATCTGAGCACCCGTGCTCAGGTACAGGTACTTTTCGATGATCATGGAACTTTCGAGACACGCCCGGTCATCGGGGACGGGACACAGGGCGGCAGCGGCTTTTCCGCCGAGCACCACGGGAAGGAACTCCTCCGCCGGGACCGGCAGAGCCAGAAAAATCGGGAGCAGAAGAAACAGTATCTTTTTCATTTTACCTCCAGCCGCGGATTCTGCATTTCGAAAATCGGTGTTCTGTCTCCGGGATTCAGCCGGTTGGTCCCCGAGAGGATGACGACGCGGAAATACTTCGTCCCCGCATCCCACAGTCTGCAGGGCAGATCGCCGAGGACCTCTCCCGCCGTCCCGCTGCCCGCGTAGCGGAAGGGACCGCCGCGGTGATGCTGACGGACGCCCGTTCCGGCGGGAGCGCTGATCCCCAGTGCCTTGGAATATGTCACCCGCCATCCCTCTGCGGTTTTTTTGATGGATTGGGGAAATTGCCGGGCGATATTCCGGTTGGGCAAATCCGAAAGATCGGGATTGGTATGGAAAGCCAGTTGCGCCGATTTTCTCCACTTCGACGCGTCGGCGACGAGGATGCTTTTATCCTCCGGTTTGACCGGAGAAACGAGAGTGGTGTCCGTCCCTTTGGCGACATGAGTGTAGGCCCACTCCATGGGCTTCTTATCCTCGCCGAGGGGTTGTATTCCGATGCGGAAAATATTGCTGTCACTGCCGGGAAGCTGCCGGAACAACCCCTTTATGACATATTTTTTCCCGGGATCGTAGGGGTAGATCTTTTTGGAAAATGCGACCACTCTGCCCGTGGCGCGGAGAATTCCGGGGGCGTGCTGCACGATCTGGGGATTGGTCCAGTCGGAGGCACGATTCAGTTGGTACTCTTCCGCGCGTATTCCGCAAAACAGACAGACGGCACTCAGTGCGGCAATTGTTTTTTTCATTTTTTTCTGTCCTCCTGTTAAATAGGTCGTTAAATTGGCTGAAAGAAACAAAAGATACGAAAAAAAAGGATTGCATCCTTCCGCTTCCCGTGTATATTATACCTGACTGTTCAAGATTCTGCAACGATAAAAAAAGCATGACAAGGATAATTTTGTTTCATGGATGCAGAGAGGGGATTCATAGACAGAAAAATCGCCTTCCGTTTAAGCGCGGCCCCCTCGGTCCCGTTGTTTGCGGGGGCGCGCTCCGCCGGAATATTTCAGCTGCGGAACGGTTGGAAGCAACCGACGAAGGTGGCCGGTTACCTCGAACTTTTCTGGTGCAGTTCGGGGACGGTCAAGTTCCCTCTGGTGCGGGAGAACCGGACGGTCCTTCTGCAGCCTGAGCAGGTTCTTTTTCTCTTTCCCGGCGACGTCCACTGCCAGACGGTGTGCAGTCCTCTGGCGAAATACTGCTGGGTCACCTTCGACGGCCACGCCGATGAGATCGTTTCCATGTACGGTCTGCCCCGGGATCCCTTCCACGCGGGTATACCGCCCGAGGACCTTTTTCTGCGGCTGATCAGCGAACTGAGCCATATTTCGCCCACGATGCAGTATCAGGCCTCGGGCACGGCGCTGGAGATACTCCACGCGGCGCTGGCCAGAAAGGACTCTTGCCGTGAATACGAACCCGTTTCGGAGTTCTGCCACTGCGTCGAGAGCCAGTTTCCGTCTCCGGGATGCACCGTGGAACTGCTGGCCGAAGAGCTTCACGTTTCGCGGGTCACCCTCTACCGCATGATCCGGCGCGCCTTCGGCTGTACGCCCAAGGAGTATCTCGACAGGTGCCGGCTCCGCGAGGCCGTGAAACTTCTCATCGGCACCCATCTGCCCGTGCGGGAGATCGCCCGCGCCTGCGGTTTCACCTACGCCAATTATTTTTCGCGGCTCTTCCGGGAAAAGATGGGGTGTTCCCCCGAGGCCTTCCGCGAAAGCGGCGGCGCGTCGGGCCGCCGTTGAAATGCGATCCTCTCCCGCCGCGCGTGATCGGTGGCCTCGTGTTTCTCTGCTCAAAACACCACGCTTTTTTTGAAAAGGATGGGGGGCCCGGGGGGAAGGGAAAACTTTTTTTCACGTGAAAAAAAGTTCTTCCCTTTCCCCCGGATCACCGACCTTTATCAGGAACGGCGCGAAAAAGATGGGCGGAGCGGCCGTCAGGCGGCGGTCCGGGGGCGGGTCTCGGGGATGAAGAGGCCGATGATGAGCGACAGCAATGCGGAAAGGGCGAGGAAGGCGAAGAGCGCCGTGTAAGCTTCACCCGGAAAAACCCCGTCGGGGCCGACGGCGTCTTTCCAGAAGCCCAGAATGATGCCCGAAATGTTGCCGAAGAGGGCGATGAAGACGAAGGCCGCGAAATTCAGGACCGCGACGGCCAGTCCCGTGACTTCCGGCGGATTGAGTTCCTTGGCCATGATGCTGAAGAACGAGAAGAATCCCGCCGGGAACGCCAGCAGAAGATAGGCGGCGATCAGCACCCCGACGGGGAGATGCCGGTAAAACGCCGCGAATCCGGTCAGGGCTCCGGCCAGCACCATGAGCGAACCGCCGATGTAGACCGCGCGCCGCCGTCCGCGGGCGAGTTTCAGCAGAAAATTCACAGCCACGTTGTTCAGCGCCACGATGACCGAAAGCAGCGTGATGCAGAGCGAGGCCAGATATTTGTCCAGTTTGTAAAAGTCCTCGATGCACTTCTGGCCCACCTGGGTGAGCAGTACGTAGTAGATGCCGTAGATCAGGGCCGAGGAAATGCACAGCAGCCACATGGGGCGGTTCCGGAGCATTTTCACAAGAGGGGCGAGCGTCTGGCCCGTCACGGTTTTTCTGATGGCGCCGCGCATCGAAAGCAATATCCCCGCCATGGCCGCAAAACAGATGGCTCCCGGCAGAAAATAGGCTTGCCGCCAGCCGATGGCGGAGATGAGGCCCACCATGGGCACGGTCCCCGTGACGGGGCCGAAATAGCCGATCAGCAGGGCGATCCCCAGCATGAGGCCGAATTTTTCGGGAAAGAGGTCGTTGATGAGTTTGGCTTCGCCGAGAAAGACGGTCCCGGCCCCGAAGCCGGTGACGGCGCGGCAGAGGCCCATGAGCCACGGATCGGAACAGAAGGGAAAAAAGAGCGTTCCGAGGGTGAAGAAACTGCCGCCGATCACGAGGATCCGCACGCCGCCGTAGCGGTCCGAATAGACCCCCATGAGCAATTGACTTGCCGCGTAGAAGTACATGTAGACCGACCCGATGGCGGCGATGACCGCGGGCGTGAACAGCAGTTCCAGCTGGAGCTGATTGTAGATGGGACCGGGGACCAGCATTTTGCTCATGCTGGTGAAAAAGTTGACGACCACGGCCAGAAGCAGGATGAACAGCTTCTTCCTGCGCAGGGTTTCATCGGAAATGAACATGATGTTTCGCTTTTCGTCCTTGGGGAATATGATCACTTTTGCAAGGCAATAATCTAACGCCGTCCGACCGTTTTTTCAAATCCCGGTCGTGAAAAAACACCGCCGGACAAGCCGGGATCCTTCCGGCATCGGACCGTTCACGTGTCTTGATCGGCCGGAAAACTGCCGGCGGCGGCGGTCCGAGGGCGGGTCTCGGGGATGAAGAGGCCGATGATGAGCGACAGCGATGCCGAAAAGGCGAGGAAGGCGAAGAGCGCTGTATAGGCTGTCCCCGGAAAGACCCCGTCGGGGCCGACGGCGTTTTTCCAGAAACCCAGAATGACGCCCGAGATGTTGCCGAAGAGGGCGATGAAGACGAAGGCCGCGAAATTCAGGACCGCGACGGCCAGTCCCGTCACCTCAGGCGGATTGATTTCCTTGGCGATGATACTGAAAAACGGGAAGAAGCCCGCCGGGAACGCCAGCAGAAGATAGCCGGCGATCAGCGTCTCGACCGGAAGATGCCGGTAAAACGCCGCGAATCCGGTCAGGGGTCCCGCCAGAGCCATTATCGAGCCGCCGATGTAGACTGTGCGCCGCCGTCCGCGGGCGAGTGTCAGCAGAAAATTCACCGTCACGTTGTTCAGCGCCACGATGAC
>JAFSYV010000086.1 GCA_017443585.1 Lentisphaeria bacterium | reverse complement strand
TTTGTCTGTGAATACTATGAATACTATGAATACTGTGCAGGCGGCGGGGAGCGCCGCCTGCTTTTTTTTATGAGGCTTCGTCGGCGGGTTCCGGGGCGTCGAGACGGCGATGGACGCTCTGGACGATGCCCAGCGCGGCCATGCTGACGAAAACGAAAGAGCCCCCGTAACTCACCAGCGGCAACGGCAGTCCCGTCACCGGCGCAAGGCCGATGCACATGCCGATGTTGATGTAGACGTGGCAGAAGAAGAGGACCGCGATCCCCGTGGCGAGGAGCCGTCCGAAAGGCGGCGCCCGGAAAGCCGTGCGCAGGATCGAAAAGAGCAGCAGCACGTAGAGCGTCAGCAGTCCCGCGGAGCCCACGAATCCCGTCTCCTCGCCGATGACCGAAAAGATGAAGTCGTTGTTGGAAACGGTCTGCGGCAGAAAGCCCAGCTGGTTCTGGGTCCCGTTGCCGATGCCCTTGCCCCAGAAGCCCCCCGCCCCCACGGCCAGCCGGGACTGATAGACGTTGTGGCCGCTGTTGGCGATGTCGGTGTTGGGCTTGAAAAAGACCTCGAGCCGTTTCCTCTGATAAGTCTTGATGAGGTGTTTGCGCGGCCCGGCGTTTTTCGGGGAGTCGGGGCTTTTCCGCACGGCCCCGACCTGAGGTTCAGAGGGCGCTTTCCGCACGGTCCCGACCTGAGGTTCGGGCACGTGCCGCCGCACCGGGACTCCCCTCTCCCGCCCGTCGGCGGCGGATTCCGACAGGATGATATGGCGCAGGATGAAAAATCCCAGCAGACCGCACAGCGCCGCAACCAGCAGCCAGCGCCACTTCAGCCCGGAAACGAAGAGCATGGCCCCGGCGATGGGAAAGAGTATGAGGGGCCCCCCGCGGTCAGGTTCCTTGCAGATGAGGACCGCGGGGGTCAGCACGATGACGGCCCCGGCGATGATCCCCGCCCAGGTCGCCCCGCTGAAGTGCTTCGAGGTGAAGAGCCACCCCAGCACGAAGATGAGGGCCAGCTTGCAGAATTCGGAAGGCTGGAGCCGGAACGAACCCACCAGCAGCCAGCGCCGGGCGCCGTAGACCTTGATGCCGTAGCGCAAAACCAGCGCCAGCGCGGCCAGCGTCACCAGAAAGAAGCCGACTCCGGCGAGTTTGAAGGAAAGTTTCCGGTAATCCAGCAGGGCGCAGGCGAGCCACAGGCCGAAGCCGAGGGGGATCCAGCGGGTCAGCTGCTTGGTGAAGAACTCCGCCGCCGAGGCGGTCCCGATCTGGGCCCCCGTGGAGTGGATGAAAATCAGCCCCACCGTCAGCAAAGCGAACATGAGGAGGATCTGCAGCCAGTCGAATCCGGCAAGGAAAGCGCCGACACCGGCCCCGTTTCCCGAAGCCTTGCCGGAACGGCGAAGCGCTGTACGGCCGTCTTCGGCCATAGGCTGTCTCAGGCCCTGAAAGTCTGGTCCCGCCGGGGACCGACGGAAATGATCTCGATGGCGGCCCCGGTAAGTTCGGCGATGCGGGCCAGATACTTCCGGGCGTTCTCGGGAAGCCCTTCAGGCGACGTGACCGCGTCGAGAGGAGTCTTCCAGCCGGGCATGACCTCGTAGACCGGGCGGACCTTTTCCAGATCCTCCACGGCGGCGGGAAACTCGGTCGTGCGGACTCCGTCGATCTCGTAGCCGGTGCAGACGGCGATCTCATCGAAGGCGTCGAGGACGTCGAGCTTGGTGATGACCAGTTTGTTCACGTCGCTCAACATGCAGGAGTAGCGGGTCGCCACGGCGTCGAACCAGCCGCAGCGGCGGGGCCGCCCGGTGGTGGCGCCGAACTCCCGGCCCCGGGAACGGAGCAGTTCGCCGTCGGCGTTGAAAAGTTCCGTGGGGAACGGTCCCTCCCCCACCCGCGTGGTGTAGGCTTTGACCACGCCGTAGACGTTGCGCACTGCCGTGGGCGGGATCCCCGCCCCGGTGCAGGCGCCGCCGGAAATGGTGTTGCTGCTGGTCACGAAGGGATAGGTCCCGTGATCAACGTCGAGAAGTCCCCCCTGCGCCCCTTCGCAGAGGATCTTCTTGCCCGCCTTCACGGCGGCGGCGATGGTGTAGGCGGTGTTGCGGACGAGGGGAGCGAGCTTCCCTGCCGCGTCGAGGACCTTCTTCAGTTCCGCCTCGACGTCGATCTGCTCCGCACCCGCTTCGGCGAAAAGCTTGTTGTAGCGGGCAGCCTCGGCCCGGAATTTGGCGCTCAGGATCTCGGGCTTGCAGAGGTCGCAGCCCCGGATGCCGCAGCGGCGCATCTTGTCGCAGTAGGCCGGGCCGATGCCCCTCCCCGTGGTGCCTATCTTGCGGACCGCGCCCTTTTCGCTGAGGGCGTCGGCGCGCTTGTGATAGATGAAGATCAGCTGAGCCCGGTCCGAAAGTTCCAGATTGTCCGCCGCGATGCCGCGGGCCCGGATCCCATCCAGCTCCTCGACCAGAGCCACGGGGTCCACCACCAGACCGTTGCCGATGACGCAGCGCACGCCGGGACGGAAGATGCCGGAGGGGACCAGGTGCAGGACGTACCGCTCCAAGCCGATCTCGACCGTGTGTCCGGCGTTGTTCCCGCCCTGAAAACGGACCACCATGTCCACGTCCCCGGTCAGGACGTCGATCAATTTTCCCTTGCCTTCGTCACCCCACTGGGTCCCGACCAGAATATCAACCGGCATAACTTCAATTCCCCGTATTCGAATTTTGTTGATGATTGTTTCGGACCGTCCCCCTCAAAAAAGAGAAAACCGCAGGGAGCATCTCAGACACTCTCGCGGAAGTCTCTCAGGGGATTCCCTTATAATATAGAACAGGAACACGCAAATTGCAAGGCCGGAAAGCACAAAATCAACGTTTCTTTTTCTCCGGCATGGGTTCGGTGGGCTGGATATCGAAGTAGCGCAGGCACCGTTCCATGGTTTTGCTGAAGGCGGGCGCCGCCACGATGCCGCCGTAACTGGCCCCGCGGGGATTGTCGAGGGTGATGACCATGACGAGCCTTGGATCGTGCGCGGGGACGAATCCCGCGAAGCTCGCGTAATACTGATTCGAGGCGTAATGGCTCTTGACCAGGATCTTTCCGGTCTTGGGATCCTTGACGGCTTCGATGTTCTTGCGGCTGGTCCCCGTCTTGCCCGCCACCTGGAATCCGGGGATCCCCGCTTTGACGGCGGTCCCGCCGGGCCGGGTCACCATGATCATCATGTCGATGAGCCGATAGAGCGCCGCCGGGTCCGCGCCCGTTTCTTCGAAGGCGGTCGGGGGCGTCGGCTTCACGACGTTGGTCTCGGGGTCCCGGATGCCGTAGATCAGTTTGAGCCGGGGCATGCGGCCGTTGTTGGCCAGCCCGCAGTAGGCGCGGAGAAGCTGCAGCACCGTCGTGTTGAAGGTGTAGCCGATGGGGATCCGGGTGATGTCGAGTCCGTTCCAGCGCTGGGGCGGCCTGAGACGGCCCGCCTGTTCCCCGGCGAAGGGCAGTCCGCTTTTCGTGCCGAAACCGAACCGGCGGAGCGCGTGATACACCCCCTGGCGGCCCAGCTGCACGGCGATCTTGGCCGTGCCGATGTTGCTGGACTTCTGGATGACTTCGGCCACGCTCAATTTCTCGTAAGCGTGGGAGTCGGTCAGCTTGGCCGCCGCCCAGCGGCCCTTTTCGCAGTCGATCAGCGTCTCGGGCTTGACGACCTTTCTTTCGAGGGCGTAAAGCACCGAAAAGGGCTTGGCGAGCGACCCCGGCTCGTAGAGGTCGGCGGCGCAACGCATCCGGACCGCCTTGGCGACGAAGGTGGACCGGTCGCCGGGATTGAAGGAGGGCCGCTGGGCGATGGCCAGCAGTTCCCCCGTCCGGGGATCGGCCACGGCGGCGAAAATGCCGTCGGGATGCCATTTTTCCATGACCGCGTCCAGCTCCTCCTCGAGGATCGCCTGGATGGGTTCCATGATGGTGAGATAGATATCCTTGCCGTCGGCGGGATCCAGGATCCGGTTGCGGCCGTAGAGCACGGGACGGCCCGCGGGCGTCTGTTCGAAGACGTTCTCGACCTCGTTCGGAGACATATCCTCGTCGAAGCGGGTCTCCAGCCCGCCGCGGGCCTTCATCATGTCATCCTCGATGTCCACGTAGCCCAGCAGGTTGGCCAGCATGGTCCCCTTGGGGTAGGTCCTGACCGCGGAGGGCCTGTAGTTGAAAAGACGGAGCAGATTCTGGCGTTTGTCCTTTTTCCCCGCGGGGGTGATGCTCTTGCGGAACTCCCGGACCTCTTCCAGCGTGGCGTTGCGCTTGACCAGAAGGTAGTTGTTTCTTCTCCTGACCTTTTCCCCGGTCTTGGACTTGACCCAGCGGTACTTGCTCAGGCGCTGGAAGTACCACCCCGCCGTCCGGTTCGGGAAATGCCGGGAGAGGATGGCGGCCAGCCGGAGCCGTTCGGAATCGTCCTTCAGATTGTAGGGCGTACATTCGACGTTGAGCCGGGGAGAATTCGCCACCAGCAGATTGCCGGATCGGTCGAAGATCTCGCCCCGCTGCCCCGATACGCGGGTCTTCCTCGTGTAGATGCTGCGGGCGGCGTTGAAGTACTGTTCGCCCTGAATGATCTGGACGTAGAAGAACTTCACCCCCAGGGCGATCCCCGCCAGAAAAAGGGCAACGCCGAAAAGCCGGATGCGGATTCGGACCGACTCCGGCGAATTGACGGCGGATTGCTCCTTTTTCACCCTCTTCGCCCCCGGCGCTTACCTGTTCCTGCGGGGCGCGGCGGCGGCCACGTTCAGCGGAGTGAGCGGAATGGCCGCGGCCTGTTTGGGCGTGTAAACGGTGGTCCGGAGGATCTGTCCGGGAGCGGCGGGCCCCAGAGCCAGCTTGAATTCCACGATCTTGCGGCTGATGTGGGGCCAGCCGGTCAGCGTCGCCACGTGGTTCCGCAGATTCCGGGTCTCGGACTCCACCTTCTTGATCTGCTCTTTCAGGTCTTCGGTGCGTTCGGCGGCCTTCACGCTCTGCTGGCGCAGGTAGAGATGGAACACCAGGACCCCCATGAAGCCGAGGAAAAGCAGCATGATCTTGAAGAGAAAGGCTCCGCAGCAGGAGCTCCTTGCGCTCCTTTTTTCGGCACGGCGGGGCGCGGCGGCGGGCAGTTCCATTTTTCCGGGATGCAGATTCATGATCGTTCCTCCTGTTGTTTTGTTTCCTTGGTTTGCTTATATCAAATGTGTTAGAGTTTCACGGCGATACGTAATTTTGCGCAGGCCGACCGGGGATTGCGTTCGAGCTCCTCCGCCGATGCGGTGACGGCCCGTGAGCGCAGGGGCAGCGAAAGCGAAGGGTTGTGTCCGCAGCGGCAGACGGGCAGACCCGGCGGGCAGACGCACCCCGAGCTCTCGGTCCGGAAGAACTCCTTGACGATCCGGTCTTCCAGAGAATGAAAAGAGATGACGGCGATCCGTCCTCCGGGCGCGAGCAGTTTCACCCCTTCCGCCAGTCCTTTGCGGAGCTGATCGAGTTCGCCGTTGACGGCGATGCGCAGGGCCTGGAAGACCAGCGTGGGCAGGGGCAGTTTCCCCGGCGCGGACCGGCCCAGCGTTTCGTCGCAGAGGGCCACCAGATCGGCCGTCGTGCCGAAGAAGTGTTTCTGCCGGCGTTCCACCGCCGCGCGGGCCAGCTTCCCGGCGGAACGGAGTTCTCCGTATTCCCGGAAGATGCGGGCCAGTTCCTCTTCGGGAGCGAAATTGAGGATCCGCCCCGCGGTGACGGAGGAACTTTGATCCATGCGCATGTCGAGGGGCCCCTCCTGCCGCCAGGAAAATCCCCGTTCCGCCCGATCGATCTGAGGAGAAGAAACGCCGATGTCGAGCAGGATCCCTTCCACATGGTCCCAGCCGTTTTCCCCGGCGAAGGTCCCCATGTCGGCATATTCGCCCCGGCGGAGCCGGACCCGGTCCCCGGCAAAGGCGAGATTCGCCTCCGCCGCTTCGAGCGCGGCGGGATCCCGGTCGATGCCCAGCACTTCGAGGCGCGGATACTTTTTCAGCAGCAAAGCGCTGTGGCCGCCGCCGCCCACGGTCCCGTCGATCATCCGCGCGGGCCGGTCGGGGGCGAAGGCGAGAAGCTCGAGCACCTCCTCAGGCAGCACCGGAATGTGACGGAATTCACTCATGGTCGATCAGTCCTTCGATCAGCGAGGCCAATGCGCCCCGGTCGTTGCCCAGTTTCTTGACGGTGTTCAAGGCTCCGGCGACGGCGGTATCGACCTCGCCGGGCTTCCAGTTCTCGGGAGCGCAGAGGCGGATATGGGTCACCGCCCCCAGCAGTTTGACCGTCTTGGAAATGCCGACGGCTTCGAGCTGGGTCTTGGGCAGCGCCAGACGCCCCTGACGGTCGCAGCGGCAGCTCCGGGCAAGGGAGCCCAGCCGGGCCGAGGCCAGACGCAGAGCCGGATCGGCCAGCGAAAGTTTCTGCAGTTCGGCGAAGAAAGCGCCCAGCGCCTCTTCCGTCGTCAGGATAAGGGCTGTTTTGCCTTCAGGCAGAAGTACCCAGGAACTTTCTTCCTCGCTCCGCCACTCGCCGGGAAGGGTGATCCTCCCCTGCACGTCGACGGTGTATTCGAAATCTCCTAAATAAATCACCTTTTCAACCCTTTTTGAAACTTTATCTTGCCTTTTTGCTCCTATCTGCTCCTAAAATATACCTAATGATGTAAAATGTCAATCCGAAAAACGCAAATTTTTCAAAAAAAATGCAAAAAAAGCGAAAAAAAGGGGCGGAAAGGGGGGGGAACACCCCGCCCCTTTCCGCCCCTTTTCACCCCTGCGGGCCGTTCCGGGCACGGCCGTGCAAAAAGCCCCTTCGCGGTGATAATAAGCCGCCTCTGAACTATGGATACTATGAATACTATGAATACTGTGAATACTGTGTCGGCGGGATCTTTCACCACCGGCCGATACGCGCGGCGTGCGACACTCAGCGACTCGCCCGCAGACTGGCAACCGGCCCGGCGGTAGTTTTTGACGCCAGCGGCGCCTTCTTGGCGTTTGGCATAGGTTTAGTCTGCGGCCCGTATACTCCCGCAAACCTCCTTTGCGAGCCGCGGCAACTCGAGAGCGAAGCGACAGTTGCCGCGTAACTTCGAGGGCGACGTTCGCCCAAAAAACGGCGATGCAAGATTGAAAAACGGCACAATACAGTGTATATTATAGTATTTCAAGACCTTTCACATGAAAAACGGAGAAAAATCATGAGCCGCTGCGCAGAGATCCGCCGGACCACCGGAGAGACCGATATTTTCCTCAAGCTGGAGCTGGACGGAAGCGGGAAGGGCGACATCGCCACGGGGATCCCCTTCCTCGACCACATGCTCACCCTTTTCGCCCGCCACGGGTTCTTCGATCTGGAAGTCAAGGCCAAGGGCGATATCGAGGTGGACTACCACCACACCATGGAGGATCTCGGCATCGTCATGGGCGAAGCCATCGCCAAAGCCGCCGGTGAGAAGAAAGGGATCCGCCGCTACGGCAACTTTCTGCTGCCCATGGACGAAACGCTGGTGCTGGTGGCGCTGGATCTCTCCGGCCGGGCCGGTCTCTACTACGACGTCACGCCCCCTGCCCCGCAGGTCAAGGACATCGACGCCCGGCTCTTCTACGAATTCTTCCAGGCCCTCTGCGCCCACGCGGGGCTGAACATGCACATCCGCATGCTGGCCTCTGGCGAAGTGCACCACCTCTTCGAGGCCATGTTCAAGGGCTTTGCCAAGGCTCTCGATCAGGCCCTGAGCACGGATCCCCGGATCGACGGCGTCCTTTCCACCAAAGGTTCGCTGTAAGACACGAGGGGGGCGTCATGGCCTTTTCCCTGCGGCACATGGGCCGGTACGACCTCGCCGCCTGCCTCACCTACATCGCCTACGCCGGAAGCTCCGTGGCGGTCCCGGTGGTCCTCGTCGAGATCGCCGGAGACCTGAACTTCCCCCTGAACGCCGGAGGCCAGGGGGCGGGCGGCGCCCTGCAGATCAGCCGGAGCATCTTCATGGTGCTGGCCATGGTCTTCTGCGGCTTCGCCGCCGGACGCTGGGGAAAACGGCTGACCATCGGGAGCTCCGTCATCATCATGGCGCTGGGGGTGGGGCTGGCCGCTCTGGCCCCCTCCTACGGGATCATCGTACTCGCGCTGGCCGCGGCCGGATTCGGCGAAGGGATCATCGAAGGTCTTGCCACGCCCGTCATCCAGGACCTCCACCGGGAAGACGAACCGGGCCGGTACATCAACTTCTGCCACGGCTTCTGGTCCATCGGCATCGTCATCATGACGCTCGTCACCGGACTGCTTCTCGTCCGGGGGGTGAACTGGCGGTACATTCTCGCCGGGGTCGCCACGGTCTCCGTGCTGCCCGCGCTCTGCTTTCTGCTGCCGGAAAAACGCGAAGTCTTCACCGACGAGAAGGCGGACTTCGGGACCACCTGGCTCCGGACGAAGCGGATCCTCGCCTCCGGTCCCTTCTGGATTTTCTTCATCCTCATGTTCGTGGGGGGCGGCGCGGAGTTCGGCCTGACCTTCTGGGCTTCCAGCTTCGTCCGGCTCAATCTGAACGGAAGCGCCGCGCAGGGAGCCATGACCACGCTCATCTTTTCCGCCGGCATGATCGTCGGGCGGCTGGGCTCCGCCGCGCTGATCCCCCAGAAGCACCTCTTCCGTCTGCTCCTCGTTTCCGCGGCAGCGGGGGCCGCGGTCAGTCTGGCCCTGCCCTTCGTCCGCACATTGTGGCTCGGCATGGGGCTCTTTCTGCTGCTGGGCATGGCCTGCGCCCCCCTGTGGCCCAGCACCCAGAGCTACTGCACCGACCGCCTGCCCCACCTGGATCCCACGGTGGTGTACATCGTCCTTTCCTGCGCGGGGACGCCCGGCTGCGGCATCGTCACCTGGATCCTCGGTGAACTCGGCGACCGTTTCACGCTCCGCTACAGCGTACTGGCCGTGCCCGTGTGTCTGGCCCTCTTCGTGACGCTGCTGCTCCTCGAGCGGCTGAGAAAGGGACCGCAGACGGAACGATGAACCCGCAGTCTGAGCCCTCCGCTCCTCCGGCACGGGAAAGCGCTCCGGACATCCGGCGGCGCTGGACGCTCTTTTTCGGCTACGTGCTCTGTTTCCCGCCCCTGCTCCAGCTCCTGTTCGGAGCGGGCCAATTTTCCGGCTCCGACTGGCTGAACTGGGGACTATCCCTCCTTTTCCGGGTGCTGCTGGTGAGCCTGTTTTTCCTCTGCCTGCCCCGGAAAAACGTTGTTGCCGGGTGGGCGGTCATGATCCTCTGCAGTCTGACGGCGGGGCTTTTCGTCCTGCCCGACCTCTACCTCTTAGTGAACTTCGGGGCTCTGCTGGACGGGGAAACGCTCCGGCTCATGGCCATCGCCCCCGCAAGCGAGATCCGGGGATTCCTCCGGCTCTTTTTCTGCCGGTGGAACACATTGGTGCTTCTTTTGCTGTTTCCGGCGGCGGGAGGGCTCATCTTTCGGGTGAAGAAGCATAAGATCCTTTGGGGTGCGCTGGGAGCGCTCACCGCGGCCGTCCTGCTTCTCCTGAGTTTCACCCCCGGTCGGGGACGCACCGCCCGGCAGCCCTCCCCCGGCGAAAGGCTGGAAGCCTTCTTCGCGGAACGGCGGGCGGCGGCTCTCCGCCTCGACGTGGCGGAAGCGGGACTGCGGGCCAAGGCCCGCAACAGCGACCGGGAGGCGCTGTACATCCTCGTCATCGGCGAAAGCCACTCCCGCAGGCGTTCCTCCCTCTACGGCTGTGCGCGCCCCACCACGCCCGGCTTGAAACGGCTCTTCAAGGAAGGGCGGCTTTACCGTTTCGACGATGCCGTTTCTCCTCACGTCATGACCCATCTGGCGCTGCCCGTCATGCTGACTCTGGCGGAAGCGGCGGAGCCGAAGACGGCCTTCCGGCACAAGGCGAATATCCCGGATATCTTCCGCAACGCCGGATTCAAGGTGTGGTATGCGTACAACCAATTCCCGGACTCGGAAAACGAACTGCCCTTCCTCGCCGTGGCGAAGCGGTCGGACGTTTTCCTTTCGCTTCACAAGGAGCGTTTCGACGGCGTCTTCGTCGACATCTTGGATAAGATCCTCCGGGACCCCGCGCCCCGGAAACTGGTGATCTTCCACCTGCGGGGAGCCCACTGGGCCTACAGGGAAAACTTCCCGCCGGAGGCCCGCTTCTTTACCGGCAAGGCGTCGGACCTTTCGCCGGAACAGGAGCGCCATGCGGAGATCATCGACGATTACGACAACGCCCTGCGCTATACGGACGGGGTGTTGACGCGCCTCATCGAGCGGGCGGCGGCGGAAAAGAAGAACGCCTTTCTGCTCTATCTGCCCGACCATGGGGAGGCCCTTTACGAAGAGGAGGCGTTCGTCGGCCACACCGACCTCTTCCCCACGGCAAGTTCCTGCGAGATCCCCATGGTGCTGTGGCTGTCGGAAAGATACGCCCGCCCGGCGATCCGGAGCGAGCTTCCCGAAGCCGTGAAACGCCCCTTTTCGTCGGAGGACCTGCCCCATCTGCTGATGGAGCTTGCGGGGCTTGAGAGCCCCTGCTTCCGCCCGGAGCGCTCCGTCCTGAACCAGGCGTACGAAAAACGGCCCCGGCGGATCTCCACCCGGGCCGTTCCTTACGACTCCATGAAAAACAAAAGCGTCCCTACCGCAGGGCGGTGATGACGAGGCCCGCCACCACGGCGGCCACACCGGCCAGCCGAATGGGCGGACACTTCTCCTTGAGGAGGAATACGCCCGCCGCCACGCCGAGGGGCAGGCTCATCTGGCGGAAGGCCTGCACGAAACTTACGTTGGTCACCAGCGGCATGGCCATGACCACCAGCACGTAGGCCGACGAGGAGCAGAGCCCGCAGAAATGCGGCGCCGCCGTGTGTCCCGCGAGGCGCTTGAACTCCTTGCGCTCCTCCCGGTGGGCGAGGACGTAGAGGGAAAGGCCCACCACGATCCCTCCTTCGATCATGGAGATGAAGGCGCAGGTGGTGAGCAGCGCCTTCGAGGCGCTGGCCTGAAGCAGTTTCGGGATGAGGAGCCCGTCGAAGATGGTGTAGCCCGTGGTCCCGCAGGCCGCCAGCAGAATGAACCCCAGCATGGGGGTCACGTAGTTGCGCCAGCTGAAGTCCGAAAGTTTGTTGAGGGGCATGATGACGCACCCGCAGAAGACGATGACCATGCCGAGGACGGCGGTGAAGTTCAGGGGCTTGCCGATGCCGAAGATCCCCGTCACCGCCGCCACCAGCAGCACGGGCAGCGCCCGGACCATGGGATAGGCCAGACTGATGTCCGTGTGCCGGTAGGTCTTGAAGAGCCCCACGAAGTAGATCACCTCGGAAAGCACACTGCACAGATAGAAGAGCCAGAAGTTCCACCCGAGAGCCCCCCAGTCGATCCCCGAAAAGATGACGCAGGGCATGTAGATGGTGCACGAGGTCATGGAGTTGAGGAGATAGAAGGCCGCCGAGGGCGTATTCTTCTTGCTGATGAAGTTCCACCCCACATGGAGAAAGATGGAAAGCAGGATCAGCAGAAAGGCGTGGAGAGTCATCGCTTATTTCCTCTTGAGGATCGCGTAATCCCCCTTTTCGGGCAGCGTGACGGTTCCGGAGCCGATCTGCGCGTTCCCGGCGAGAAGCCGCCACGCGGTATTCGTGGCGAAGGTGCTCTTTTCCGCCTCATGGCCCCGGAAGAGGACGAGGAATCTCTCTTCGCCTTCCGCGCTCCGGGCGACGAGGCCGCTCAAGGCCTTCGCGCCGGGCTCGTCGCCCACGGGGGAGATGACGGAGTCGAAAATCTCCTCGCGGCACTCTTTGTGGAGCGCCAGCATCCTGGCCGCCGTCGCCCGGTCTTCCGGCGCGGTCAGGGAGGGGGCGAACCAGAGGAGCGGATTGCCCAGGAAGGCGACGGCGAACCAGAACTCCCAGCTGTAGGTCCGGGGGTCGGACTCGCCGCGCGCAGCGTAGAACTTTTCGTTCACGTCGCCCGGATAGGCGACTTCGATCTGGATATACTGGAGCCGGACGTACTTGGCGAGGTTCCAGATGTTCCCCAGAGTACGCAGGGGGTGGTAGCCCATGCCCCAGTTATGGCAGGCGTAGCGGTTTTCGAGGAAGAGGTTGCCGTATTCCAGCAGCTTGAAGTACCCGCCCCGCATCCCGGCGGTGACGTCCAGATTGAAGAAGACCCTGCCGCCGCTTTCGTGCCGGACGGTCCGGAGCATCTTCTCGAAATTCTGCTCGGCCCGGTAGTTGGAAAAATGGGCGCCGTCGGCCTTGAAAAGGTCGAACCCGTAGGCCCGGTGGAAATCCAGCAGCATGTCGGCGAACTCCCGCCAGTCGTCGAAGCGGCGGTTGAAACTGGGAGCGATCCACAAGGCAAGTTCGATGCCGCACTGACGGGCCAGTTCCGCCAGCGTGTCGAAGGAGCCGTTCTCCACCTTCGCGGGGTTGATCTTCCAGAATTCCCGCAGCGGGAGATCCTTGTTGCGGAAACTCAGGTCGCCCAGACTGCCGTTCTGCCACTGGTCGTCGATCTGATAGCTGTCCGCGCCGCACTCGGCGGCTCCCCGGACCTCGGCGGCCAGAAATTCGGGGCAGAGTTTTTCCCCGAACTGACCGCAGCCCCAGGCGTTGCAGACGATGCCCCGGCGCTCCTTCCCGTAATCGAAGCGGGTCCGGCAGTAGCGTTTGAGCAGAAAATCCCTTTCGGAAGCGTCATGATAGACGCCCACGGCGTTCCGGTAGGAAACGAAGATCTCGTCGGGCTCCACTTCGGGGGAGTTGACGCCCCAGCCGATGCTGAAGATGTCGCCCTTTTCCGTGACCCGGAAATCGTAGGGCTCGTATTCACGCCGCTCCGAAGAGGGGGGAGCTTCCTGCAGGATCATCACGCCCGCGCCGGAAGACTCCTCGCAGAAAAAGAGGTTGCCGTTGTATTCGAATTCGCCGGGGAGACAGGCATGCTCGCGCACGGGCCGGTCGTGGACGTCGGTGTGTCCGGCGAACTCCACCGCCAGGACGGGGGAGAATCCTTCCGCCGGGTGGACCGTTTCCACCACGGGCTCCCGCATGCGCCGGGGGGCTTCCGGGTTGCCCTTGCGCCTGAAGGCGGCGTATTCATCCTTCATGGTGCTCCGGCTGAGCTGCTGCCCGTTGGGGATCACCTTGACGCGCATCTGGTTGCGGAGCCCGAACATGGGCAGTCCGGGGTAGATGAAGAACTCACGGGTAAACAGGCTGTGGCTGAAATCGTCGTAATAGCGGAGCGTCACCAGCAAATGGCCGCCCTCGAACTCCGGACGTTCGCAGACCGCGGCATGGCACTCCGCCAGATGCCAGGACTTGAACTGACTGTCATGGCCGTAGCCGTAGAGATCGCCGTCCGTTTCGGCGGCGGCGGGGACGGCGAAAAGTTTGCCGGAAGCGTCCTTCAGCTCCAGGGCGTGGAGCAGAGGCGTTTCGAGGGAGTAGGTGCGGCTGAACCCCGCGTTGGAGATGGTGAGGATCTTGTCGTCCCAGACGGCTTTTGCATCGCGAAACGTACACTGCTTCATAAACGGACTCCTTGAATTGTTGCCGGTCCGGAACCGGATTCAGAAACGGCCCGGACCGAAGATTTTTTCCATTTCACCGATGACCGATCCCACTTCGAGCTCCGCCATGCAGTGCTTGTCGCCCGCGGGGCAGGCATGCTCGAAGCAGGGAGAACACCCGGCGCTCGAAACAAAACACCGCCACGCCGGACTGATGGGCCCCGTGGCCGTGGGATCGGTGGAACCGAAAAGGGCGATCCCCGGCCGGCCGACGGCGGCCCCCAGATGCATGATGCCGGAGTCGTTGCAGACCATGAACCGGGAAAAACGCACGAGGGTCAAAAGCTCCCGAAGGCCGGTCTTTCCGCAGAAATTGAAACACTTGTTCGGCGGGAGACCTGCGCAGACCTCCTGCCCGGTGGGGAGCTCGGCGGCGCTGCCCGCGACGGCGACGATGCCCCCCTTTTCGACCCACCAGCGGGCGATGCGATTGTAGTTCTTTTCCCCGTAGCACTTGGCTTCGCCGTAGGCGGCTCCGGGGCCCAGCAGGAGCATGGCGGGATGCTCGCAGACACCGGAGATTCTGGAACCGAATTCATCCCCTTTCCGCGAGAAGCGGAACTCCGGCAGGGAGCCGTCCCACGGGGGCGCGCCCAAGGCCATGGCCATGGCCAGATAGCGGGCGCACAGGTGCTCCCCGGCCCGTCGTCCGGGGACCTGCTGGGGCTCGAACTTGAACGACCCCGTCAGCAGCAGGGAACGGAGCCGGACCCCCGTCCCGTAAAGGTAACGTACGCCCGCCAGGCGCATGGCGATGACGTCGCGGGGGGAGTTGTTGAAGAAGACCCCGGCCCCGGCCATGAGCTTCCTGACCAAAAGGATCTCGTAGAGGCTCCAGTTGGCATGGGCTTTTTCCAGTCCGATGAAGCTGTCCACCATCGGAAGTTCGGAATAGAAGGAGCGGAAAGCTTCCGGAGCCACCACGAAGAGCCCGCAGTACTTGGGCAGGATCTTCTTGAGCCCGGCGAGGGCCGGCAGGGCCATGACGGCATCGCCCAGATGATTGGGCATCCGCACGACGAGACCGTTGCGCCAGGCGTCGGCGGGGACCCGGTACTCGGGCAAACCGTAGGCCGCCGGGTCGTTCATGGCGAAACGCAGCACTTCCATGGTCTCTTTCAGCTCTCTTTCCCTACTTCCTGAAGATGAAAAAGACCGCCCCCGCCATGCAGAGCGCCGCCCAGAGGTAGTTCCAGCGCAGGGGCTCGCGCATGTAGAGCAGCGAGAAGGGGACGAACACGGAAAGGGTGATGACCTCTTGCAGGATCTTCAGCTGGGCGAGGGTCAGCCCCCCCGCGTGACCGATGCGGTTGGCGGGGACCTGGATCAGGTACTCGAAGAGGGCGATCCCCCAGCTGATCAGCGCAGCAATGATCCAGTGCCGGTTGTTGAGGTTCTTCAGGTGCCCGTACCAGGCGAAGGTCATGAAGCAGTTGGAAAGGACCAGCAGCCCCACGGTCTTGACCAACGTCCAGTTCATGCAGTCGGCAAGATTCAAAGGGAGGCCCCGCACTTGAGCGCCGTCAGACGGGCGGTTTCACGGATCGTCGCCTCGGGGGTGTGCCGGGGCTCGTACCCCAGATCCCGCCGGGCCTTGGCGATGGTGAAGCACATGTGAGTCGCAAAGAAGCGCAGCCAGGTCTCGTTGACTTCGCCCTGATACTTCCTGACCATCTCCTCGAGGGGCATGTGGTTGATCTTGACGGGACACCCGACGCCTTCGCCGTTGAGTTCCATGTAGCGGTTCAGCGTCACCGCGTGGGAAAGGCAGATGTTGTAGCGCTGGGAGATGGAGACCCGTGTCCCGGCGGCCAGCAGAAAGGCGTGGGCCAGATCGTCCACATGGACGGGCTGGAGCAGCGCAAGTCCGTTGTCGGGCAGATCGAGAGTCTTGCCCGCGAGGATGTCCGGGATGAAGTCCGCCCGGCGGCCGCCCAGATTGTCCAGCGGCAGCAAGTCGCCGCCCCCCGTGATGTAGCAGGGGCGGATCACCGTGGCGGGGAATCCGTCCTTGCCGAAAAGCTCCATGGCCTGATTGTCCACGATCGCCTTGGCGGCCCAGCCGGAACCGCCTTCGAAGCCCCCGTAGGGAGCGGTCTCGTCGCAGGGGATGAAGGGCAGCGGGGCGTAACCGCCCGTGGAGGAGCAGTGGATATAATGCTCCAGCTGCCGCCCCGCGTAACGGTGGATGAGCTCGATGGAGGCCGTGTGGGGGACCGTATCGACGATACAGTCGAACTTTTCCTTCAGGATCTCCTTCATGCACTCCTCGGAGTCCTTGTCGCCGACGATCCGCCGGAGCTTCCGGATGCGCTCGGCGAATCTGCCGTCCTTCCCCCGTGAGACCACGGTGACCTCATATCCCGCAGCGGCAAATTCCAGTGCGACCTTGTGGCCCAGCCAGCCGGAACCGCCGAAAACAACGACCTTCTTCATCGAGCTTGCCTCCTGTGTCCGTGACGGCCTTACTTGCCCGCTTCGACCAGATCCTGGATCTCGTCCAGATCGGTGAGGGCCAGGATGTTGTAATCGCCCATGGACTGGGGCAGCATGTCGCGGGGTGAAAGCGCATGCTCCCGCCAGGTGCGGACCCGCTCGCCGAAGACGGGGGTGATCTTCTCGTCGGTGAGGAAGGCCGCCAGCAGCGCCGGGATCTGACCGATGCCGGAGCTGGTCAGCATGATCTCCTCCACGCCCCACGCCTTGAGGAGCTTGATGGCGCTCAGGACGTCGAAGACCCGGCGGCCCAGCATGGATTCATGCCGCAGCAGCGCCAGCGAAGCGTAGTGGTAATCGAAACGGTAGTAGGCGAAGAAATCCCGGATGCCCTGATCGCAGCCGTCGGGCATGCTTTCACCCACGCCCCGGTAGTCGAAACCGAAGACCTTGTGGTTCCGGACCAGCCCCCGCTTGGCCAGTTCCGCCTGAGCGCTCTGGTGGGGGATGTAAAGCTCCGCCTTGGGCAGCGCGGGGATGTGGTTCCAGGAGCAGTACTCGTCGGTGAGGTACATGGTGCAGATCAGCTGATCCTCGGTCTCCACGCCGAAGCGGGAGAATCCCATCTTGGCCTCGAAGTCGTGCTTGCCCCGGAGCTGCCGGTAGGTGGGAACGGGCACGTCGCCGATGCCGAGCTGTTTCTTCAACGCGGCGCGGAGTTCGGCGGGCGAGAGTTTCGGCCGCTTGGCGATGACCTCGAGGGTCCGTTTCCGGATGTAGTCGTTGACGGTCAAAGAGCCGGGCACGTCGATGGAACGGCCGCCGGGGGCGCTGGCCAGCTCCGCGCCGGTGAAGTACTTGTTCTCGGGCTCCTTGGCATCGGCCTTGAGTTTGAAAAACTTCCCGAAGAAGCCGTAGGCCGCCTCGCGGTTGTGGATGGAGTAGCCGTGATTGGTGGGCCCCACGAAGAGGGAGACGTTCTCTGCCTTGCCGAGGAGCGCGTAGATCTTTTTGACCTCTTCATAGACCTCGCGGGTGCCGCGGATGTCGAAAAAGTCGTTCTTCTGGCCCAGGATCAGCAGGGGCCGGGGAGCCTGAGCGATGAGGAAGTCGGCCATTTCGCCGCCGTCGGCCCCGGCAAAGGGGGGGATCTGCTCGGCGTCCACGGGGAGTTCATTCTCCACGTTGCGGAGCCAGCGGGTGATATAGCAGCTGGGAGCCGCCGCGGTGAAGCGGTCGTCCACGCCGGAAACGAGGGTGGTCAACGTGCCGCCGCCGGAGTTGCCGGTGACGCCCACTCTCGCCGGATCCACTTCGGGGCGGGAAAGGAGATAGTCCAGACCGCGGATGGCGTCGTAGACCCGCCACGCGCTCATGTTGTCGCCCGCGAGGAGCATCCGGCGGTTGAAGAGGTTGTGCTCGCTGCAGCAGCCGAGTTTTTCGTCATCGGGGTACTGGAGCCTTTCGCCCTGCCCGATGGGGTCGATGGCGAGGACCGCGCAGCCCTTCTTGCAGAGGGAGATCATCACCGCCTGATAGGTTTCGCTGAAACGGCCTTCCTGAGCGTGGCCGCAGAGGAAGAGGACGCCGGGGACCTTGCCTTTCCGCTTCCTGGGAACGAAGAAACTCCCCGTCACGGGGAATTTGGGACGGCTGTCGAAGATCACCTTTTCGACGGTGAACCCGTCGCCGTCAAGCGTTCCGGTGATGCGGGGATTCAGGGGGCAGCGTTTGGCGGGGAAGTCGTAACCGCTCACGATCCGGGCCCGGACCTTGGCGATGAACTTCTTCGCGTCCGCGGCGGTTTTCAGACCGTCGATCTCGGCCTTGCGCTGCGCACTGTTGGCACGGAACTTCCTGACGTAATACTCCTGGATCAGATCACCGAAATTGGACATTTTCACGTTCCTCAAGCTGATGTTTGACGGTGCACGACATACGCACCGTATAAAATATAACCTCGCAACGCGAAATATGCAAGGCGATTTTTTCTTTTTTTGCCCCGAAAACAAACCTCTTTCCCCCGCAGGGAGCGCGGCAAGGAAAGAGGTGAGACGCGACAGAGGACTTCCGTTTCAGGCGGAAATCACTCCATGAAGAGGTTTTTGCTCGTATAGACCGGGTCGCAGGTGAAGATGATCCCCAGCTTGCGCAGGGGGGCCAGGTCGCCTTCGGGGACGATATGGGTGAAGTGCATCTGACAGCCGGTAAGCATGGGGAGCTTGTCCATGGCCAGCTGGGCCGCCGGGTTCGAAGGCTCGCTGACACTCAGGGCGATGAGGGCTTCGTTGAGGGTCAGGGAGATGCGGCGGCTCTGGAAGATGTCCTTCTTGAGCCGGCCCACGGAGTCGATCACGAGGGGAGAGAGCAGATGCAGATCGTCGGGCAGCCCCGCCAGATACTTGATGGCGTTGATGACGCAGCTGGTGGCGGCGTGCAGGAGAGGGGAATTCTTCCCCGTGATGATCTTGCCGCAGGGGAGCTCCAGCGCCGCGCCGCAGAAGACGTTGTCGTTGCCCTTGTGATGGGCTTCGGCCTCTTTGGCGGCAAGCCGGGCGGGCTCCACCACGCTGCGGCAGGTCTCGTCCACGCCGAGGGAATCCATCAGGAGCTTGCAGCGTTCGAGGACGCTCTTCTCGGCGATGCCCGAAGCGTAGTCGCAGCAGGAGCGGAAGTAGCGCCGGATCACCTCCTGCGTGGCGGCCTCGCGGACGACCTCGTCATCGGTGATGGCGAAGCCCACCCGGTTCACCCCCATGTCTGTGGGCGAAACGTAGAGCAGTTCGGGGTCCATGATCCTTTCGCAGATGCGGCGCACCACGGGGAATATCTCCACGTCGCGGTTGTAGTTGACCGCCGTTTCGCCCCGGGCGGAAAGGTG
>JAFSYV010000085.1 GCA_017443585.1 Lentisphaeria bacterium | reverse complement strand
GGCGCCCCTGCGACGGTCAAATTGACTCCGCCCACGCCGGCCCCGGCTCCGGCCCCGGCCGCTCCCGAGGCCAGTGATCAGACGGCGGCGGTGCCCCGGCCCGCCAAGGCCGCGACGCCCGCCCCCAGCATCACCCCCAACGCCGAAGGGGAGACCGAAGATCAGACCGTGAAATTGAAGCGTCCGCCCCGGCTGACGCCTCCTCCGCCCCCCGCCCCGGCGGCGACCGCCGCGGGAGCTGCCGAACCGGCCGAAGGCGGGAACGCCGAAGATGTCAAGGCGACGGTGAAACTTTCCCGGCCGCCGACCCTCAAAGCCCCCACCCTGCCGCCCAAGCCTCCGGCGGCTCCCGTGGCTAAGCCCACGCCGCCGCCGAAACCGCCCACCTTGCCGCCCAAGCCGCCGGCGGGGCCCGGCGCCGCAACGCCCGCTCCGGAAAAGGCGGAACCCGAGGAAAAGCCCGCCGAGGATGCTGCCGAAAAGACCGAATCCAAGCCCGTGCCGAAAGCGCCGGCTGCGGCCGATTCGCCCTCCTACTTCTACCTTGCCGTAGCGGTTATCACCCTCATCTTCGTCATCGGGGCCGGAGTGATCTCGGGGGTCCACTATCTGGACTTCGAGCATGGGCTCAAGTATGCCGACAAGGTTCCCGGCCTGCCTCTGGCCAAGTGACGGGGAGCTTGCCTTGCACCGGACGGCGCCGTCGGGGGGCCGTGCCGGTTTCCGCGCCTCTTGCGGGAGTGGGGAACGACTCCTTTTTCCGCAGGGCGGCGCGGGGTTCGCGTCGCTGTTTGCGACAGTATTCACTTACGACCTGACGCCGGAGCTTTCCGGCGTTTTCCGCAAAGACGGGGGGATCAAGGGATCATGGCTGAAGTTTCCATCGAAAAACTGACGAAAAGTTACGACGGCAAGACCCAGGTGCTTTCGGGACTCGATCTGCATATCGGTCAGGGAGAACTGGTCTTCATGCTGGGCCCCTCGGGGTGCGGCAAGTCCACTCTTCTCCGCATCCTCGCCGGACTCACTTCTCCCGACAGCGGCGCCATCAGCTTCGACGGCAGGAACATATCGACCTTGCCGCCGGAAAAGCGGAACGCCGCCATGGTGTTTCAGAACTACGCCCTGTGGCCTCACCTCGACGTCTTCGAAAACGTGGCCTTCGGTCTGCGGATGGCCCATCGCCCCGGACCGGAGATCGAACGGCTCGTCATGGCCGCTCTGGAACAGGTCCGGATGGACGGCTTCGCCAGGAGCGCCGTCACCCGGCTTTCCGGCGGCCAGCAGCAGCGGGTCGCGCTGGCCCGTGCTCTGGCCGTGGAGCCCGCCCTGCTCCTGCTCGACGAACCCCTTTCCAATCTGGACGCCAATCTGCGGGACACCATGCGCCGGGAGATCAGACGCATCTGCACCGAGAGAAAACTCACCGCCCTCTACGTCACCCACGACTGCCGCGAAGCCCTCAGCATGGGCGACCGGGTGGGGGTCATGCACCGGGGGCGGCTTTCCCAGATCGGCACCCCGGAGGAGATCTACGATCATCCCGCCGACGGCTTCACCGCCCGGTTTCTGGGCGATGTGAACCGTGTGCCCGAAGGGGGCATCCGTCCCGAACGGCTCAAGATCACCGACGGCCCCGGAAAATTCCGGGCCAGACTTCTGGAACGGGCCTTTTTCGGCGACAGCTGCGAGTGGCTCTTCGAGGGACCGGGAGAGGAGCGGATCCTCGTCCGGGAGCTGGGGGCCCCCGACCGGCAGCTGGGCCGGGAGTACGCGCTGGACTACGATCCGGCCTTCCTCATCCCCGTACCGGAGCCCGGCGATGAACAATAAGGCCCTGATCCCGGTGCTGGTGCTGCTGGGGGCGCTGCTGGTGCTCCCCTTCGCCCTGGCTCCGGCGGAGGAAAAGAGCGCTCCGGGCGGAGACCGGGCCGGGGAGGAGACGCTGGTGGTGGTTTCGGCCCACAACAAGGCCCTGCGCGACGAATATCAGCGGGCCTTCAGCAGCTGGTATTTGAAGAAGTACGGGAAAACCGTCCACATTGATTTCCGGACCCCCGGCGGCACCAGCGACATCATGCGCTACATCGCCGACCGCTACGAAACCGAGTTCCGCCGCCTGTGGGAGTTCCATCCCGAGTGGGGCCCCTGGACCGCGGCCATCGGCACCTCCTTCGCCTATGAATCCGCCTGCCGTACGCCGGAACAGAAGCTGGCCCGCAAGCGCTTCCTCGAATCCGACGTCGGCATCGGCATCGACATCTTCGCCGGGGGCGGGGTGTTCAACCACGAACAGACCGCCGCCCGCGGCTACGGCGTGGACGCGGGGCTGGCGCAGAGCCATCCCGAGTATTTCAAGGTCATCCCGCCCTCCTTCGGCGGCGACCGGCTCTACGACCCGAAGGGCCGCTTCTACGGGGTGGTCCTCTCGACCTTCGGGATCCTCTACAACACCGCCCGGCTCCGGGAAATGGGCGGGGGAACTCCCGTGTCGTGGGCCGATCTGGGCGCGGGGCGTTTCTTCAATACGCTGGCCGTGGCCGATCCCACCAAGTCCGGCTCCGCCAACAAGTGCTACGAGATCATGATCCAGCAGTGCATGGCCCGGCACGGCGACCCCGTCCGGGGATGGCAGGAGGGCATGGAACTCCTGAAGCGGATCTTCGGCAACGCCCGGAGCATTTCCGACTCCGCCGGCGACGTGGTCCGGGATGTGGCCACGGGCGAGGCGGCGGCGGGGACCGCCATCGACACCTACGGCATCAGCGAAATGCTCTGGAGCATCCATGTGAACGGGAAACCGGACTGCATCTACGTGACGCCGAAGGGCGGCACCGCCGTTTCCGCCGACCCGGTGCAGATGCTCCGGGGAGCGCCCAACAAGCATGTCGCCAGGGCCTTCATCGCCTTTCTCCTTTCCCGCGAGGGCCAGCTGCTCCACTGCCTGAAGCCGGGGACCCTCGGCGGGCCGGAGCGCAACGGCATCAACCGGCCGCCCATCCGGCGGGACCTCTACACGCCCGAACTCCGCAAGAACTTCTTCCTCCCCGACTACGATCCCTACGCTTCGGGGGCGGATTTCGTCTATCGCCCCCAATGGACGGGCCGTTATTACTCCCTGCTCCGGGTCCTCCTGCGGACCGTCGTGCTGGAGCCGCATCAGGAACTCAAGGCGGCCTGGGGGGCCATCATCGCTTCCGGCGGCCCGGAAAAGGTCCCGCAGGCGGCGGCCAGATTTTACGAACTGCCCTTTTCGTACCGGGAGATCGACAGGGCCGCCGCCCTGCTCCGGGTGACGCCGGAGCGCACCCCGGCTCAGATCAGCGCCACCCTGCGGCAGTGGAGCGATCAGGCCCGGAACAACTATCGTGAGGCGGCCCGTCTGGCCGCTCTGGGGAAATGAGGTGACGTCATGAGATCGCAGCTGTTCGTACGTTATCTGCTTCTGGGCGCGGTCCTGCTCTTTTTCACCGCCTTTCTCATTCTGCCCATCGGCACCGTGGTGGGGGTGGGGTGCGACTGGCAGCTCATCGCCGAACTTTTCCGCAACAAGATCTATCTGGAAGGGCTGTGGAACAGTTTCGCCATCGCCGTCTGCACCACCGGGATCGTCTTCCTCATTTCCCTCGGACTGGCGCTGCTCTACGACCGTTTCGACTTTCCCGGCAAGGGGCTGTGCAATACGGCGCTGCTGCTGCCCATGGTCCTGCCGCCCTTCGTGGGGGCGCTGGGCTTCAAGCAGATTTTGGGCTATTACGGCGTGGTCAACGCCCTGCTGGGCCGTCTGGGGATCCCCCCCGTGGACTTTCTCGGCGGCGAAGGGACCTTCTGGGCGGTGTGCCTCATCGAGGCGCTGCACCTCTATCCCATCTGCTATTTGAATCTGGTCACGGCGCTGGGCAACATCGACCCGGCCCTCACCGAAGCCGCCGCCAATCTGGGCGCGTCGCCGTGGCAGCGGTTCTTCCGGGTGCGCCTGCCCCTCATGCGCTCCGGGATCCTGGCCGGGTGTTCCATCACGCTGATCTGGAGCTTCACCGAGCTGGGGACGCCCCTCATGTTCGGCTTCACCCGCACCACGGCGGTGCAGATCTTCAACGGCCTTACCGAATTGGAGACCAACCCCATCCCCTACGCGCTGGTGGTCATCATGCTGGTGGTTTCCTCGCTGCTCTATCTGCTGGCGAAGTTCGCCCTGAAAAGCTCCGGGAGCGCCTCCGGGAGCAAGGGCATGGTGAACTCCGGCACGGTGGTCCTCACTTCGTGGAAGAAGTTTCTCCCCTCCGGAGCCTTTCTGCTGGTGACGCTCCTTTCGGCGCTGCCCCATCTGGCGCTGATCTGCTGCGCCTTTTCCACCCGCTACAGCGGCACGGTGTTCCCGCAGAATTTCACTTTCGAAAACTTCGATCTGGCCCTTTCCAACGCTCTGGTGCTGCCCTCCATCGCCAACAGTCTCAAATACTCCGTCTTCGCCATGGTCATCGCCTGCGCCGCAGGGCTTTTCACGGCTCTCGCCTCGGTGCGCTGGCATCTCCGTGGGAGCGCGCTGGCGGATCTGCTGGCCATGCTGCCTCTGGCGGTGCCGGGGGTGGTCGTGGCCTTCGGCTTTCTGGGAATGCCGGTGAAGTTCGACTGGGCCGCGCGGATCTTCGACCCCGTGAACAACCCCGTGTGGCTCCTGAGCATCGCCTACGCCGTACGGCGCGTTCCCTACGTGGTCCGGGCGGTGGCCTCCGGCCTCGAACAGACGCCGGAAGAGCTGGAAAACGCCGCGCGGAACTTCGGCGCGGGGCCCTGGCGCACCTTGTGGCGGATCACCCTGCCTCTCGTCACGGCCAATCTGATCGTGGGCGGACTTTTCGCCTTCAGCTTTTCCATGCTCGAGGTGTCGGACTCCCTGATCCTCGCCCAGAAGCAGGAGTTCTTCCCCATCACGCGGGCCCTGTATGAGCTGGCCCAGATCCTCGGATACGGGACGGGGGCGGCCTGCGCCTTCGGCGTCTGGGCCATGTTCTTCCTCGGGTTGACTCTGGCCGCGGGAGCGATCCTGCTGGGCCGGAAGGTGGGAGCCGTGTTCAAATTCTGAAACGAAAGCCGGTCATGCCGGAAACAACAACATAAGGAAACGAAAAATCATGAGAAAGACGATTTTTCTTGTCGCGGCGCTCCTCTGCGCGGGAACGCTCCTCGACGCAAAGGAACTGAAAGTGCTGATGATCGGCAACAGCTTTTCCAACAGCGTGCTTGCTTATCTGCCCAGGATCGTGAAGATGTCGGGCAAGCATCAGCTGAAGCTGGCCAACGCCTACATCGGCGGCTGCACCCTCGAACGCCACTGCGGCAACATCGACAAGGAAAAGACCAAACCCGACTTCAAGCCCTACACTTTTCATCAGATCGATTCCCGTGACCTGAAGCTGAAGAGCACCAGGAGCAACCTTTCCGGCATCATCAAGGCGGACAAGTGGGACATCATCACCATCCAGCAGGGGAGCACCCACCGCCCCTACAAGGAAAAGACTCAGGAGTTCGCCAAGAAGCTCATCGCCCACGTGCGGGCTCTCGCGCCTCAGGCGGAGATCGTGGTCCATGAGACCTGGGCCTACCGGGCGGACCATCCCTGGTTCACGGGGAAGCAGGCCAAAATGACCTGGAAGGAGATGGACGAGAAGGTTTCGGCCAACTACAAGGAACTGGCCTCAAGCAACAAGTTCCGGATGATCCCCGTGGGCGGGGCGGTCCATCTTTTCCGGGTGAAGCTGCCCGTGAAGCCCGCCGTCTATACCCCCGAGGATCTGAAGAAACTCGTCAAGCCCAAGACCATGGACATCACGGGCGGCGACGTGGTGGGTTCCATGAGCTGGGGAGCCGACCGCAAGAACAAGAAGAACATCGTGCTGAGGATCGACCGGATCCACCTCAACGACAAGGGAAAATATCTTCAGGGCTGTGTCTGGTACATGGTCCTCTTCGGCGAGAAGGCCGAAGATATCAAGTGCGATTTCAAGAAACCCGAGGAAAAACTGCTCCGGGAGTGCGCCGCTCAGGCCGTCGCCGAGTGCAAGTTCAACGCCCGGTGAGCGGGTATCATTTCGTCAGCTTTTCGGCCTTGCCGCTGGCAGCGCCCGTCTGCCAGACGGCGGGCTTGCCCTTGCGCTGTTTCATGAGCCACACGAAGGCGGTCCCCGAGAGGATGTTGTGGCCGCCTTCGAAGATGGTGATCCGGGTGTTGCCCGAGCTCTTGCGGTAGTGGATCTTCCGCCTGCCGTAAGAGGGATCCGCGAAAGCGGGAGTCCCCTCGGGCGCCTTTTCGTTCTTGACCATGAAGGCGATCACGTCGGCGGGGACCCGGTCCGCTGCCGGGACGACGACGTTGTAGGCGT
>JAFSYV010000084.1 GCA_017443585.1 Lentisphaeria bacterium | reverse complement strand
GCTTGCTTGCTTGCTTGCTTGCTTGCTTCGGAGAAGCTGATTCAAGACTTTGTCTTGAATGAGCTTCGCTTGCTTGCCTTGTCCTCCGGAGCCTTGGCGAAGGAGGATTGCTGAGTTTTCGGCTCCGGCGGAGCTTTGCCGGACATCGGCGTCTTGAATGAGCTTCGCCTCGTCCTCAGGAGCCTTGGCGAAGGAGGATTGCTTGCTATGGTCTGCTGCTTCGGCAGGGCCTTGAGACAGAGCGGGGCGGAACCTTCGGGCTTCAGGGCACGACAGGGCCCCGGCGGCCCGGAAGGGCGTCGGCAAAACGGTCTGCACTGTCACGTTCATAGTCCTGAAACTCCGGCATAATTAAAGCAGTTTCGTAATATACACCGGGAAAATGCAAATTGCAAATACCGGAAAAGACTTTTCAGCCCTTTATACTGTTTTTTTCTTCGAGGAGACGGTAATACTCCTCTTCGAGGATGTCCGCCATGCGGCGCCAGTCGAAGCGCTCCAGCACCAGCTCCTGACCTTTCTTCCCCATCCTGCGGCGCAGTTCCGGATCGGCCAGCAGTTCCCTGCTCCGGGCGGCCACGGCTTCGATGTCCTGCGGGGCGGTGACATACCCCGTTTCACCGTCGATGACCACTTCGGGGGTGCCGTCCAGCTTGTAGCCGATGGCGGGGATCCCCGATGCCAGAGCCTGGACCACCGCACGGGGCAATCCTTCCCGCAGGGAAAGGTGCCAGAGCAGATCCCCCTGGGCGATGTAGTCCGCCACCTTGTGGGGCGGGACGAGTCCCGCGAAGTGGAACCTGTCCGAAAGCCCGAGGGAAGCGATCTGCTTCTGCAAGTCGTCGAACATGGGCCCGTCCCCCACGGGGAGGAAATGCAGATCGGGGAACTCCTTCGCCAGCAGCGCCGCCGCCGGGACCACCTCTTCGTACCCCTTCATGGGGAAGAGCCGGGCCACCGTCACCACCACCTGCGCCTTTTCGGGGATCCCCAGACTTTTCCGGAGCTCCGGATCCCGCCGCGCATTGGCGAAGGCGGAAGTCTCCATGCCGCTGTAGACCACCTGGTACTTTTCCCGGGGAGCCACCCGGGCCGCGACGCACTGGTCGATCATGGCCTGCGCCACGGCATAGATCCGGTCGCAGTATTTCGCGGCGAACCGTTCGGCCGTGATGTAGATAAAATTCTTCCACGGTTTCTCGTAGGCGTGGAAAGCCTGTCCGTGGACCGTGTGGACCACCACGGGGACGCCCGCCTGCCGTGCGGCGATGCGGCCCACGATCCCGGCCTTCGAGCTGTGGGTGTGGACCACGTCGAACTTCTCGTGCCGGAAATAGTTCCGCAGACGTGAGAGGGCCTTCATATCCTTCGCGGGTGAAAGTTCGCGGACGAGTTCGGGGATCTCCACGATGCCGAAGGGGGGCAGTTCCACGTTCTTCAGGAGCTCCCCTTCCCGGCCCGGAGAAAATCCCGTCACCAGCACGACTTCGTGGCCCTTTTCCACGTGGCCCTTGATGGTGAGGAGCGTGTTTTCCTGGGCGCCGCCGACGATCATGCGGGTGATGACATGACAGATCTTCAATTTCCGTTCACAGCTCATGTTGCCAAACTCCACTTTTGTTGCTCCACGGCAGAAGCGCCCTCACAGGGGCCCGCCCTTTGCGTTCGAAGACCACTTGCCGCCCCGAGTCGGTGCTGCGGATATCGAGCTTCCAACTTAACATAACCCCGGAATCCGGATAGTCAATAGCAAAACCGGAATTTTTCCGGAAAATCTGAAACTTTTCCGCTCCCATCCCCGGCGGAACGCAGACGAAATCACCCGGCGTCTCGGAGACTCTTCCCCAAAACTGCCAGCTGCTCCGGGCCGCGGGCGGGAGCAGGAGCTTTTCCACGGCGAAGCGGCGGGAAAGGGGCCCCAGCCCGGAAAGATTCTTCACCGACGGCTCCGAAAAACCGACCGCGCCGATCCTGGAGACGCCGCTGCGGCGCAGAAGCCGCTCCGTTTCGTCCAGATGGGGATAGACCGGGTTGATCACCGAACTTGCGCCTGCGGTCCTTCCGGTGATGACCACCGTGGGCGGCAGCTGGGAATCCGAGGAGATCAACGCCACGAGGGATGAAGCCCGGAACGACCGCAGCGGGAAGGAAAAGAGGAGCACTCCGAAGAGGACGCCCGAAATGGCGGCGATACGGGCGTTTTTGACCCCGAGGGCGGTCAGGAGCAGCGCCGCCATGACGAGGGAAAGCCACGGGGCGGGCGGAGCGGCGTAAAAGGGCGCGGCGAGTTCCGCCGTCACCCGGGAAACGGCGAGCAGATAGGCGAAAAAGCCGCTGATGAGGTCGGCGCAGCCGTGATCGAGCCAGACCGGGCCGAAGGAGAGAAGCAGCTTGACGGGAAGCAAAGCGAAAAGCGTCCCCAGTACGGGAAGGGTGAGAAAGTTGGCCGCCACGGCTCCGGGGGCGAGGGGCAGATCGTGGCCCAGCGAGACCACGCTCCCGGCGGCGATGGCGGTGATGCCCGAAGCCGCCAGGGCAAAGAGGGCGAACTTCCGGTCGAAAGCGCGGTGTTTCCGGGTGCTTTCGGGGCATCTGGGCATGAGGGCGAATTCCCGAGCTTCCAGCTCCCGGAGCTTCACCAGCTTTTCCCCGAGGAGCAGCAGAGACGCCGTGATGAAAAAGGAGTATTGGAATCCGGGCGAAGAGAGGGAGGCCGGATCCATGACCACCGCGATCCCGGCCGCCGCGCCGAGGAGGTGCCGGATGGAAACCTTGAAGAGCATTCCCCTCGCCAGCAGAAAGAGGGTCATCATCACCCCGGCCCGCAATGCGGGGACCGCCGCCCCGGTGAGAAGAACGTAAACCCACGTCAGCGCCGCCGTGGCGAAATATCTGCTCCGGAAGGGCAGAAAGCGCAGCAGCAGAAGCAGCAACACCGACACCATCCCCACGTGAAGCCCCGAGACGGCGAAGAGGTGGACAGTTCCCGCGGCGGTGAAAGGCCCTCTGCGCTCCGGCGTCATGCCGCCCGTGGCGCCGAAGAAAAAGGCCGCCGCCAGCTGACGGCAGTCGTCGCTCCGGATCCCGGAACAGAGCCGGGCGAGGAGAAGATCCCGCCCCTTCTGGAAGAGGGCGAGCAGGGAAAAACGCGTCCCTTCGTTCCGGTAAAGGCCGCCGTCGAGACGCCACAATGAGCCGTGTTCGGGCGGACGGCAGATCCCCTGCCCCGACAGGACCGTTCCGCAGGCCCGGGGCACGGGCAGACGGCTGTAAAAGAGCACTTCGCCCCGGCAGGAACGCCACTCCTTTTCGCCGGGGAACTTCAGTTCGAGCAGACGGCACCGGACGCCCGCGGGAACGCCGATGCCGGGGACCGCGGACAATCTGGGGTCGGTGAGTTCGACCTTATAGAGGATATTCGCGGGTCTTTCCCCGAGCAGTTCCCGGAACTCAGGCGGCGGCGCGAAGCGTGAAAGAGCGATGCTGACAAGTACGCAGACGGCTCCGGCGAAAAACCAGACCGCCCGGCGAAACGGGAGAAGCAGACCGACAGGCAGAGCCGCGGGGAACGCGGCCCCCAGCACGGTCCCGGCGCAGAAGCTCCATTCGGAACTCAGCGTTTCAAGAGTTTTGCGGCATTGGAGCAGAAGTGACATTCTTCGGAATCACACAGGAGCAGCGTCGGATCTTCCCGGAGCAGTTCCATGCCGATGTCGTAAAATTCCCGGCAGTCCATGCAGTGCAGAGCCGCATATCCCAGGGGGATGCAGGTGATCTCGAGGCCCTTTTCCACCGCCCGGCGGAAAAACTTGGCTCCGATGCCCCGGTAGAAGTCCCGGCATCCGCCCAGATGTCGGGGGATGAGGGCCGTCCGGAACCGGCCTTCCCCGTTCCGGTAACGGACCACCGCGTTGGTGAGATAGGGCAGATCGAGCACCGTTTCGAGGTAATGCAGATAGGTGGTGCACCCCACCCCCGTGCCGATGAAGAGCATCTTGCCGCCCCGCTCCGCCAAGTGGCGCCAGGCGCTCTTTTCGCCCGTCGGTGCGTCGAAGGGCCCCTGCGCGCCAAGAAGTTCCGCCGCATCCCGGCCCAGCCCGGCGATGGAGTGGGTGGTGTGGGCGTCGCGGCAGCTCCCCTTGCGCGTAAGCAGGTCGTTGACGAGGGCGCCCGTGTAGGGCTTCCTTTCGGGGGTGAAGGGCCGGTAGGCGCGGGTCTCTTCACAGCCCCCTTCGAAGTAGATGAAGGGCTCCGTGAAGGCGGGCATGAGGAGCGTCCCTTCCGGCCCCAGGGCTTCGAGGAGCATGTCGTTGGCTTCGGCGGGACTGAACGCCCGCGGACCGAGGGCGGAGAGGGCGGAGTGGACCATGAGCACGGTCCCCGGGACCACCCCCGCCTGCCGGAGCTTTTCCCGGAACTCCTCCTTGGAGATCCGGTTGGAAACATCGAGGGAAACGTAGCTCCAGCGGGCCAGTTCGTTCAGTTCCCGGCAAACCTCCTTCACGCGGGCTTCGGTGAGAATGGAGTTTTCCTGCCACGCTCCTTCCTCGAGGAGCTGCCGGAGCGTCTTCACCCCGTCGGCCCCGGCCAGCACCCGGCCCGTGAGGGAGTAGATGGTGGGCATGGCCTCCTTGCGTCGGGGGTTGCGGCAGAAGTCGTGGGGGAGCCCTCTGGTCAGCCGGGTGACGACGGTATGGGCGCTCCCCGCGAACCATGGTCCCGGAGCGGCGGGAGCGCGGTCGGGCGCTTCATACGCCGCGGCGAGACGCTTCGCCTCCTCTTCGAGGGCTGCCTTTTCCTCCTCCAGCCCCAACTCCTCCAACTCCCGGCCGAAGATGCCGGTGATGTAGCGCGTCCGGCGGGCGAACTCCTCGCGCGTCAGGGCGTGAGCGCTGGTACCGATCCCCTCCCCCGCCCTGCGCAGATGGGCGAGGCCGGAAACGAAGGCCCGGCCGGGTTCCAGCGCGGCGAGACGGCGGAGCGACTCCAGATAGATGCGGCCCAGCGCCCGGCCGTCGGAGCTGACGCCGCTGAGCATGGCGGCGCTCCAGCAGCCGATGAAGCCGATGTGGGCGATGAGTTTTTCCGGGTCGATGACGTCGAGGGTCTGGACGGAGTTGTGCCAGTGGCCCCCCGATGCGTGGAGCGGCCACAGCACGGGGACGCCGGCGAGGGGATCCGACAGAGCCTGATCGTCCTGAAAGGCGCCGTAATCCAGCTCCTCGATCTCCCACGGGAGCCGGGAGCGGAGCTGGCCCAACGTCTCGCGCATGATGGCATTCCCGGCGCAGGGGAGCGGCGGCGGAGCCATGAAGAGCTTCATCCCGGAATCGGTGACGCGGATGGGCATGCCGTCCATGTTGACCGCGCCGAGGACTTTTTTCTCCCGGAAGCGCTCCCGGAAGGCGGCGAAGCCGTAAAGCTCCATGGCGAAGACCAGCCGCAAGGTGTGCTCGGGCCGGGGGATGACGCCCGTGGCGATGAGCTTCTTGAGCCTGCGGAAGATCTCGATGCAGGCGCAGACGCCCGCGGAGTTGTCGTCGGCCAGGGGCTCGTAGAGGTGGGCCATGAGCCACACCTCTTCCTCGGAGCGGCCCTTGATGACCGCCGTCACCGCGGGGATCCGGTCTTCGAAGAGCCTGCCGTCGCACTCGGCCTTGACCGTGACGTTCCCCAGCCGCAGGGCCTGCCGGAGCAGGTCCCCCGTGCGGGGCGAAACGCAGAACCCGAGATAGTTCTTCTCGGCGATGGAAAAGTGCCATCTCGTTCCCATGGTGTTGCCGTTGGCCCAGGCGATGCCGTCGGGAGCGAGGTAACGGTCCCGCAGGAAGTCGCTGACGACGCCCGCGCTGCCCAGTTCCAGCGCGTCCCGCAGGCACTTGCCGTAAGGCCGGGAATCGGGAGGCAGCAGGACAAGCGACTTTTCCCCGTCCGTGCCGTGCATCAGCTGTTCATAGGTGATGAGCCGGAAATACTCCCCTCCTTCCTTCAGCGCAGGCGACCCGCAGATCAGGTGGAAGGGGTGCCGTTCATAGTCGGCGACGACCGGATCTTCGAAGGGAAAAGGAGACTTCACCACGGTGAGGCGGCCTTTGGAGGCCTCCCAGACGTAAGGCATGAATTTGTCCTGAAAGGAGCTCCTGCCGTCGGCGGGAAAGTTCTCGATTTCAGGCTCTGCGCCGATCTCCCGGAGCATTTCCGCCGCCGTTTCCGCCGCCCGGCAATGGGCGCTGTGGGTCTGTTTCAGTTCCGTTTCGTGGAGTCTTCCGATGGCGGAAAGGAGTTGATCCTTATCGACGGCGGAGCAGATCCGCCCGTAGAGGTTGGCGTAATTCATGACACAGGGACCTTTCGCTTGACACTGTCCTGAATCTTAATATAGGCCGAAGGGCTCCGTTTGTCAAGGGCCGGAAAGAAAAAAAGCCGCCCTTCCCCGCATCGGGGGCTGCGACTGCCGGAGCCGGAGCTCGCCCGGTTTTCACGTCAGGCAAAAAACTCGGGATAATCGCGCTTGACCTGTTCCTCGCACCCGGCGCCCTCGAACGCGTCCGGACAGGCGGACGTGATGCTGTCGGGAAGCGTCACTTCGGTCAAGGCGGTACACCCGGCGAATGCCCAACCGCCGAGGGAGGTGACACTGTCGGGAATGGTCACTTCGGCCAGGGCGGCACACCCCTCGAAAGCGGACTCCGGGATCTCGGTGACCTCCGCGGGGATAATCACGCCGGCCAATTTGGCGCACTTCAAAAAAGCCCCGTACTCGATCGTGATGACGCTGGTGGGAATGGCCACGGCAACCAATTCGGAGCACTCGAAAAACGCACTTTCCCTGATCGTCATGACGCCCACGGAGAGATTTGCGCTGCGCAGAGACGCGCAGTACGCAAAAGCCAGCGTTCCGATCCTGAGGATCCCGGCGGGAACGAAATAATATCCGGAAAGCGCACGAGGGGCGTAGAGCAGCGTGTGTGTTTCGGTGTCGAAAAGGACGCCCGAGGGATCCAACGAAAACCTCTTGTTGTCGGACAGCACCCGCTGCACCCCGGCAAACGCGCCGCCCTCGATCTTGCCGACAGCGGCGGGAATGGTCAGTTCGGCCAGTTCCGAACAGTCCATAAAGGCGCATTCCCCGATCTCGCCGACGCCGGAAGGAAGAGTCACTTCGGTCAAAGCCGAGCACCCGGCGAAAGCGCGTTCTCCGATGGCGGTGACGGTCTCGGGAAGAGTCACCCCGGTCAAAGCGGTACACCCTGCGAAGGCTCTGGGGCCGATCGCGGCGACGCCGGAAGGAACGACCGCTTCCGTGATCTCCTTGTTGCCGCAATCGAGCAGCGTTTTTTTGTCTCCGCTGAAAACGAGACCTGCTTCTTCCGCCTGGCGAATTTCTTCCGACATGTCCGAACTCCTCATGCTCCGCCCGTCCGAACGGGCCTTGCGGATAATATATCCCGCCGTTTCGAAAATTCAAGAGCGGGGATGTTTTTTCCCGAAAACATTTGCGCTCAGCCGGAGCAAAAGGTTTTCCGCAGGGCCGACCCGGCGGCGCGGTCGATGATTTCCCGAGCCTTGCGCAGTTTTTCCGCCGCCTGGTCGGGATCGCTCAGGATCGCCGTGACCGCGCTTTCGGCCTTGGCGCGGTAATCCGGATCCCCGGCGTCGATGAGCCAGTCGCCGAGACCGACGGTCTTCCACATCTCGCTCTTGGCGCCGAACTGCGGGTGCCGGAGCAGAACGGCGGGGATACCGCTGCCTGCGGCCATCACCTGCGAGTGCATCTCCACGCCGAAAACGCCCCGCGAAGCGCTGTAGACGCCCAGCGCCAGATCGGGCGGCCACAGGGACTCCAGAAGCGTACAACGCCTTTGTATCTCCGGCGGAAGCCGGTCGCAGACCAGACGCCGGATCAGCGGGAGTTCCGAAAGCTGCTCCGCGCAGATCAGCACCTTCAAGTTGAAACGCTCCACGGCGGTCCGGATGACGGGCAACAGCGGCGCGTTGTCGTGTTCCTCCCACTTCGCGTTCTCCGCCTCCAGATCCGGGCGGGGCGGAAGGTCGAAGTACCGCCACCGGGGCGTGTGCCGCTGCCCCGGAATGCAGCAGATGAAGCTGCCCGGCGTCAGACCGTGTTCCGCGAGAAACCTCTTCGCGCCGGACTCATCCGCGCAGTCGAAATCGAAGACGGCGTCGGGGGCCCACCCCTGCACGGGGCAGACGGAGCCTTTCGCGGCGGTCTCGGCGGAAACGGGGTCCCGGAACCAGGCGAAGTCGAGACGGTCGATCCAGGGGAGCGTCTCCTCCTTACAGCCGATGGCGTAGGCCCCGGCGGGCTTCCCCGTCCGGCGCTGAAACTCTTCCAGACTCCGGCGGACGGAGCCTGCGATGCCGGACCCGGAAGAAACGAGAAACAGATCGGAATCGTCCACGGCCCGCTTCAATTCGGGGGACGGGCTCCCATCCAGCTGCCCCCAGACGATCTCCACGTCGGGGAAACGGCGCGCCATCAGGCTCGCCAGGGGAGCGGAAAGGGGAGCGTCGGCCCAGACGGTGATCCGGACCTCCTCCCCCAGATGTTTTTTCAGGACGGCCAGCGTACCGGGCGCGTGGGCGGCGGTGCCGATGTTGAAGTTGACGACCTCGCCATTCTTCACGGTCCGGAAATCCCGCAGCAGTATGTGCTTTCCGAATGTCATCTCGAAATTTCCGACTCAGTTTCGAAATACGCAAAAAGGCCGCCGCATACCTTTTCGAGGTTTCGCGGCGGCCTTTTTCATTTCAGAGCCGAGGAATCACTTGTTCAGCGTTTCCAGCGCCGCAGCGATGAGCTTGGGCGCGGTGTCGGTGTCGGGACTGCCCGCCGAAGGCGTTGTCTCGTAGCCGCCCCGCTCGAAACTTTCCTGCATGGGGATGTAACCGCTCTTGCCTTGGGCCAGTTCGGCGATGAGGGTACGCTTGTAAGGCGACTTGGCCCGGATCCCCTGCGCGATGCCGTTGAAAGGCTCGCCGGGGAGCGTGATGAAGGCCAGTTCGGGCCCGAGGCACAAAGCCAGCAGCTCGCAATCCTGAGAGCGGCCCTTGTTGCCCTCGCATTCGAGGACCCGCTGGGCGAACATGCGCAGCACGGTGCCGTCGCCTTTGGCCAGGTCTTCGCTGGTCATGTCGCCCCGGCCTTCCATGTCTCCTGCGGGGATCGTTTCCAGCACTTTGCGGGCTTCCGCCAGCTGTTCGTCGCTGACGGTACGGTAAGGCATCTTGAAGATGCTTTTCTTGAAACTCAACTGCGGGTCGGCGATCTTTTCGGTGTTCTTCAGGAGTTCCGTCACGATCTGGCCGTAGCCCCGGCCGATGCGGAGCGCTTCGCCGTAGTTGGTCTGGTCCCGGAGCGTGGTCACGTCGAAGTGATTGATGTCTCCGGAGCAGTCGGTGAGGGTGATGACGGGCACGTCTTCGCCCAGACGGTACTGGACTTCACGCTCCATCCGTCCGAACCAGTCGGCGGAAACGAAATCCCCGCCGATGGTGTCGCCGTGGTTGGCCAGATTCACGAGAACGGCGGCGATGCGCCCTTCCTGCTTCACCGCCACGGCGGAAACGGTCCGGTCGAAGTCGCCGTCGGGCTTGACGATGTCGGGGTTGAGCTTGCCCGGATTGGTCACCACCTTGCCGCTCTTCATCCAGTAGCGCCGGACGTAGGCGTAGGGGTTGGAATTCACCGAAGCGACTTCGAAGGAGCTTTCGCGCAAATTGGCTTCGGCTTCTTTGATGGCGGTTACGGTCTTTTCGACGATGCTCTTGATGTAGGCCTGAGCCTGAGGGTTGTCCACGTTCCGGCGGATCTCCGGGCCCGTGAGGGAGTGGGTGCAGCTGACGAGCAGATTGTCGGCGCACTTGAGCCCCGCTCCGCGGACCGCCGCCCGCAACGCGTCGAAAAAGGCCGGACTCGAGCCGCAGAGGTCGTAAGTCACGAAACCGCCTTCAATCCCGTTCTGTTCGACCAGCAGGACCTTGACGAAAAGATCGTCGTAAACGCCCCGGTTGGGCCGACGGTTGAAATATCCCGCCAGCGGGAACTCCCGCGGCGGTGTGATGATCTGTGAAGCAAATCCCGTTCTGATCATGGTCGCGTATCTTCCTGTCGATAGTTCTTTTTGCTGAAAGGGACTCCCCCCTGCCCTCTTTTGTGGAAAGCACGGAAGGAGTCCCGATCGTTTAGGACCTCTCGGTCCTTACTTGATTTTCACCGCCTTGCCGCCGGACTTCGCGGACTTGTGGGAAGCCTCGCAAAGCCGGAGGTTGCGGACGCCGTCCTCGGCGTTGATGGCCCGGCCGGCGATGACCGACTGGGCATGACGCTCGATAAGGGACTGGTAGATGTTCGGGAAGGCGCGGGGATGGAGTTTCCGGACCCCTTCCGCATTTTCCAGTTCCAGACGGATCTTGTAGGGCTCGTCATCCTTGCCCGACAGCTGGAACATGCTGCCGAAAGAACGGAGCACACCCTCGGTGCCGTAGATCTCGAACCCCAGATTGGAAAGGGTGCCGATGAGGCCGCCGCGGGGCTCGCTGAAGGCCACCTTGACCGACCCCTTGAGGCCGTTGGCCATGGTGAACTTGATATAGGCGCCGTCTTCCGCCACGATGCCCATGGTCTTGGGCAGGTAGCAGCAGCTGACTTCGACGATATGGGAGTTGAAGATGAACTCCGCCACGTAGAAGCAGTGCGAAGCCACGTCGCCGATGGGGCCGCCCATTTCCTCGATCTTGGAGCAGCGCCAGGTGGCGGCTTCCTTGGGATCGTAGCCGTAGGCGAACTCCATGTGGAAACAGCAGTCGTTCACCGTCCCCAGTTTCCCGGCGCTCACGTACTTTTTGGCCAGGGCGTTGTAGGCGTTGTAGACCATCATGTGATCCACCGAGAGGGAAAGCCCCTTCTTCCTGGCGAGATTCACCATCTTCTGCGCGTCGGCGGGCTTGGTGGCGATGGG
>JAFSYV010000083.1 GCA_017443585.1 Lentisphaeria bacterium | reverse complement strand
GATGGGCTGCCCCGCTTCGATGCGGAGATCTTCGAAGGACAGGCGGCGGATCCCCCGCAGCGAGATCCCGTCTTCGCAGACCACCGAGATGGGGCGGCGGCCGCACTCGATGTCGAAGTTCCGGAAACTGATGTCGCTGATGTCGGCGTAGCCGGTGCAATCTTTGCGCAGGTAGCGGTGGGGATGCTGGCAGAGGATCCCGTTCCCCCGGCAGTGGAAGACGATGTTGCTGAATTTGCAGTGGCGGATCGTGTCGTCGCTGGGGCATCCGATCCGGATCCCCTGACAGGGGCTGTTCAAGACGCAGTTGCTCACCAGCACGTTTTCGCAGACGGCGGGCGTTTCCAGCTTCCGGCGGATGGCCCGCAAAATGAGGCAGTCGTCGCCCGTTTTGAAGAAGCTGTTGGTGACGGTCACGTTCCTGCATCCGTCGATGTCGATCCCGTCGTTGTTGATCATCTGCTGACAGCCGACGATGCGGATCCTGTCGATGAAGACGTCGGAACAGGCGCTGAGCCACATGGTCCAGCCGGGGGAGTCGATGAAGGAGACCCCTTCCAGCCGGACGTTCCGGCAGTTGAAGAACTGGACCATCCGCGTCCGGGGGTGGGGCGGCTTGGCGAAGAAACTTCCTTCGGGAACGTTCCGGTCGTAGAACATGGGCCCCTGGCCGTCGATCGAGCCTGCTCCGGTGATGGCGATATCCTCCGCATCGGCGGCCCCGATGAAGCATTTCCGGCTCCCTTCCGGCGTCACGGGCTGTTCGGGATGGACGAAGTCGTCGTAGTCCTGCCAGTTCGGACTGCCGAGAAGGACGGCTCCGGCATCCAGATGCAGTTCCACATGGCTTTTCAGCCAGATCGTCCCGGAGTCGTAGACCCCGGCTTCGAGGGTGACGACCCCGCCCCCGGCGGCGCTCACGGCGTCGACGGCCCGCTGGATCGCCGCCCCGGTCTTTTCACTTACCGTGATATTCATAAAAGCTCCTTTCACTTTTTTATGTCATTTTGCCATTTGTTTTTTTATCTCGTCGAGGCGTTTCAGGTAATGTTTTGTTTGGGGATGATCTTTTCCCAAAGCCTTCTCCGCGATGGCGATCGCCTTACTCTCATACTCCAGCGCCTGTTTATTTTGCCCAAGACGCCAGCAGGCGGTTCCAACATTGTTGTAACTAATTGCCGTGAACGGGTGGCTTTCCCCGAGTGTCCTCAAACTGATAGCAAGCGCTTTTTGAAAGTATTCGACCGCGTCGTTATATTTATTTTGCTTGAGGTAAACAAGACCAACCTCGTTGAAACTGGCAGCTGTGTCGGGATGATTTTCGCCAAGCGTCTTCAGCCTGATAGCAAGCGCTTTTCGAAAGTATTCGACCGCGTCGTTATATTTATTTTGCTTGAGGTAAACAAGACCGATATTCTCGAAGCTGGTGGCAGTGTCAAGGTGTTTTTTACCCATGGTTCTCAATCTGATTTCAAGTGCCTTTTTGTAGAATGAGATGCCCTCGTCGTTTTTGCCTTGATTTGAGTAAATTGAACCGATATCATTATAGCTGGTGGCAGTGTCAGGGTGATCTTCACCAAGTGTTTTTAATCTAATCGCAAGCGCCTTTTTGTGGAATGAAATCGCCTCATCGAATTTGCGCTGGTTGTAGGAGATCGTACCTATGCAACCATAACAGTCAGCCGTATTGGGATGATTCTTCCCAAGTGTTTTTAATCTAATCTCAAGCGCTTTTTTGCAGAATGAAATGGCCTCGTCGTATTTGCCTTGGCGATTGTAAGACAGACCAATATTGTTGTAGTAGATGGCGGTTTGGGGATGGTTTTCCCCAAGCGTTTTCGAGTAGGCTTCAAGCGCTTTCCTGTAGGACAAGATTGCCTCGCTGTATTTGCCTTGGTTATAGTAGATAGAGCCTATCTGACCATAGCAGTTCACTGTATCGAGATGATTCTCCCCGAGCGTGTTCAGGTAGACTTCAAGCGCTTTTTTGTAGAATGAAATCGCCTCGTCGTATTTGCCTTTGTTTAAGTAAACTAAACCGAGATAGTCGAAGCTGGTGGCAGTGTCAGGGTGTTCTTTACCCAAGGTCCTCAATCTGATTTCAAGCGCCTTTTTGTGGAATGAAATTGCCTCGTCGTATTTGCCTTGGTCTGAACAAACTGAACCAATATTATTGTAGATGGTAGCTGTTTTAGGATGGTTCTCCCCGACTGTCTTTAGATTGGTTTCAAGCGCTTTTTTGTAGAAAGTGATTGCTTCATCGTATTTGCCTTGTTTTGAGTAAACTGAACCGATGTTGGTGTAGTTGGTGGCAGTTTTTAGGTGGGTTTTACCAAGTATTTTCAAATCGATTTCAAGCGCCTTTTTGCAGAATGAAATCGCCTCGTCGTATTTGCCTTGTTTTGAGTAAATAAAACCGATATTGTTGAAGCTGGTAGCAGTGTCAGGGTGTTTTTCACCCAAGGCGGCCAATCTGATTTCAAGCGCCTTTTGAAAGTATTCGACCGCGTCTTTATATTTGTCTTGCTTAAGGTAAACAGCACCGATATTATCAAAGACGGTGGCCGTATCAGGGTGTTTTTCACCCAAAGATTTCAAATCGATAGCAAGCGCCTTTTTGTAAATTGAAATCGCCGTGTCGTATCTGCTTATTTCTGAGCAAACTGAACCGATATTGTTGTAGATAATAGCTGTTTTAGGATGGTCTTTCCCAACTGTCTTCAGATTGATTTCAAGCGCCTTTTCGTACGATGCGATCGCTTCGTTGAATTTGCCTTGAATTAAGTAAATTAAACCGATATTGTTGTAGTTGGTGGCAGTGTCGAGGTGTTTTTTACCAAGTGTTTTCAAATTGATTTCAAGCGCCTTTTGGCAGAATGAAATCGCCTCATCGTATTTACCTTGATTCAAGTAAATTAAACCAATATTGTTGTAGTTGGTGGCAGTGTCAACACTTTCCCGATTGCGGGATTCATAAAGTTTCAAGGCAGCCTGCGCAAGTGGCAGCGCAACGGCGTGTTCTCCGAGATTACTCAGAATCAATGAAATGTCCCTGGAAACCGAGGCGCGGAGTTGCCACGGCGTAAGTTTGGGGATTTCCGGGAGCTTCGCTTTGATTGCGTCGAGGACCTTCATGTCCTTATTCCCACCCTTTGCATATGGGTTGGAGGTTTGGAACATGTCTCTCAAAAACGCAAGCGACTTTTTTGCGATTTCCGCTTGGGCTTTTGCTTCTGCCTCGTTTTTGCGTGCCAGTTCGGCATTTTTTATGGCCCGTTTTTCCCCGGCGACGGCGCGTTTTTCATTGCTGTCGGCGATCCGTTCGGCGTGGATCGCCCAGACGGTCAGCGCGGCGAAGATGAGCGTTGCGCAGAGGCCGATCACGGCGTAGATCTTCGCCTGGCGGAGTTTTTCGCGGTCAACGGTGGCCTTGATTTTCTCTCGGTCGACTTTGAGCATGTAGCTCAGCGACTGTACGAGACCGTTCTCCCAGCCGGCTTTCAGCGGCTCTCCTTCGTCGGGGATCATGGAGGGCAGGTTCCGGGAGGTAATTCCCGGCCTGCGCAATGCGGGAGGAAGGCACTCCGGTCCGCTTCCGCCGAGGGGGGATCCGTCGAGAATTACCGGGATGATTTTGGTGTAATCATTGCTGTGAGTTGCGAGAAAGTGTTTTATTTCCTCATCGACCCACGGCGAGTTTGCGGAGTTGGGCGAACACAAAACGAGCAGGTAGTGAGAGGACTCGAGCGCCCCCTTGATGTCCTCCGTGAAGCTGTGTTCGGAGTTCTTGAGGTCCCGTTTGTCGCGGAACACCGGCCGGAGAAACTTCTGCCCGGCGGGGAGAAGTTCCTTCGGCACCAGTTTGACCGGGATCCGGAAGTGTTCCAGCTGGCGCTGGAGATAGGCGGCGGCCTTGCTGTCCTTGCGCGAATAACTGATGAAAACGTAATACTTGTACATATCCAGTTTCCCTTGTGATCTGCGGCAGGTGGGCAGGCCGCCGGCTTGTTGTCGGGTTTACTTCAGCACCAGTGTGCCGTAGCGGTCCTTGTTGTGGAAGCTGCCGAAGGTGGGCAGCCACATGGACTGTTCCCAGTGCCTCGTGCCCCGGGCGTCCACGTAACGGTGGTTACGGGCGAAGTTGGTGGTGTAGGCTCCCTGCGCCGGAGGCGCGGTCAGCTTCAGCAATGCGAGCGGGATGGCGATCTCGCCGCACCAGACCTCCTTCGAGCAGGTCGTGGCGAATTTTATCCCTTCGCACTGCCATTTGAGGGCGGCGTTCAGACTCCTCTTGTCGCGCCACTCGGCGTCGAAGAGGGCGTTGTCCGGGGCGAGGATGAACTGGAAACGCTGGTCGTCCTTGCCGGCGAAGAAGAGTTCCACGCTTTCGTAGTCCCACAGATAGCCGTCCCGGCGGCCCAAGTCGGCGGGGAGCTTCGCGATCTTCGCGTTCTCCTTCGGGATCTCCGCGACGACGGCGATGTAGAGGAACTTGCCGTCATGACGGAACTTCATGGCGGTCTTGGACTTCACCTTGTAGACGTTGTAGCTGTCGCAGAAGCCGTCGATGACGGCGGCGTTCTTCCACTCCTCCGCGCCGACCTTGCCGTCGATCACGGGGGCGGCGCCGCGGGGAACTTCGATCCGGGACGCCTTCACGGATCTGATGCCCCGGAACATCCGGCGGTTGCTCTCGAAGGGCAGGTAGCCCTCGAGGGTCTTCTTGGCGCGGGCGTGGTAGGGCTCCTTGCCCTCGGTCTCCTTGACGGCCCTGCGGAGCAGGCCCATCATCCGGTCCACGAACTGGGGCGGATAGACCTTCGTCCAGCACACCTCCCAGTCCCAGACGTTCTTTTCCTTGAGCCGGTAGCAGCCCAGGACCCAAGTCTTTTCCATTTCGTCGTAGAATTCACGCATGGTTTTTGCCGCGGGGCCGTAGAAGTCCGGGTAGAACCGGTCGAGTTCGGCCTCCACGTCGAAATCGGCATCCCACATGAGCTTCATGGAAATGTAGAGATTGAGGCTGTCGTACATCCAGTCGGCCCAGCTCTTCACGCCCACGCCGGTGCCGGCCACGTCCGCAAGTTCGATGACCCGGCCCGAGACCTGGTTCCGGTCCAGCAGGTAGATTTCCTTGAGCTGGCGGGGGAAGACCGAGGGCGCGCCGTAGATGCCCCGGTGGTAGCGGGTGGCGTTCCAGTATTCCCAGACGTAGAGGGCGGCTCCCGTGACCCGCCATTCGTCGATGAGTTCCCGCCAGGGGATCTTGTAGTCGTTGCCGCCCCGGGTCAGCGCCCCGTAGCAGAGGGTCACGGCCACGTTGGGGAGCAAGGCGAAATCGGGCCGCCGGAGATAGTCCGCGTAGGCGCAGCACTTGACGAATTTCCCCGGACACTCCTTCGCCACCACGGCGGCGACCTTGTTGACGAAGCCCCACACCGCGTTGGAATGGAGCCCGGGCTTCCCCTTCTTTTCACTGACTTCGGCGGAGCATTTCGGGCAGCGGCAGTAGAAGAGGTCGTTGCTGTCGCCTGGCATGATGCTGACGAACTTGGCGCCCGGACGTTTCCGGAAATACTCCACCGCCCACTTGCCCGCCTCGCGGATCACGTCGGGGTTGGTCAGACAGAGATGGGTGCCGGAGTCGCCGCCGATCTTGCGCTTGCCGTCAGGCTGGAGCGCGAAGTATTCAGGGTGACTCTTGCCGAACTTCGCCGGGAAGTCGGCCAGGGAGTGCATGCCGATGGGGTCGGGGGCGGAACCCCCCAGACGGTTGCGGCGCTGCCAGACGACCACGTCCCGGGCGGGAATGTCCGGATCCTTGCTGATGTCGTAGAAGAGGGCCCGGCAGTTGTACGGGGGCGCTCCGGTCTTGAAGAAGCTGCCGAGGGAAACGTTCTTCTGCTGAGGCGCCACCGTCCCCAGCTTGCCCGGCCAGTACCAGCGGCAGTTGAAGACCCGTTCCAGAAACTCGTAGGCGGCGCTGAGGGTCCCCAGCGGGATGGTCCCCCGTGAAACGATGTTGGCGAGCGTGACGCCGGGCTTGTCGCCGCCGGAGATGATGACGGCGTTCCCAACCCGTGCGACGACCCAGTTTTCCGGCGGAATCATGGCGGGGGTGACGCCGTACTTTTCGGCGAGGCTCGTGCCGCCGATCCAGAGGGCGGTCCCCTCCTTATAGCTGGCATCGGTGACGATCTGGGGCTTCTTCCCCGTCATGAGGAAGATATGCTCCTGGATCTCCTTCGCGGCGTAGGCGGCGATGGCATCGTTCCCGGCGGGAACGACGATCTTGAACTGGGGGACTCCGTCCTTGATGAGGACGAGGGGGCCTTTGTTGAGGAGCAGGGGGGCGGTCCCCAGGCTGTCGCCGGGGGCGTGGACCAGACCGGAAGCTTCGGCGTAGAAGAGTTTCACTTCATCGACGATGATGCGGTTGTTGTCCTTCGTCTCCTGCTTGAGGGTGAAGCCCACGTTGACATTTTCGATGCCCGCAAGGGGCGGGATCTGGAAGTTGAGCTCCACATCCTCCCACTTCCCCGTGAGCTTCGCGGGAGTCTGGACGGCGCGGCCGGACATGAACTTGTTGCCGTTGCCGAAGACCCGGTAGCCGACGCTCAGGGACGCGATGCCGGAAATGCGTTTGATCTTGGCTCTGAGGACCAGATTTTTCCCCGCGAGGGCCCGGGCCTTGTCGCCGAAGATATAGAAATACTGTCCGGCCACGGTGTGCTTTTTGCCCTTGACCTCCCGGCCGTCCACGGCCAGAGCGGGGGCCGCAGTGACGAAGACGTCGTCGGAGCGCTGGACCCCTTTCAGGCTCTTCATGTAGGACTTGTAGTCCACCGCGAGCTTTTCGGCGGCCCCGAGGGCGGCCGACAGCGCACACGCTAAAATCAGCGCTGTGATTCTGAACATGTTTTTTTCCTTTCGTTATACTGTGTTGGGGAGGAATGATGTCAAAGCTGTTCCTGGACCTTCACGGTTTTTCCGGTCTTCAGGCTTTCCACCATGGCCGCGCCGATGAGCACCGCCTGGATCCCGTCCTCCAGCGTGGGGAGGGCGGGATCCGGAGGCACGGAAAACAGCCTGGTGAAAATGTTCTCGTCCGCTCCGCCGTGGCTGCCTTCGCCGCGGGGGATCTCCACCGTTTCCGCGGTCCCCTTGCCGAAGCGGCAGAGGGTGAGGGTCTGCTGCGTGATGATGTCGGTGTCGTGGACGCTGCCCTTTTCGCGGATGTCCCTGAAGTAGACGCTCCGGGCCTCGATGCGTCCCGTTTCGCCCTCGATCTGGATGATCTCGCCCTCGTACTGGGCGTGGGCGCAGACGGAGTAACTGCAGATGACGCCGTTTTCGAACCGGATCACCCCCGCGTAATCGTCCTCGATGTCGATGTCGGATGACCAGATGCAGAGGTCGGGGGTATAGATGGCGTCGGAGGTGAAGAGCTCCTTGTCATATTCGAAGAAGTCCGGACACACATCCTTGTACCGGCACTCGTGACAGCGCACGCCTTCGTACTTGTGGGGATTTTTCTGCCCGTGATAGGAAAGCGCCCCCATGGCGGTGACCTCCGCCGCCCGGGAGTCGAGGAGAAAGTTCATCTTGTCGAAGTGGTGACAGCTCTTGTGGAGCTCCAGACCGTTGGAGCAGGCCCGGCGGCTGTTCCAGCGGCGGAAGTAACTGGTGCCGTGCCGCCGGTCCAGCAGTTCCGAATACTCCATGCGCAGCACCCGGCCTATGACGCCCTCGTCGAGCATGGACTTGAGCTTCACCGTGAGGGGGCCGTAGCGGGCGTTGTGGCTGGTGACGGCGAAAACTTCCGGATTGCGGGAGCGGGCGTCCCGGATCTTCCGGCACTGTTCCGCGTTGATGCAGAGGGGCTTTTCGGAGACCACCGCGATCTTCCGGTCCATCGCCCGGATCACGTATTCCGCATGGGTCGCATCCATCGTGGTGACGATGACCAGCTCGGGCTTGACGGCGTCGCACATCGCGTCGAAGTCGGTGAAGCAGGGCAGTTGCAGATCGAATTTCTGACAGAAGCCCTTCATCTTGCCCTGATCGATGTCGAAAAGCGCCACGAATTCGTGGAGACCTTTCAGCTTTTCGGAGCGCCGCAGGACGCTTACAAAAGCGCTGACCCGGCTGCTGGCTCCCACCAAAGCGATTCTTGCCATGGTACGAATTTCCTTTCCTTATTCGGGTCCCGGCGGATTGCCGGGACGCAGTTTTATTCCTTCAGGAGAATGACCCCCTCCGGCACTTCGATCTCCTCTTCCTTCCCGTTCCGGACGATCACCGCGCGGGAGGGGGCTTTGTCCCACCAGCGGATATTGAGGAGCGCCGCCTCGCGGGAGCCGTCGGCGCGCTCCCGGACGCAGAAGTTCACATCCTCGTTGGCTCTGACGTACAGCGTCTTCATCTCTTCGGCACACGCTTTTTCCGCGATCTCCCTCATGGCCTCTTCGTAGCCCTGCCGGAATTCCTCTTCCGCAGGATAGGCGTCCGAGGCGAAAATGATCACTTCACCTTTGCCGCACTTCCGGCGTACGGCGCCGGATTTCCCGCCCCAATCCGGGCCCAGAAGCGCATCGAGGGCGGGATCCGCCTCGTATTCCGGAACTCCGTTGTGGATCAGGGAGCGCGACAGGTGCCGCCGCGACAGCAGCAGCGTGCCGCCCTGTTCCACGTAACGGAGCATCTTTTCCCCGTCCCCTTTTTCAAAGGTGTGCCACCCGAGAAAGATGATGCAGCGGTAACTGCTCCAGTCCCCTTCGAAGGGGAGCAGGTCCGCGGGGCCGTAAGGGGTCCCCGTGTACCACCCCTGAGGCTCTGCGGGGCAGGGACAGCGGCTGATGCCGGCAAGACGGCTCCGGGGAAAGAAGAGCTTCAGGAGATCGAAACTTTCTTCCGCCGGACCGAATTTCCACTCTTCGCCTCTTCTGTACCACACGGGGGCGGAGCGGGAAAAACAGCTCCAGCCGTCGTAGCGCCCCTGGATGCAGCCGATGGGGACCACGAGGCGGCCCCGGCGGGGATGGGACTCCATGAAGCGCCGGAATTTCGTGTGGACTTCACGGTGACGGCGGCAGTTTTCGCTGAAGCGGTCGTACTCCGCGTAACCCTTCTCCATGCGGTAGAGCCCCTCTTCGGTGTTGATCCGCGTGACGCCCTGGAGCCAGCAGGCGGCGAGGGAAAGGAAGTAGCGTTCCGCGTGTTCCGGGGTGTCGTGAGGCGTGGAGCCCCACTGCAGCGCCAGATGGGCGCCGAAGCCGTCCGCTCCGTAGGCTTTGGAGGCTCCCCGCAGGGCCGAAAGGATCAGCTCCTCCGGACCGTACATCTGCTCGGCCATGAGGAGTTCGTAGCCCGCCTGGAAGAAGTAGCGGAAGAGGACGGAAGGCCCCGAGTGACGGGTGGACTCCCCCTTCGCCTCCCGGAGGTTCCGGACGAAGGCTTCGGCGGCCTCCTTCATGTTCCGGCAGTCCGTGGGATCGAAGAACCACCAGCTTTCGTTCCCGCGGCGCTTGGGCCGCACACGGGGCTGGATGCCGCCTGCATCAACGGAGCGGGAGAGGATGTCCGCCATGGGCTCGGGCAGGGGTTCCGGCTTCCACAGCCGGTTGTTCCAGTAATCGAAGGCCCCGTCGTTCTCGTGGGCCTGCCGCCCCAGATAGCCGGGCCCGGCGAGGAGTTCGTCGGGGGGATTGGCGTTGCGGCCGGGGAGCTCCCGGCCGTCCACCATGCAGGACCAGGCGATCCCCAGCTTCTGAAGCAGGGGGATGACGGTCCGCCAGATATCGGGATCCATCCACCGTCCCCCGCCCCAGCGGTAGGAGTGGCGGAAACAGACCGCGTTGCCGATGTCGTGCGAAAGATACCACTCGAGAAAACGGACCATGTCTTCGGGCGTCTGCCGGACGTACACGGTATCCCCGGTGGAAAGGTAAATGGTGTCCGCGTCGGCGAAGGCAGGGACGCGCCGGAGTGTGCAGGACTCCCGGTTCCCCGGACTTTCGAAGGCGATCTCCTCTTCCTCCGACGCAGGGGGCGGCAGTTCCAGCACGTCGAGCCCCGGTTCGGGAAAGGTGAAGGTGCGCCCCGCGGCACTGACGCGGACTCCCGGCGCGGCGGTCCGGATGAGGAATCTTGCGGGGCTCCCTTCCTTCACGAACTCCGGCGCGGCGACGAGTTCGAAGTCGTGATTTCCGTATTCCAGAAGTTCCAGCTGCTGGAAGACGAAGCCCACGGCGGCGGGGTAGTCGTTCTTGAAGCGGAACGTGACCCGGTGTTTCCCCGGCGCGAGGGGGCCGCAGGGGATCTCGAAGTCCGGACGGCGGACGATGGAGGTGTACATTTCGCCGTCGAAGACCTGTTTCTCATCGACTTTGCACTCGAATTCGATCCACTCCCGGCGGGAGATGTTGGCCGCCGCGTAGCAGAATTCCCGTTCCCGGTGCTGCTGGCGCTCGAGGGGGGGGAGGATGCTCTCCTCCTCCCCCCGTGCGACGAGTTTCGGGGAGCCGAGGAGCAGCGTCCCTTCGCACTGCCCGACGAAGATGTGGACCACGCAGCTTGCCCCATCGGCGGGCATGGTGAAACGCTTTTCGAGCACTGTCCACGGGGCGGAGCCCGCGGGCGTCGTCAGGCGGTGGAGTTCGTCGGGGGGATCGAAGACGTCGTCCGGATGGCGGCCGGGCCGGATCCGGCGGATCTCCAGCTCCGCTCCGGCCCAACTGCCGGGGGAGGAGGAAAAATTTTCGCGCTTGACGGGGAGCTGAAAGGTGTACTCCGCTCCGGCTTGGAAGGTCCCTTGCTTGAGTTTGATCCACGCTTCCCGGTCGTAGGGCTCCTTCCGGCAATCGAAGCGGAGCGCGAAAGCCTCGTGCCAGGTGTCGCGGGAGTCCAGCGCGTCGTCGATGCACTGGGAGATGCTGTAGGGGCTCCCCGCCTCGCGCCGCCACTTCCAGAAGTAATCCGGCTCCCCGGCGAAGCGGAGCGCGCAAGTCACGGGAAACTCCCTTGCGGGAACTTCGAAATCGAAGCTGAAGGAGCCGCGGACGGGCACATAGAAGCTCCTGTCGCCCGTGGGGCGGTGAAAAAGAACGGTCCGTTCGAAATAGCGCATCGGCAAGGCTTCCTCCTGTTGTCTTTCCGTTAATATAGACGCGGGCGGCCGATAAGTCAAGAGGGAGGAAAGGGCAAAAATCCTTTTTCGGTGTCGGCGGCGGCTCGAAGGGTTTTTCGTTTTTGCGTCCTTTGTTTGGCAAAAAAGCGTTTTTCTGCGTCCGCGGACTTTTCTTTTGCCGGAAGAGGGGATATATTAGGCAGTTGAAGGCGCTCGAACAACCAAACACGGAGGATCGAACTCATGCGCAGCGGAAAACTCGTCGTGGCCCAGATCGGGGCCGGAAAGTTCGCCGAATATCAGGATCTGCCCAATATCTCTTCTTTGCCTCAGCTGGCGTTGAAATGGATCTGCGACCTGGACCGGGCGCGGGCGGAGGAGCTGGGGGCGCGATTCGGCGCCGAAAAGGTCACCTCGGACTTCCGCGAAGTCTGCGCCGATCCCGAGGTGGACTTGATCAAAATCGCCACTTCCCACGAGATCCATCTGCCCATCATCGAATGCGCCGCCGCCGCGGGGAAGCACATCTTCTGCGAAAAGCCCATGGCCATGCGGGACGAAGAGGCGTGGAAGATCATGAAGGCGGTCCGGAAGAATCACGTCAAGCTCTGCGTCGATCTGAACCGCCGCATGTCCCCGGCGCTCCAGGCGCTGAAAAAGAGCGTGTACGACCATCTGGCGAATCCCCGCCACTCCCCCTGGCGCTACATCGAGACGCGCCGGGAGCCGCTGCCCGAGGAGGAGTTCAAGCACCTCCTCATCCGGATCCAGGACGAAAGCAGCTCCTACGGGCTCCAGCACGTGGATCCCCTCATCGGCGGCGGGGAGATCATCGGCGAATCGGTCCACTGGCTGGACGTGGCCTGCTGGTTCTTCGCCCCCGCCCGCCCCGTGGAGATCACCGCCTGGGGCTCCAGCCGTCTTTCCCACGGCATCAATCTGAAATTCAGCACCGGGGACGACATGACGCTGACCTTCAGCTGTTCCGGGACTTTCGACTACCCCAAGGAGCTCTTCGAAGTGACCGCCGGGAACGCCCTGTTCCGCAGCGAATTCTTCGTCGAGAACACCGTCTACGGGGTGCCGGGAGCGGAAAAGCCCGAATACTTCCCCATGAAGCACTACTCGGGGGCGATAAAGGCCGAGGGCTTCGCCGCCTACATCGCCAAGTACCGCGAACGGGTCTCCGGATTCGGGGGCAACCAGAAGGAGATCGAGACTTCGCATCCCTTCGAGGTGGACAAGGGGCACTTGAACATGTGGAAGGCTTTTACGCAAGCCATCCTCGAAGACCGGCCTTCGCCCTGCGACGAGCTGGCGGGGTTCCAGTCCACCTACCTGGCCCAGCTGGCGATCCGCGCCATCGAGTGCCGCCAGACTCTGCCCGTTCCCGTGGAGCGCTTCGTTCCGGCGATCTTCCTGCGCTGAAAAGGTTTTTTTGCCCCGGAGAATTCGGGATATCCGGTTGAAAAAGCCCCGAGTGTGTGCTATATTATCCGCAAGGCTGGAAGGAGCCTTTCCCAAGGTGAAACAAGGAAGTGTGGACTTTATGGACAAAAGAAGCGCCGCCCGGTTCGAGGGGCTGACTTTGCTGTCGGCTTCGGAACGACGTTACCCCAAATCCCCCGACGAGGCGAGACTCGAGGTCTTCGACAACGTCTACGCCGACCGGGATTACGAGATCGAGTTCGACTGTCCCGAATTCACCTCGCTCTGCCCCGTCACGGGCCAGCCGGATTTCGGGCACATCGTGCTCCGCTATATCCCCGACAAGAGCTGCATCGAGAGCAAGTCGCTCAAGCTTTTTCTCTTTTCGTTCCGCAACGAGAACACCTTTCACGAGGAGGCGGTGAACCGCATCCTCGACGCGGTGGTGGCGGCCTGTTCTCCCCGTCACGCCGTGGTCGAAGGGCATTTCCGTCCCCGGGGCGGCATCGCCATCAACGTCAAAGCCGTTTACGATAAACAAGGATGATCCGTAGAACTATGGAAAGAATCGAATTCATCGAAGGCGGATCCGTCACCTCGGTGCCGGGATTTCTCGCTTCCGGCGTGACCGCCGGGTTCAAACGCTCCGGCGCGCCGGATTTCGCATTGGTCTTTTCCGAAACGCCGGCCAACTTCACCGGGGTCTTCACCAGCTGCACCTTCGCCGCCGCGCCCGTGCTGCTGGACCGGGAAAAGGTCGTCAAAGGCGGCAAGCTCCGCGCCTTCGCCATCAACAGCGGCAACGCCAACGCCTGCACCGGCGAAAAGGGACTCGCCAACGCCCGCAGGAGCTGTGAGATCGCCGGGGCGAAGCTGGGGATCCCCGCCGACGAAGTGGCCGTGGCCTCCACCGGGCGCATCGGCGTCCAGATGCCCATGGAACTCATCGAAAAGGGCCTTTCCCTCGCCGTTCCCGCGCTGTCGCCGACGGGCGGTCCCGACGCGGCCAGGGCCATCATGACCACGGACACCGTGCCCAAGGCCGTGGCCGTCCGCGTGACGATCGGCGGGAAAGCCGTGTCCATCGGCGCCATGACCAAGGGGGCGGGGATGATCGACCCCAAACTGATCGCGCCCCACGCCACCATGCTCTGCTGCATCGCCACCGACGCGGAAGCAGATAACGCGACCCTTGCTTCGCTGCTGCTCCCCTGTGCGCAGGATTCCTTCAACCGGATCACCGTCGACGGCGACATGAGCACCAACGACACGGTGATCCTGATGGCCAACGGCCGCTCCGGGGCGAAGATCGTTTCCGGGACGCCCGAAGCGGAACTTTTCCGCGAAGCGCTGCTGAAGGTCATGCAGACCCTCGCCCGTGCCATGGTCATGGACGGGGAAGGGGCCACCAAGTTCGTGACGATCGAAGTCAAACATGCCCGGAGCCGGGAAGACGCGGTCCTCGCCGCCGAAGCCGTGGCCAACTCCGTGCTGTGCAAGACCGCCTGGTTCGGCAACGATCCCAACTGGGGCCGGGTGGTGGCGGCGCTGGGCTACTCCGGGGCGGTCTTCGATCCGGCGAAATGCAATATCTATTACAACGCCGTGCCCGTGGTCCGCGACGGCGGCGACGCAGGGACCCCCGAAGAGGAACTGGTCAAGGAGGTCCGGGGCCGGGAGTTCGTCATCACCTGCGACTTCGGCGAAGGGGAAGGGGAATACTGGGTTTGGGCCAGCGACCTTTCCCACGAATATGTCACCATCAACGCTGATTATCATACCTGAGGATCATCATGGAGAAAAAGCAAATCAAGGCTTTGGTCATTACCGGATTCGGACTCAACTGCGAAAACGAGACCGCCGCCGCCTGCAAGCTCGCGGGCATGACGCCGGAAAAGGTCCACCTCAACGACCTCATCGCCGGGAAAAGGACTCTGGCGGAGTTTCAACTCCTCTGCTTCATCGGCGGGTTCTCCTTCGGCGACCATCTGGGGTCCGGCACGGTCTTCGCCAACCGGGTGAAGTTCAAGCTCCAGGACCAGCTGCAGAAGTTCATCGACGACGGGAAACTGGTCATCGGCATCTGCAACGGGTTCCAGACCCTGACCCGGCTGGGCATGGTCCCGGCGCTCCGCGGCGACTACTTTACGCAGGAGGCGGCTCTGGCCCACAACGACAGCGGCGTCTTCCGGGACGACTGGTGCATCCTCAAGGCGGAATCTGCTTCGCCCTGCGTCTTCACCCGCGGTCTGGATCAGTTCCGTCTGCCCCTCCGCCACGGCGAAGGCAAGTTCGTGGCAACGCCCGAAGTCATCGCCGCCATCGAGGCCAACCATCAGGTGGCGCTGCGCTACTGCAACGCCGACGGCACTCCCGCGACGGAGTTTCCCGCCAACCCCAACGGTTCCGTCAACTCCATCGCCGGGATCTGCGACCGGACCGGCCGGATCTTCGGGCTCATGCCCCATCCGGAAGCTTTCCTGTCGCCCTTCAACTCTCCCGACTGGACGCGGGACCGGGCCATGGGCAAAATGGCCTCCGAAGGGGACGGCGTGGCCATCTTCCGCAACGCGGCGGACTACATCGCCGAGAATCTGTAAATCATGAAACTGGAATTCCGCATCGACTGGGGATACCAGTTTCTCTATTCGCGCCGCCACTACCATCCCGTCTTCCGCTGGGACGGCAACTTGACCGTTTCCGGCGGGAAGCTGGAAAAGATCTGCCGGCTCGCCTATCCCGTGATCTGGTACGGTCCGGGGCAGTGCGCCGTGGAGACTCCGCTCCCCGGCAACTCCTGGGAAAGCTCCACCAAACGGGGAATGGCCGGGATCCGGGTGGAAGCCGAAGGCGACGAGAACACGCAGTTTTTCCTCCACACCTGTTCCGGGGATCTTTCCTTCATCGCCCGTGAGTTGCTGGAAAAGGGGCGGATCGTCCGCCACGTGGGGCCGAAATTCCTCCCCTGCCATGTGATCGTCACCCGGAAGAACTTCTACTGGTTCCACCGGAACGCGCTCCCCGGCGAAAAGCTGTGGGAAGCCGACGATTTGACCTGCGTCCCCGTCCGGGACTGGGCGCGGATGCGCACCGCGTGGATCGCTCCGGGGCAAGGGCTTTCCTTCACCGCCTCCGTCCCCGACACGGGCGCGGACTTTCAGGAGTCGCTCCTTCACGTGACCGCCATGGCGGCCCCCGCGTACACCCCCGGCGCGGAAAAGCAGATGCACGACATTTTCCCCGTGACGCTTCTCTGCGACGGACGGGTCGTCGCGGAACTCAAGTGGTTTTTCCGCGAGCACGACGGCTTCATGCAGATGCTCGAAGACCTCTGGATGCGCTTCCCCTGCGCTCCCGGAGAGCACACCTTCGAGCTCCGCAACGGCCACGATGAGGGGTTCATTCTGGTGAACCGCATTTCCCTGCGCCGTTCCTCGTACCGCCACCTCCAATTCACTCTGCCCCGCTGGGTCCTCGCCGGGGAGCCGATGACGGGCAGGATCTTCTCGTGCAGCGAAGGCCCCTGCCGGATCACCTGGCCCGGCGGCGGCTGCGATCTCGCCCTGAAACAGGGCTGGAACCATTTTAACTTCTGCCTGAAGGAGCCCGGCGTCAACGTCGAGTTCCGGGCGGAAAATTCACGGGGCACGGTGGAAGAGGTCTACGCGCTCCCCGAGGAAGATCCCCCCGTCACCGTGGGCTACGACATGACCGTCGTCCCCCACGACGACAGCGGCTTCATGGACTGGCTCCTTGATTACACCGACCGGACCCGGTTGGGGAATCTGGTGGTCTTCCGCTCCTTCCTCTACGCCATCAAGGCCCGCCGCAAGGCCATGTCGGCGGAAGATGCCAAAGTCGCCGCGTGGGGCGCCAGTCGCCACCGGCCCGTGGCTCCCGAACTCCTCGAACGCTGGGGGGATTTCTGCCGTACGCACCACATCCATGTGGAGGCCGCCACCGACTTCGACGACGGCGTCCTCGTCCGTGCCGCGGGCGAGATGTTCCACAGCGCGGGCCGTCACGAATGGCCCGGCGCGGTCTACGCTTTCGACCCCGATGAACAGTGGGGCTCCGGGGATATGAAAGAGGCCATGGAGCACTATCTCGCCTACCTGAAACCGGAGATCGACCGGGCGAAAAAGGTGGGGCGCAGCGCCTTCGGCGACGCCTCCGGCGGCCACCGTTACTGCTACCTCGCCGGGGTGGATTTCCTCCGCACCGAGACCATGGTCCCCCATACGCAGCACCTCTGTTCGCAGGCCCGCCCCGCGGCGGAAGCCCTGGGCTCGGGCGAATGGGGCGTCCACATCGCCATCCAGCACGCCGTCCAGCCCTATTTCGAAAACCATCTGGGGCTCTACTACCTTTCCCTCTTCCAGCCGTGGATGATGGGGGCCTCCATGATCTACGAGGAAGACAGCCTCTTCCTCATGTTCAAGGAGGAACGGCAGGCGTGGGACGACGCCCTCACCAAGGGCAAACGGGATATGACGAGGGCGTTCTTCAAGTTCATGAAGACCCACCCCCGGAAGGGGCAGGTCCTCCGCAACATCGCCTTTCTGGAAGGGCGCTACGCGGCTCCTTTCAACGGCTTCATCTGCGGCAGCGAGCAGACGCCGGACTACTCCGTCTGGGGACGCTTCGGCAATCCCGCTCCCGAGTGGGGCCACCGGCAGCCGGAAAAGTGCCGTCAGATCCTGGATGTGCTCATGCCGGGGGCGAGCACCCATCCCCTGCGTCAGCGCTTCGACCGCCGGAGATTCTTCTTTTCGGGGACCCCCTACGGGGACTTCGACGAGGTGCCCGTGGAGGCGGACGCTTCCTATTTCACCCGCTACAAACTGCTCCTCAACTTGGGCTGGAACACCATGATCCCGGAGGACTTCGCGAAACTGAAAGGCTTTGTGGAGCAGGGCGGGATCCTCTTCACCGGACTGCCCCAGTTCTCCACCCACGTGAAGCGGGATTTCCTCCGGGATATGGAGGATCTGGCCTTGTGGAACGGGGGCGACCTGAAGGAGCTCTGCGGCATCGCGGTCAAGGGCCGGAGCGGCACAGCGTACCGCGACCGCTTCAACTCCGGGCTCGACCTGTCAGACGTGGAGCTGTCGGCCCAGCCTTCGGCTTCCCCCGAAGAGGACGGCCCCTGCTTCATCGCGGACATCGATCTTGCGGGAGCTGAGGTCGTCGTCTGGGACGCCGATTCCGGTCTGCCCCTCGTGGTGAAATACGACTTGGGTAAAGGGAGCGTCTACACCCTCACGGCGTGGGCCTATCCGGGCCACGAAAAGCTTCAGCGTCTTTCAGCCTCGGTCACGGCTTTCCTCGCGGGGAACTGCCAGGGCGAATATCACGTCGTCGATCCTTCGGGAGAGGTCTTCTGGAACTTCCGGAAAGAGGAAAACTGCCTGCGCCTGAACATGCTCAACACCGACTGGAGCGTCAAGGGCAATGTGAAGCAGGTCACGGTGGTGACGCCGGAGCTCCGGGTCTCCGTCACGGTCGAGGAGCGTCAGGCGGCGCTTTTCACGGTCCTGCCCTTCGCCCTCGTTTCCTGCGGGCTCGATCACTTCATCGAAGTCGATGCGTGCGACAGCGACACCGCCCGGCTGACCGTCCACGGTCCCGGCCCGACCGAGCTGCGGATCATCCGCAGGCGCAACGACTGCGAAACGCTGACGCTCCCCGACGACGGACGCATGGCGCGTCAAGTGGAGATCCGCCGCCGCAAATAAATCCGTATGCAGTATTCATAGTATTCATAGTATTCATAGTCCGCCGGGGCCGGTTTTTCCCACCTCCCCGGCGCAGACAAAAAAATCCCCGGAACCGTGAGGCTCCGGGGATCTTTTTTGTGGTTTGCGTGTCAGTAGAGCGATTGCGGGAAATAGTGCTTGGAAGCGTTGGCGGGGGTCACCACTTCGGACTTGACCACCACTTCGCGGGCGCCGGTGTTCTTCTTGCCGTCCCGGAGACCTTTGAGGGCCAGGTCGGCGCCGATCTCCACCATCCGGGGCGGATAGGTGACGGTGCCCCGGACGAGAGGATCCTTGTCCATGACCATCTTGACGATGATCTTTGCGCCGCCGCCGCCCACGAAGGCCTTTACGTCGGAGCGCTTCGATTCCCGGTAGGCCTTGAGGGCGCCGATGAGCACATCGTCGTCTCCGGCCCAGACGCCGTCCACCTTCGGATACTTCTGCAGGTATTTTTCCATGAGCTTCAAACCCTTTTCGGTGTTCCAGTCGGTGGGCTGGGAATCGAGGATCCTGATGCCGGGATACTTCGCCTTGAGGACCTTCCTGAAGCCGTTGACCCGCTCGGTGTTGATGGGACACAGCACCCCTTCCATGACGAGGATGTCCCCTTTGCCGCCGAGGGCGTCGCCGATGGCCACGGCGGCGGCTTCGCCCAGACTGGTGTTGTCGCCGTTGACGAAGACGTCTTCAGCCTTGGAGGGGAGGGGATTGGAGACCACCACCAGATAGACGCCCTGCTTTTTCGCCTGGCGGCAGACGTTGTCCAGAGGCTCCGGCTCCTGACTCAGGATCACCAGCGCGTCGGGCTTCTGCATGAGGAGCGTTTCGATGGCGTTGACCTGAGCCGCGCCGCTGCCGCTGGTGGCCACGGTCACCTTCACGTCGGGATTGGCGCTTTCGATGCGTTTTTTGGCCTGTTCGGCATGCCAGACCACGCCCCCGGTCCAGCCGTGGGTGGCGGCGGGGATGGAGATGCCGATCCTGAGTTTTTTCTCTGCCTTGCCGCAGCCGCTGAAGAAGACCAGCGCCGCACAGAAGAAGAGCGGGAGAAGAAGTTTTCGCATAGTTTCACCTTTCCTTTCGATATTGGGATAGAACCGCGATGATGATTACCGCGCCTTTGACGCACTCCTGGAGCCGGGGCGAGATGCCCCACGCCACCAACGCATTGGAAATGACCGTGAGGATCAGGATGCCCGCCAGAGTCCCCGTGACCGAGGCCTTGCCGCCGGACATGCTGGTCCCGCCCACGATGACGGCGGCGATGGCGTCCAGTTCCGCCCCCATGCCGTCGTTGGCGGAGCTGATGCCCCCCAATCTCCCGCCCCAGAGGAGGGCGGAGAGAGCGCAGAGGAGCCCCGTGTAGAGATAGGTCTGGAACCGGATGGCCCCCGTCCCGATGCCGGAAAAGCGGGCGACCTTTTCGTTGGACCCGGTGGCCCGGACCCGGACGCCGAAGACGGTCCGGCTCAGGATCAGCGCCCCCGCCCCGGCGCAGACGAGGAAGATCCACACCGTCCCGGCGCTGTCGAGGGCGGCGAGGGGGGCGTTGTTCAACCCCACCCGCCCGGCTTCGCCGGAGTAGAGGGCGAGAGAACGGAAGATGGACATGGTCCCCAATGTGACGATGAAGGGGGGCAGCTTGGCGAATCCCGCAAGGGCCCCGTTGACCGCGCCGCAGACCGCGCCCGTAAGGAGCGCGAGCAGGACGACGGAAGCGAAGACTCCGCCGGGGCTCGAGGCGCAGAGGGGGGCCAGCTTGAAGGCCGCCACTCCCGAGAGCGCGAAGATGGAACCCACCGAGAGGTCGATGCCGCCCGCGCCGATGACGAAGGTCATGCCTACGGCGATGATCCCGGTGTAGCAGGCCTGCCGGAGCATGACGGCGTAGTTGGCCGGGATCCGGAACGATTCACAGGTGATGACGCAGAGGATCAGCAGCAGCAGCAGGGCGATCCAGGGGGCGTAGGTTTCGAGAAATTTCTTCATACTTCGACTCCGGTGGCTTTGCGGATGATGTGTTGTTCGTCAAGATCCTTCTCTTCGACGAAGCCTGCGGAAGCGCCGCCGCGGAGCACGAGAACTTTGCGGCAGAGTCCCAGCAGCTCCTCCAGATCGGAGGAGATGAGAAGACAGGCGCACCCGGCGGCGGCGAGGTCCCGCAGGAAATCGTAGATCTCCCGTCGTGCGCCCACGTCCACGCCGCGCGTGGGCTCGTCGAAGATGAAGATGCGGGGGCCGGTATCCAGACACTTGGCGATGGCGGCCTTCTGCTGGTTGCCGCCGCTCAGGTCCCGGACCAACTGGTCGGGCCCGGTGCACTTGATCCTGAAGGAGCGGATGTATTCCAACGCCCGGCGGAAGATTTTCGCGGAACTGACCATCCCGGCCCGCGCGTAGCGGGGCAGGGAGCACAATGTCATGTTGGCGGCGATGGGAAACTCGGGCAGGATCCCGCTCCCCTGCCGGTCTTCGGTGAGGAAGGCCATCCCGTGCCGGAGCGCGTCGGCGGCGGAGCGGATCCTGACTGCTTTGCCGTCGATCCTGACCGTGCCCGAGGTGATTTTCCTGAGCCCGAAGAGGGCTTCGGCCAGCTCCGTGCGCCCCGCGCCGTTGAGCCCGGCGAGGCCCATGATCTCTCCGCTCCGGAGCGTGAAGGAAATATCCCTTGCTCCCGGAGCGCAGAGGTGTTCGGCTTCGAGTCGGACTTCCCCCGTGCCTGCGGGGAGTTTTTCCGGGAATACCCCGTTGAGTTCCCTCCCCACCATCTTTTCGGCGAGGGTCACGGGGGTGAGCTCCGAGGCTTGGAAGCAGCCCACTGTCTCGCCGTCCCGCAGGACGAGGACTTGCGAACAGACCGAGAGCACTTCGTCCAGCTTGTGGGAAATGTAGATGATCCCCGTGCCCCGGGCGGTCAGGGCGGCCATGAGCTTGAAGAGCCGGGCCGTTTCCACCTGATTGAGCACGGTGGTGGGTTCGTCCATGATGAGGAGACCCGCGTTCGCTCCGGCGGCCTTGGCGATCTCGACCATCTGCTTTTCGGCCACGGTAAGCGTACCGACGGAGCAGTCCGGATCGATGGAGACCCCGAGAGGGGCGAAAAGTTCCCTTGCCCGGCGTCGCATGGTCTTGAGGTCGAGGAGCCCCTTCTTCGTGATCTCGCTCCCCAGAAAGAGGTTTTCGGCCACGGTCAGGTCCGGGGCCAGGTTGAATTCCTGATGGATCGCCGCCACGGGGCAGGAGAGGGTGATACGGCCCGAACGGGGCGCGAGGAGCCCGCAGATGCTCTTGACGAGGGTGGATTTGCCCGCGCCGTTTTCCCCGGCGATGCCGAGGACTTCACCTGCTTTCAGGGCAAAGGAGACCCCGGAAAGCACCCGGACACTGCCGTAGGCGCATTCCAGATCTTCGACTCTCAGAAGCTCCTTCGCGTCCATGATCGTTGAGTTCAGAAACAGCTGAAGATCCACTCTTTGCCGTCGAATTCGGCTTTCACGGCTCCGTTGGCGGCCATGCGGCGGAGCCAGCTGCACGTCTCGGCGGCTTGCTCCGGAACGCCCGCTTTTGCGGCGAAGTCGGCGGCGGTCCCCCGGAATCCGGAAAGACCTTTCAGCACGGTGTCCAATTTCGCCTTGAGCTGAAGTTCCCCTGTGGCCGCCAGCTTGTAGGCCTGCACGCCCGGCTGGTGGAAGGCGTTGATGCCGATGAACTCCGCGTAGATCGCCACGGCCCGTTCGTAGAGGGCGATGAGCATGCCCAGTTCGAAGACGGTCAGCTGCCCGATCCTGACGGTGATGGTCTGCCGTTTCTTGTTCCGGAGCGCGGCGGTGAGCCCGGCGCAGAAGCCGTGGAGGTAATCCCCCATGGTGTTGCCGTCGCCGAGTTCGATCCTCTGCGCGTCGCGCAGCACCTCGATGAAGGTGGCGAAGAAGTCGTCCCGGCCGTCGTTGAGCTGCTGGATGAAGGCGTGGGCGTCGGTGCCCCCCTTGTTGCCGAAGACGTTGAGCCCCTGATGACAGACCTTGCCGACGAGATCCAGCTCCTTGCCCAGACTTTCCATGACCAGCTGCTGCAGATAGCGCGACAGCAGGACCAGACGGTCGCTGTAGGGCACGATGACCATGTTCCGGTCGCCCCGGCCCCGCCCGGCGATGTACCACATGGCGCTGAGCATCATGGCGGGGTTGCTCCGGGGATCGGGGCGCCTCGTGAGTTCGTCCATGTGGAGGAACCCTGCGATGAAGCGCTCGAAGTCGATCCCCGTCAATGCGGCGGGCACGTGACCCACGATGGCGCTTTCGCTGGTGCGGCCCCCGATGGAGTCGGCCATTTCGAAGGAGGCGAGGAAACCCTTTTCGGCAGCGTGCTTATCCAGCTTGCTCCCCGGCATGGTGACGGCGGCGGCGTGGCGGCCGAAATCAAGGCCCCGCGCGGCGTAGAAGTTTTCCATGGCGGTCATGTTGTTCTTCGTTTCCTGGGTGCCGCCCGACTTGGAAACGACGAGGTGCAAAGTGGTTTCCGGGTCCATGACCTGACACAGATCGGCGAACTCCGCCGAATCGGTGTTGTCGAGGAAGTAGATCTTGAGGCCCCCCTTGCGCTGTTCGGCGGAAAGTTCGTTCCAGTAGGGGCCGTTGACGGCGAACTGGAGCAGCTGGGGGCCCAGCGCCGAGCCGCCGATGCCGTTGACCGCCACGGCGGTGAAGGGCTTCCCCGTGGAGCCTTTCAAGCTCCCTTCGCGGACCTTGCGGGCGAACTCCTCGACCTGGGCGAAGAGGGGAGACTTGCAATAGGCGATCCGGTCGGTGAAGTGGGTCACCTTGCGCTTTTCGTCGGGGTTCTTGATCTCGCCCCTTTCGATGGCGGCGATGCCCTCTTTCGCTCTGGCGAAAAGGGGCTCCATGGCGGCGAGCTCGTCTTCGGCGAAGTTCATTCCGGCATAGTTGAGTTCGAATCCGGTGCTTCCGTCGGTGATGGTGTACCGGGCACAGCGTTCAGCCCAATCGGACATGATCTTTCCTCCTCAAAAAAACTCAGGCGGCTGCCGCTTCACACTCGATAAAGCGACGCCGCCTGTGTGCGTTCGGGGCGATTACTCTTCGGCCTCCAGTTCCGCGGCGATGGCGTCGGCGATCTCGTAGTTGGCGGTCACCTGCTGGACGTCGTCCAGTTCCTCCATCCGGTCCACCAGACGCATGACCTGACGGGCCGTGTTGGCGTCGGTGAGTTCCACCACCATGTCGGGCTTGCGGACGATCCCGGCCTCTTCGGTGGGGATCTGGTTTTCGTCGAGGACCTTGGCGAGGGCTTCGAAGTTTTCGGGAGCGGCCCAGATCTCGGCCACGCCGTCGGAGACTTGGATGTCGTCGGCGCCCGCGTCAAGGGTGACTTCCATGAGTTTGTCCTCATCGGCCCAGTCGCCGGTGATGACGAAGTGAGCCTGACGCTGGAACATGCGGGCCACGGAGCCGGAACCGGCCAGATTGCCGCCGGTCCGGTCGAAGACCATGCGGACTTCGCTGATGGAACGGTTGCGGTTGTCGGTCAGACATTCGACGATGACCGCCACGCCGCCTGCGGCATAGCCTTCGTAGACGATCTCTTCGAAGGTGACGTCGCCCAGTTCGCCCATGCCCTTCTTGATGGCCCGGTCGATGTTGACGTTGGGCATGTTGACCGCCTTGGCGGCGGCGAGAGCGGCACGGAGTTTGGGGTTGGCGTTGGGATCGGCTCCGCCCATCTTGGCGGCGACCATGATCTCCTTGCCGATACGGGAAAATGCTTTGCCCCGCACCTTATCGGCGGCGGCCTTCTTGTTCTTGATGTTTGCCCACTTGCTGTGACCGGACATAATGACTTCTCCTGTGATTTTGAAAATCGCTATTGGTAAAATATATAGCTGAAACGCGAAAATTTCAAGTCCGCGGGGGAATTTTTTTACCGATATTTGGGGCCTTTGCGGTTGATTTTTTGCCTTTTCGGTGGTATGTTGAATGAAACACAAGTGTCGAACCTGCGAAAATGAGGTCATCAGAAGTTATGGAAAAGCGTTTTGCCGATGAAAATTTTCCGCCCGAGATCCAGGAACAGGCGGAACGGATGAACACCGACGAGTCGAAGGTCCCCCGCATCCCCCTGCCGGAGCTCCCCGTGAACGGGGACACCACGGGGACGGAGTTCCAGTCCCGGATCCGGCCCGGTCTCGTCGCCGCCTTCGAAAAGTACATGTACGGCCCCGTGCCGCCCCGGTGCGGGGAAGTCCTCTTCAAGGTTACTTCCGAAGCCCCCGTTTTCGGCGGCCTCGGGATCCGCCGCGAAGCGGATATCATCTGCCGCCACAAGGGGCTGGAGCGGATCCTTCACCTGCTGCTCTACTTCCCCGCTCACGCTCAGGGCAAAGCTCCCGTTTTCTTCGGTCTGAACTTCAAGGGCAATCATGAGATCGACGCCGATCCCGGCATCACCTTCCATCCCTTCGAACGGTACGCCCCCGCCGTTCCCGGCTCCCTGCGGCAGGCCGACGGCCGGGCGGAGGAGTCCGCACGGGGGAAGGGGACCGGCCGCTGGGTCGTGGAAGAGGTCCTCAGACGGGGCTATGCCACGGCCACGATCTGCTACTTCGACATCTACCCCGACGTTCCCGCCGGGTTCGAAAAGAGCATCATGCGCTTCTTCTACACCCCGGAGCAGTGGAACTCCCCCGAAAGGGACTCCGGCGCCATCAGCGCCTGGGTGTGGGGGATCCAGCGGGCCATCGACTTTCTGGAGACCTGCCCGGAGATCGATCCGGCGAAGATCGCCGTTCACGGCCACAGCCGTCTGGGCAAGACCGCGTTGTGGGCGGGGGCTGTGGATCAGCGCATCGCCCTCACCGTTTCCAACTGTTCCGGGACCTGCGGGGCCAAGCTCTGCCACCGATGGTTC